>CP072107.1:1632500-1932500 GCA_022870705.1 Oscillospiraceae bacterium CM
CCTGCTGAACCATTGCATTACTGGAAAGTGTCGTTATTTCAACCGTATTGCTCGCTTCAGAAATATTTTCTGCTGCGTCCTTCGCCTTCACATAATATGTATAGGCTGTATTTGCTGTCAGGCCAGTCTCAGTATATGACGTTGTCGTTGAGTCGCCAATCTTTGTTCCATCACGAAAAACATCATACCCCGTAACACCGACATTATCCGTTGACGACGACCATGTTAACGTCGCTGTTGTGCCTGTCCTTGATGAGCATGTCAGTCCTGTCGGTGCAGTCGGCGCGGTTATATCATCTTCACATGTAATACTCTGTACTGGTTCCAAAGAAGCATCTCCTATATATCCACCCAACTGGCCATAATCGTTTTTGCCCCACGACCATACCGTGCCGGCACTTGTGAGTGCCACACTGTGCGTATATCCACCGGAAATCTGAATCAGCCCCGTCAGGTTTAAAACGTCATTTGGGACCATATGCCAAGCTTCGCTGCCGTCGCCAAGCACGCCGTCATCATTGTTCCCCCAGCCGACGGCCGTCCCGTCAGCTAGAATTGCTAGGCTGTGGTAAGCACCGGCGGAAATATCAATCGCCGAGTCTGGGTCATCCATGTTAACCACATCAACGGGCGTACTGCTACTTGTCCAAGACGCATTACCAAGCTGCACGCAGTCATTGCTGCCCCATGCTTTGACAGCGTCATTTGTCAGCAGGGCCAGTGCATGGTCAAACCCTGCCGAAATAAATTTAACTCCTGTCAAATTGCTGACCTGCACAGGCGCCGTCGTATTGTTCGTCGTACCATTGCCCAGCTGACCGCTTTCATTATTGCCCCACGACCAGGCCGTTCCGTCGGACTTCACGGCATAGCTCGAGAACGCACCGGCAGCAATAGAATTGACACCCGTGAGATTATTCACTTGAACAGGGACATCCGACTCATTTGTCGTTCCATTACCAAGCTGCCCATCTGCGTTATATCCCCAGGCGTAAACCGTTCCGTCTACTTTCAATACCAAACCATGATAAGCACCCGCCGCGATATCCGTCACATTTGTCAACCCTGAAACCTGGACAACTCCTGTGCTATACTGATAGTTATCCCCGTCGCCCAGCTCGCTGTTCCAGTTGCGTCCCCACGTCCACACGGTACCGTCCGCTTTCAGCGCCATGCAGAAAGCAAGACCCGCCGATATCTCCGTCACATTCGTCAGCCCCGGCACTAACGTCAGTTCCTCATCGTCGGACGCTGTCCCCGTTGAGCACTGGTCAAAATCGTTTCTTCCCCACACCCACACTGTGCCATCATCTTTTAAGACGACTGTGAATCCATTACCTGCTGCAATCTGAATGACTTTGGCTTCCGATGCAGCCGTCGTCTCAACATTCAGCGTATTGCTGGCGGTTGATTCGTTGTTGGCGGCATCCTTCGCTTTGACATCATACGAATACGACGTTTCCGCCGTCAGGCCCGTATCCGTATATGTCGTGTTGGCAGTCGTACCAACCATTGTGCCGTCGCGGTAGATATCATAACCCGTGACGGCCACATCGTCCGATGCCGCCGTCCATGCAAGAGAAACAGACGTATCCGTAACAGAGGTAAATGTAAGACCTGTCGGTGCCGTCGGCGGCGTCGTGTCCTCCTCACTATCCATGCTTTGGACTGGTATCACCGAATAGTTTTCAGAAAAACCACCCAGTTGCCCAAAATTGTTGTTCCCCCATGACCATATGGTACCGTCACTTTTCAGCGCAACGGTATGTTGATACCCTGCAGAAATTTGTGTCAAATTTGTCAAATTAGCAATAGGATTATCGACCATATGCCAGTCCGTTGTCCCGTCACCTAGCGCACCATAATCGTTGCAACCCCAACATAGACCATTACCATCGGAATCAATTGCAAAACTATCGTTCGCGCCTGCTGAAATCAATACGGCCGAATTAGGATCGTTCAAATTAGCAACATCAACCGGTATGCTACTGTTTGTCCAAGATGCATTGCCAAGCTGTACACAATCATTGGCGCCCCATGCCTTTAACGCGCCAGAAGTCAAGAGCGCCAGCACATGATTTCCGCCGCCGGCGAGCTTACTCACGCCAGACAGATTGATTACCTGAATCGGCGTGTTTGCATTAATCGTCGTCCCATCCCCAAGCTGACCGTAAGCGTTATTGCCCCACGAATATACAATCCCGGATTGTGACGCTTTAACCGCATAACCCGCATTTGCTCCGGCCGAAATATAGCTAACACCATTCAGGCCGCTTACTTGTACCGGAGAGGAAGAATCAGTCGTCGATCCGTTGCCAAGCTGCCCGAACTGATTTTTTCCCCATGTCTTTACTGTTCCATCTGCCTTTAAGGCCATTCCAAAACATTCGCCACCTGCAATTTGTGTTATTCCCGTTAGCGCGCTGATTTGAACGGGTACATCACTGTAATTGCTCGTTGTTCCAATACCCAATTCACCATTGCTGTTTTGCCCCCAAGCCCAGACCGTTCCATCCGACTTCAACGCCAAACAAAAATAGTAACCGGCTGATATCATTGCAATATCAGTCAGACCTGTAACTTGCGTTATTTGTGACGTTGCAGAAACCGTGCCGTTTCCGCACTCTCCATGCTCATTTTGGCCCCATGTCCAAACTGTACCGTCCGAAGCGAGGATCGCTGTGAAATTTGCTCCCGCTGATACTTGGGTGGCCGTGACATTTAGTGCTTTTGTAAGCAAATTAACGGATAATAATTGTACAACCAAGCATACCGTCATAATAAATGCCAACAACTTTGATAGTAATTTCATATCGGTTCCTCCAAAACAGCATCAAAATTTTGAATAATTTCTGAATTTTTCCGTTCAGATGTTGATCTATTAGTTTTTTTGTGGTAATTATGTGAATAGCAAAGCTAAGTATTCTTAATTAACAATCACGAATACTTGGGGCAGCCATCGAATCATCTGACCTGCCAAGTACGGAATGATTCGATGGCTATTTTACATTTGTACCATTATTTTACATCATATTCTATTTCCCGTCAATTGTTATTTTTTCTATATTTTGTAATTTTAGAAAATCCGGCATACATCAGTGTGTAACCGGGTTCTTCAACAAGCTGCGTACGCATGTTATGACATGCGTACGCTTTTTTTGCTTGTTTTCATCGCTTGTTAACCTATGGTTAACAAAATTAACAAAAGTTTACGACACCTCCCTTGCTAATTTCCGCTTTGGAAAATATAATGTGGCCATGAGGTGATGATATGGGACATATTAAAATCGGCGCATTCATCGCGGCAAAACGGAAAGAGCGCGGCTTGACACAGGAGGAGCTTGCCTCTTATCTCGGTGTCTCAAAGCCGGCCGTTTCCAAATGGGAGTCCGGCCAGAGCTATCCCGATATCGTGCTGCTGCCTGTTTTGGCCGCCTTTTTCAACACAAGTGTCGACGCGCTGCTCGGCTATGAAGCGCAGCTGTCTAAGCAGGAGATCAAAGCGCTGTACAAAAAACTCTCCGCCCGTTTTGCGACTGAACCGTTTGAGACGGTTATGGCTGAATGCCGTGATTATGTTAAAAAATATCACGCCTGCTGGAATCTTCTATACGCGGTTTCACTTCTCTATACAAACCACGCCATGCTTGGAGGCAGCTCCGACGCGGCGGAAGCCGTGCTGCATGAAGCCGCCGCGCTGCTCGAGCGCGTCGAGACGGAGAGCGGCGAGGCAACGCTCGCCAAAGAGGCGTTGTCCCTTCGCGCCTACTGCTATCTGGCCACAGGCCGCGCCGCCGAGGCTATCGATCTCCTCGGCGACGCAGACACACACGCGCTGCCGATTGACCCGCTGCTGGCGAAAGCGTATATGCTCAAAGGTGATACCGACCGTGCCAAGGAGCTGCTCCAGCGCTTTATCTACACAAGCGGCGTCACCGTTATCGCCGCGATGCCGGATCTGATGCTGCTGTATGCCGATACGCCAAATAAGCTGGACGCGTGTCTTTTAATCGCCGCGCTAATCGGCGACGCATTTGAGCTTCGAAAGACCCAGCCTCATCATTATTTTGCGCTGTATCTGACAGCGGCTGCCCTATTTGCCGCCCTCGGCGCTGTAGAAAAGGCCCTCGACATCCTTGAAGATTACGTCGGCATCGTCACCGACGAGACTATTTATCCGCTGAAACTGCGGGGCAGCGCGTTCTTTGACCGAATTGAGCCGTATTTCGATACACTTCGTCTCGGCAACATGGCTCCGCGCAGCGAAACGCTGATTAAAAAGGACTTAAAAGACGCCGTTATCTGCAACCCGGCCTTTGACGGCCTAAAGACGCTCGACCGTTTCCGTGCACTTGCCGAGCGGCTCGGCCGTTTAGAATAATCACTTAGAAAGGATCTGTCAAAATGTCTAACTTGTCAGCACTCACGCCGTATATCCCCTTTCTCATTCCGATTGCCGCCGTCGAACTTGGGCTTCTGATTGCCGCACTCATCTCGATCTTTCGCCACAAGACATATCGCGTCGGGAACAGAGTTATCTGGATTATTGTCGCGGTGGTCTTCAATATCATTGGCCCCATCCTTTACTTTGCCATCGCGCGGGGTGACGAGTGATGGATATCCTATCCCTCCGGCACGTGTCAAAAAGCTTTGGCAGTCTCGACGTCATTCGAGACCTGAACCTGACTGTCCGGGAACACGCCGTCTACGGCCTGATTGGTAAAAACGGCGCCGGTAAGACGACAACAATGAAAATGGTGCTCGGCTTCTTAAAAGCGACGGCCGGCGAGATCACCGTCTGCGGCGAAAAAGTTGTTTACGGCCAATCAAAAACGAACAGGCATATCGGGTATCTGCCGGACGTGCCGGAATTTTACGGCTTTATGAGGCCGATGGAATATTTAACGCTTTGCGGTGAAATTTCCGGCATGACGCCGTCGGACATTAAGCGGCGTGCCGGAGAATTATTGGAATGCGTCGGCCTCGGCACCGTGAACAGAAAAATCGGCGGGTTTTCACGCGGGATGAAGCAGCGGCTGGGCATCGCGCAGGCATTGCTCGGCGCGCCGAAGCTTCTGATTTGCGACGAGCCGACGTCGGCGCTCGACCCGGTCGGGCGCAAGGAACTGCTCGACATCCTTCAAGGCGTCCGAAGCGAAACAGCGATCATCTTTTCAACACACATTCTTGCCGACGTAGAGCGCGTTTGTGACGACATTGGGATTTTGGACGGCGGCCGGCTTGTTTTAAGCGGCAGGCTTTCCGAGGTCAAAAACACATACCGAAGCGATTGCGTGTTCATTGAACCGGCAAAAAAAGAAAGCGCCGGGCAGCTCGCCGAAAAACTGGCGTTACTGCCGGACGTTAAAAGTGCCGCCGCCGCGGAAAACGGCGTCATCGCACAGCTGCAAAGCGGCGGCGACGCGCGCGCCATCCTCTCCGCTCTGGTCAGCGCGAATCTCGCCATTGTCAAATTTGAAGTCCGCGAGCCGTCGCTTGAAGACGTCTTTCTGGAGGTGATCCAATGAACGGCTTGATCGCTTTTTCAAAGAAGGAATTGACAGAGCAGCTGCGCAGCTTTAAGGCCCTTATCCTGATGGCCGTTCTCTTCCTTTTCGGCATGATGAGCCCGCTCACGGCAAAAATCCTGCCGGACATTTTTACCGGGATGCAGGTTCAGGGCATTACAATCATTATTCCGACGCCGACCGCGTTTGACGCGTATGCCCAGTTTTTCAAAAACGTCGGCCAGATGGGGCTTTTGGTTCTCCTGCTTTTATACGGCGGCCTGCTGTCGCAGGATGTGACGAAGGGGACGCTGATTGTTCTGCTTGCCAAGGGGTTATCCCGCAGCGCCGTCATTGCAGCGAAGTTTATCACTTCACTCATCGTCTGGACTGCCGGATACGCCCTGGCCGCGTTTACCGCCTGGGGTTATACCATTTATCTCTTCGGCGCAGACGTCGTGCCGAACCTTCTGCCGGCTTTTTTCAGCCTCTGGCTTTTCGGGGCCTTCCTTCTTGCGCTGCTGCTTTTTGCCAGCACGGCAGCACCGGGCAATTACGGCGGGCTTTTGGTAACGGGCGCGATTATCATCGTGATGCTCATCCTGAACACCTTCCCGATTGTCTCAAAATGGAACCCCGCTACACTTGCGGCCTCGAGCACCGCGCTGTTAAACGGCTCTCTCTCAACCGGGGAAATGGCGGTGACGGCTTATCTCACGGCTGGTTTAATTGTGGCGCTCGTCGCGCTGGCCATCGTTATTTTCAAAAAAAAGCAGCTATGAGCATGTTGTGGCAAAAGCCGAATATAACATCAGAAAGAGGCAGGCCTTGTCGGCCTGCCTCTTTGGCACCTATGCGGCAGCTATGTTGTCGCCGGTTATCTAACCTTTATAATCGCTCCCCGATGTCGCTTCCTTGATATCGATAATTGGCGTTTTATTAATGTCAAGTAACTTCAATATAGCAATAATATCAGCTTTGTTAATGTCAATATCACCGGGTGTACCGTTTCTTAAAGTATATCGTCCGTTGAACCATAGTGCTGCACCATCGCCAGACGTTGCGCTATTTATTGATCCATTCGTACCCAGACCATCACCGTTAAAATCAAATGTAATGGCCGCATATATTAATGATTCACAGTCTGAATACAGATCCTCGCTGCTATTCCAATCCTTAAAGGGAGCATTGTTGAGCTGCCATGTATTATAGTATTCCGAGTTAATGTCATCTACCCAAACAGTACCCGGAATAACACTCTTAAAAAGTAAATTTGTTTCGGGCTGTGTCAGGCCGAAAACAAAACCAAGCGCGAATTTTCCTTTGGGAGTTTTGCCATCGCCATCAGATTTGTTTGGCGTAATACCATTTTTGCCGATATACCCTAAGCACGAATATTCTTTTGTCCATTTTCCATCAGACCAGTCGTAAAGGGTTATGGACGCATTGCTGCCATTAGCTAATACTTCGATGACTTGTGGATACAACGGGTCGAGAGCGAAATCTTTGCTTGTTATTGGCGTGGTCTGGCTCAGCGACGTATTGATTATGCATTCATAACCATCACCTGCGATACCGTAAATAGTCGCGATAATATTAATATTCCCGTTGTTATCAAAAAACATTGGCATATCTATCGTAATAGCGTCAGAATAAACCGTTGAATTATATAGAGACAGCACTTCTTCGACGTGATTTTTGTAATTCTGAACTTCCCCCTTAAATCTATCACATATACACGCTCTGGCAGCATCAATGAAAGTTTCTTGGTCTATGTTTACCAAGCTTAATAGTTCGCTATTGCTAATCTGCTTTCCGGTGTTCTGGTCAACATTATAGACCTGATAAGCGATAAAGTCGTCTCAGTCAAGACATTGTTTAATTATGATTGATACAACGTCTCCCTGTACATAAGTTGAGTAACTTACGTCAAGCAAAACAGGGCTGCAGCCGTCCTTCATAGTTATCAACTCTTTATTTATTTCTTCCATACAATTAGTATATATTTCCGAGTTTGTGTTCTTGGCATCTGCGGTATCCAAGTTAATTTTTGGGACGTGATAAGAAATTTTGTATGAATTGTTTACACCGTCCGTATAAAGATCTTCATATGTATACTGATCGGAAACTAAACCGCCTGATCGGTCCTGCGCGTCAGAAACACCCGGTCGTCCATTACGAAAAGTCAATATGATGCCGACCACAGCTATCGCTATGATTATGATAACGGCAGCAATCATCGAACCGATTATAAGCTTTTTAGGAGCCATAACGCATCCTCCTTGGTTGCTTAATGGGAAGCACATTATCTGCTGCGGTAATTAATCCATTCTATAGCGTCCAATATGTTTCTTTTGGGCAAAAAAATACTGCTTAGACAGATTGACCTATCGGTCATTGATTTTTGGATTGAAAGATAAAGCCGTTGCAGGTGTGGTAAGTCGGACATGTCACCAACTTTACCAAGTAGGTAAGCTGAATATGGTACGGAGTCTTCGTAATCATCTGACAGCGTGAACTAGAATTAGTTTCAAATATCGGATCAAGCAAAGACCTCCTTAGTAAAATAATTATCCTTTTTCAGATTGCACTGGCTGGACACTCAAAGACATAACCTCCAATTTTCCGCATTGCGCCTAATTGCTATTACCAGTAGCAAAAACTCATCTCTTTTTACATAATACACCTTAATATTCCAGTTTGGAAGATAGTATTATCACTGTTTTTGGGAAATTTAGAATTTTGTGTTGAAAAAAGAAGAGGCAGGCTGAAAAACGCCTGCCTCTTTGTTATATGGTTGGCTCGGTGCTGGGTGTTACTTCAAGCTGTCATATATTGATGCCAAATTTGCCGTCATGCGCTGGAGATAGGACTGCCCGTCCTCTGAGCTTTCCAGCGTATAGATCGTCTTCACCTGTGCGCCGACCTCATTGGCCAGCGTTTGGGAGACGGCTGGGCTTGCCATTTGCTCGGCAAAGATTGTTTTGACGTTGTGTTCCCGGCAGTATGTGATCAGCGCCGCGAGCTTCTGCGCTGTCGGCTCGCCTTCAGCGAAGACATCTTCGACGCTGTTTTGCGTCAAGCCGAAATCACGGCAGAGATAGCCGAACGCCGCGTGGCCCGTGACAAAATCTTTCGTCGAGACGGTTTGGAATTTCGCGGCGTATTCTGAATAGAGGCCTTCAAGCTGCGCAGTAAAATCGGCACCGTTTTGTTCAAACAGCGCTTTATTCTCTGGCGACGCCTTGATGAGCGCATTTTGAATATTGCGGACCTCGACTTGAGCGCCTTTGAGGCTCAGCCAGAGATGCGGGTCATACTGCCCGTGCTCGCTGATTTCCGCAGCGTTTGTTAACACAATCGGCTCGGCGCCTTCCGACGCGTTGACAACAATTAACCCGCTGTTACCGGATGATGCCAGCGCCTCATCCACCCATGACTCCAGCCCAAGACCGTTATAGACAAAGACATCGGCCTCCGAGAGCGCCGCAAGGTCCTTTGCCTTCGGCTCGAAATCGTGTACTTCCGTGCCGTCCGGAACGATCACGGAGACTGCGACCTTGTCGCCGCCGACGGTTTCGGCAAACTGCCGCAGCACATCAAACGTCACAACGACCTTGATTTTACCGTTATCAGCTGTCTGGCCCTTCGGCTGCCCGACATTGCAGCTTGAAGCGCCGAGTATGACGGCGAGGCCGACCATGAGCGCAAGCCATTTTTTAACCATGCTTTTTACCTCCATTGCGTGTTGACAAAGGCAATCCATTGAGACTGCTTTGCGTATATAAATGGGTTTGACACGGCGGGCACACAAAGGCCCGCGCTTATCATAAGAAGCGCTTTAGCGCACGAGCTGCTTACGCGCGTTGAAAAAGCCCTTATAAGCCAGATAGCAGGCGACAAACGACGAAATGGACGTTGTTGACAGCAGCATAAACGTCACCATTATCTGATACTTAATGGCGTTCAAAGGCGACGTTCCCGCAAGGATAAGGCCTGTCATCATGCCGGGGAGGGCGACGATGCCAAGTGTTTTCGCCGAATCGATCGTCGGCATCATGCCTGTTCTGATGGCGTCGCGGATGATCTCGACGGTGGATGGCAGGATATCTGCCCCGAGCGCCAATTTCGTCTCCACTTCCTGCCGTTTTATCTTGAAATCGGATGTTAGCTGCCGATAGCAAAGCCCCAGCGCGACCATCGAATTGCTGATGACCATGCCGCCGACAGGAATGATCTGGTACGCGTCATACGCAATCGCCCCGGCCAGAATCAAAACAGAGAGCGTGACGGCTGTCCCCAGGGCGATGGCTGCGACGGAAATGAGCCATCCGTTTTTGAGACCTTTTCCCCTTTTTGCGGCGTTATAAGCGGCGTTGACCATCATGAAAATAAGCAGCAGCGTTGTGAAAACGGGGCTTTTCATGCCGAATATATACTGCAGAACATACCCGACGGCAATAAGCTGAACAACAGCCCGGATGACGCTGACGAGCGTTTCCTTCTCAAGCTTCAGCTTCTGCCAATACGAGAAAACAAGCGTTATCAGAACAAGCAATGACGCTATCAAAAGCGATGTCAAACTGATTGGATTTGATCCCGTCACCTTAAAACCTCCCACGATTTCAGCTTGCCAGCTTCCATAATCATCTGCGTGTCGGCGATACGGCGGCTTTGCAGAGGATCATGTGTGACCCACAAGACGGTCGTCCCCGCTTCGTTTTCAGCTTTGACGACACGCTCAACGGCGGATGCGTTCTCTGAGTCAAGCGCCGACGTTATTTCGTCGAGCAGCAGAATCTCTGGCCTGAACAGCAAAGAGCGGATGAAGGCAATCCGCTGCTTTTCGCCCCCGGAAAGGTCTTTGACATCACGCGCCAAATAATCGTCCGTCAAACCGATCATCTCAAACAGGTCGCGCACCCGGTTCTGATCGATCCGTAAATTCCTGATGGCGTACGGGAATTTAATATTATCCAAGACCGTATCACCAAAGAGATACGGCGTCTGAAAGCAATAGGCGATGCTTCTGCGCAGCTGGATGGGATTGTACGCCTCTAAGCTTTTACCGTTATACACAATGACGCCGCCCGTCGGACTAATCAGATGACTGCACAGCCGGAGCAGCGTGCTTTTGCCGCTGCCGGACGGGCCCATGATTGAAACACAATCCCCCGCGTCTATGCGCAGCGAAATATTATCGAGTATTGTTTTCCCGTCGCTTTCATAGCTGACGTTCTTCAATTCTAATAACGGCAAATGAAATACCCCCATTGACCATTGGGAGAACAGGGCGCACTTATTCAGCTTCATATTCACCGAACCGATCTTTCGGGACTTAAAAGCTTGTTTTCCCGTTTGAATTGTAACACGATTTCCGGGGAACTTCTATAGAGAATCTGACACGCCGACCAAAACGGGCGCGGCCAGGCGAGGTGATTCCCGCCGGGCCGCGCCCGCTCTTTTTTCAGAATAATGCCGCCTACTGCATTGCAGGCTGAAAATTCTGCTGCTGCTGACTGAGGACGGCCTGTCTCCCTTTCTCCGTCTGTTCCATGTCGTTCGGGCTGAGCACGTACAACAGCTGCTGAAGCTCGCCGACGTGCTGCCGCTCCTCGTCGGCAATATGAGCTAAAACCTTCTTAACGC
Organism: Oscillospiraceae bacterium CM; assembly: GCA_022870705.1. Classification (NCBI taxonomy): domain Bacteria; kingdom Bacillati; phylum Bacillota; class Clostridia; order Eubacteriales; family Oscillospiraceae; species Oscillospiraceae bacterium JHJ. The sequence continues at coordinate 1,643,657 of CP072107.1, forward strand.
GCATATCGCTCGTCGCCGCCGCGTGCGCCTCGTATCCGATGATTGCCTCGAGCTCCCCTGCAATATCGACACGGAGCGCCTGGAGCGTCTCCTCCGGCGTCATCTGCTTTGTGACGTTGGCGACAAAGGGGTTTCCTAACAGTGCCATCTGATCACATCCTTTCCTGTTTTTAGGATGCGTGGCCGAACGAGATAATATGTATGACGTTCCGAAGATGCGGAAATAAGGCAACATCCTGCAAAATTAACAGAATATTGACATTTGAAGCGCCGCAGTCCCTTTAAACAGAGGCTGCCGCTGTGCTACAATAAAAAAACCGACACAGGAAAGGTTTGATACTGTTATGGGTTCAAACGATCAAGAGATAATGACACGAGACACACCGGAGCAGCCGGACGGCCCGGATAGGTCCGCGAAAAAGAAACTGAAAAAACGCTGGATTATCATCATTGCGGCGGCCGTACTGGCTGTTGTTTTCATCGTTTTAGCCAGCCTTTCATCCTCCCGGAAATCACTGACAAGTGCCGCGTATACGCCGTATACGGTCAAGCGCGGCGACATTACGGTGACGCTAAGCGGCAGCGGAACACTCCAGCCTGCCGACGCTTACACGCTCAACGCTCTCGTCTCCGGCGACGTTTTGTCGGCGCCGTTCGAGGAGGGTGACACCGTTCAAAAGGGCGATGTGCTTTATACGGTTGATAACGCCGACGTAGCTGCCGCCGTTCAGCAGGCGGAGAACAGCGTCGGCGACAATCAGCGCCAGTATAATAATGCTTTAAAGCTGCAAAGCGACCTGACACTGAAAGCGGGCGGCGCAGGTTCCGTGACGCAGCTGGCCGTTCAGCCCGGAGACACGGTCGCGGCGGGGCAGACCGTCGCCGTCATCCGTGACATGAACGTCATGTCCGTGACGGTGCAGTTCCAGAAAAGCGCGGCGGCCGGATTCTCCGTCGGCCAATCGGCGGACGTTTTTATCAACAACTTCTATGAAACGCTCCCCGGCGTCGTCTCCAAGGTCAGTTCTGTGGACATTGTGCTGCCGGGTAACATCATCGTCCGTAATGTCACGATCGATGTGAATAACCCTGGCGCCATTTCAACAGCAACGACGGCAAGCGCCACCATCGGCGGCACGACGAGTATCGTTGACGGGACGTTCACTTATAAATACGAGGGCAGCCTGAAAGCGCCGGCGAGCGCGACCGTCATGACCGTCAGCGCCCCGGAGGGCAGCCGTGTTGCAAAGGGGCAGACTGTCGTCGTCCTCCAGAGCAACGATGTCGATAATCAGGTTTCCGCGGCACACAGTGCGCTTGAAAACGCCCAAATCAATCTCAGCACCCAGCAGCGAAAGCTTGAAAGCTACACCGTTACCTCTCCGATTGACGGAACGATTGTTGAAAAAATCGTCAAGCAGGGTGACACGCTAAAGGTTGGCGAGGGCGTCTGCACGGTTTACGACCTCTCTCATCTCTCACTAACGCTTAATGTCGACGAGCTTGATATCAAGTCTGTGCGGCCGGGACAGGCCGTCACACTGACGGCGGATGCCGCGCCGGGCATGACGTTTAACGGTGTCGTCGTCACCGTCAACATCAAGGGGACGACGAAAAACGGCGTGACGTCCTATCCCGTCACGATTCAGCTCGACGAGACAGACGCGCTGCTTCCCGGCATGAACGTTGATGCAAAAATCATCCTCGAGTCTCTCCATGACGTTTTGACCGTCCCTGTTGCCGCCGTCCTCCGGGACAATTTTGTCCTGCTCCAAACGGGAACAAAGGAGAAAACAGACGCCGGTATTCCCACCGGATTCACATCTACGCCCGTCACACTCGGCCCGTCCAGCGACACGGATATCGTGATTACCGGCGGCCTCAAGGAAGGTGACGTTATCGCCGTTATGGACAATACGCCGACGTCGTATGACACAAACCTTTTCGCCGGACGGGCGGAAAACCGTATAGACAACGCCAGCAACACATCGAGCGGCGCCCCCACGACAGACAGTGCCGCCGACAGCGGCGACACCCCCGCGGGTAATGCCGGATGACGCCGCTCATTGAATTTCGGGACGTCCGGAAAACGTATGTCCTAGGCGGCAGCCCCGTCCGTGCTGTTGACGGTATCAGCATGGCCGTCTCGAAGGGCGAGTTCGTTGCCATTGTCGGCCAGTCTGGCTCCGGCAAAACAACGTGCATGAACATCATCGGCTGCCTTGACGTGCCGACGTCGGGCGCTTACCTGCTCGGCGGCAAAAATGTGGGCCAGATGGATGATAACGCCCTGGCAGACATCCGCAACAGGATGATCGGCTTCATCTTTCAGCAATATAATCTGCTGCCGAAGTTATCCGTGCTTGAAAACGTTGAGGTCCCGCTTTTATACGCCGGGCAGCCAAAAAAAATCCGGCGTGAGCGCGCCCTTGAGGCACTCGCGCGCGTCGGTTTGTCGGATAAGCTTGCCAACAGGCCAAATCAGCTCTCCGGCGGCCAGCAGCAGCGTGTTTCCATCGCGCGCGCCCTCGCGGGCGGCCCGTCCGTTATTCTGGCCGACGAGCCAACCGGCGCGCTCGACTCCAAGACGGGCCGAGACGTTCTATCCCTTTTAAAGGCCCTGCACCGCGAGGGCAACACCATCGTCCTCATCACGCATGACCCGTCCATTGCCGCTGAAGCCGGGCGTGTTATCCGCCTGTCCGACGGGCGCATTGTATCCGACGGGGCACCGGAGAAACAAAACAGCGGAGGAGGCCCTGCATGAGAATTGTGCAGTCTTTTCAGCTGGCGCTGAAAACCATCGTCACAAGCAAAATGCGTTCTTTTTTGACGATGCTTGGCATCATCATTGGCGTTTCCGGCGTGATGGTTATCGTCGGCATGGGCAACGGCATGCAAAATTATATGACAAACAGCTTTAAAAGCCTCGGGACGGATTTGCTGACCGTTACCATCACGGGGACGGCGACCTCTAAAACGGTCACGCCCGACGACATGTACACGCTTGTTGCGGAAAACACCGCCTACCTAAAAGATGTCTCCCCGATTGTTAAGGTTGTCGGTAGCGTTAAAATCGGCAGCAGCACGCTTGATAAGACAAGCGTCACAGGCGTCAGCGAATCTTACGCCGCGATGAAAATGTATGACATGAGCGGCGGACGATTTTTACAGTACGTTGATATCGCGAGGCGCGGCAACGTCTGCGTCGTTGGCAGCTATATCAATAAAATGTGGTATAACAGCGACGCTATCGGCAAAACGATTAGAATAAACGGCGTCACGCTGACGATTGTGGGCACCGTCACGGAGCAGTCTGAAAGTGAAGAAGGCGGGACGGACGACGCCGTCTATATCCCCTATACGACGGCCGCGCGTTTATCGTCGACCGGGATGGTCAACGTCTATAACTTTCAGGTCGTTTCGGAGGACAATATTTCCAAAAGCAAGGAGATTATTGGCGACGCGCTCTTCCACGTCTATGGGACAAAGGATGCCTTTACGATCATCAGCCTCTCCGAGATGCTCAGCATCATGACAACAATGCTGAACGTGCTGGTCTCGGTCCTTGCGGCGATTGCCGCCATATCCCTCGTCGTCGGCGGTATTGGTATTATGAACATCATGCTCGTCTCCGTCTCTGAGCGCACGCGTGAAATCGGCATCCGAAAAGCGCTGGGCGCCAAGCGCCGCCACATCCTGCAGCAGTTCGTCATTGAAGCGGCGACGCTCAGCGCCCTTGGCGGCCTTTTCGGCATTGGCTTCGGTTACCTTCTGTCGGCCTTGGCCACCGTCATCCTCAAAAGAGCGCTTGACCCGAATCTGGCCGTCGTCCCGTCATTTTCCGCGATTGTAATCGCCTTCGGCATATCAGCTGCCATCGGCATTCTCTTCGGCTATCTGCCTGCGAGAAAAGCCGCGCGCCTCAACCCAATTGACGCCCTGCGTTACGAATAACTGAACCAAAATTCAAGGAGCGGCAAAAGCCGCTCCTTATGTTATGTTGTCGCTTTGACCGGGTGGCGCACCACGGTTTTCAGTTTTGCCGGGTCTGATTTGCGCGGATCACCGAGATAAATCTCATGGTGGCGGCGCGCGGCGGAGAAATCGGGTACAAGCGCATTTTCACGCATAAACACGTTCATTTTCTCCACCGTCTCCGGCTCTGTGGCGTAGGGCCCGACATGGAGGCATTGAACGCACAGGCCCTCTTCAAATGTCTCCAGCCGTGCTTTTGACGCGTCAAGGCCCGGCTTTTTCTTATGGACTTCCGAAACGGCCCACTCCAAAACACCCGACGTCACAAAGTCTGGTTGCCGAATCACCGCCGTCCAGATAAAATGCGCATTGCCGCCGAAACGAAACAGCCCACCGTCGTCATATGCCCAGAAACCTTCCAGCGGCGGGACAACATAGTCGACGTATCCCTTTAGTTCCCGTCCGCCCATTTTGCTCATTTTGATCGTGTAGGCCAGCGCGTACAAAAGCGAAACAGCCTCGGCAAATTCGCCGTCCGGCATGTTGGGGTCGCCTTTCCCGTCGACCATGAGAAAGGTCATCTCGGGAACAAGGATTTTTGAGGGCTTCGCCCTGGGCTGGTAGAGCTCCTTAAACGCTTTTTTGTAATCAATCTTGTCCATACGCTGCATCCCTTTCTGTGTTTATCAGATACGGTCAGCATACCACGATTTGTTGACAGCGTTATGTCATATTTTCTTCATATCTGCGGTACATAAATTCAAGCTCCGCCTTTATTTTCGCCCGGAGCACCGGCGGCTCCAGCACATCAATACACGACCCATACGAGAGCAGATACGACACGAGCCAGTCGCCGTCCGGCATCAGTGATTCGACAATGAGGCCGTTCTCCCCATCCGGCTTTATGGCACCGTGCGGGAACTCGTCAAAAATGCGGAAGGACACGGCATCATCCGCCCGAAGGCGGACAAGAATTTTTACATTTTGCGCAAGCATCGTTTCTGGTAACGCCCGTTCGGGCACCTCTCTATCAAATGTTTCATCCGACACCGTGAGTTCTTCTATGCGCGAGAGCTTGAAAAAGCGCGGTGCGCGGCGTTTCCTGCACCAGGCAAACAAATACCATGCCTGACCACGAAATACAAGCTTCAAGGGCTCTGCAACGCGCCGAGACGCGTACGCCTGCCCACCGTGATAGGTGAAGCTGAGAACGCGCCGTTCCAAAATGGCGCTTTTAATCAGGGCGAAATCGTCCTTGGCGATTTGACCCCAGCCCCAACCAGAAAAATCGACTTCGATCCAGTTTGCCGCCCGGCTGCCGAACAACGCCGAAAGCTTTTCTATGACAACACCCTCATGTCGGTTTGCTGCCGAGAGTGCCGCGAGCGCCGAAAGCACTTGTTCCTTCTCCTGTGCCGTCAGCACTGTCTTATCTAGTATAAAATCCGGCATCAGGCTGATCCCACCGTTTCGGCCTTTTTGCATATAAACGGGAATCCCCGCAGCGGAGAGTTCCTCAACATCACGATAAATCGTCCGGACGGAGACCTCAAAGCGTTCCGCGAGCGCCCGCGCGGTAACGTTTTGACGCTCTAATAGTAAATACGTTATTTCAAACAATCGGCTCATACGCATCATTTCGTACCGTCTTTATTCTCTGATGCGCGCATAGACGCACGAGTCGCCGAGGCGCCCGTTTTTATAAACGCTGTTTTTCAAAATACCCTCCAACGCAAAACCAGCCTTTTCGAGCACACGGCGAGAACCTGTATTCCACGCGAACGGTTCGGCAAAGATGCGTATAATATCCATGTTTTCAAACGCCGTTTGACACAGCTCACAAACGGCGCGCGTCATGATGCCCTGCCCCCAGAATGGTTCGCCAAGCCAGTAGCCGAGCTCGGCGGATTTCCGGTAGACGTCATCCTTTTTCAAAACGCCGATGCTGCCGACGGCCATACCGCCGACATCAATGGCAAGGATGCGCGTCACCGCAGGGTCATTTCGACGGCAGCTGGTGATAAAATCATGGGCGGCCGCCGCCGTATAGGGGCTTGGGAAAAAATCACGCAGGTTCACAGCAATTCTCGGGTTGTCGGCGTAAAAAACGAGGCTGTCGGCATCGTCAAAACGCCAGTCACGCAGGATAAAATCCATCAGCTCTCTCCCTTCGATCGCCGGTTTTCAAAGCGGCTAATTTTGAATACGGTTGCATTGAGACGGTTGCTATAACAACCATTATAAGCGAAAAAGCGTTGCTTGGCAGGGCTTTTTCGCTTTTTTATGAATTTTTTCGCCTTTTTTGCTTTTTTTCTGTGAATTATCGAGCTGCTTACCACTTTTACTCTTCAGAGAACTGAAAAAATGCCGAAAAACATAACAGTTGAATGTCTTGAAAAATCTGCTTGATTGGGAGAAGACAGATGAATATATTCCTGCTCCTTGGTCTTTTGATCGGCTTCGGCGGTGTGATTTATGGTTATATCGGCGATGAAGGCGTTTTATCGGCGCTTTTGAAGCCGACAGCGGCCAGCATCGTTTTCGGCGGCACAATCGGTTTTGTCCTGCTGTCTTTTCCGCTGACCTTTCTCAAGCAGTTGCCGAAAGCTTTGAAAATGATTTTATTTCGGAAAAAAAAGAATTATGCAGAGATTATCGACCTGCTTTATAGCCTTGCCAATGTCGCGCGGCGCGACGGCATTCTCGCCATGGAGGCCGAAGCGGAAAAAGTTAATGACCCGTTTATTAAAAAGGGCCTTTTATATGTTGCCGACGGCGTGGAGCCAGACTTTTTGAAGGAAGTCCTCGAAAACGAGATTGAGGCGAAAACACGTGAATTCGAACAGGCAGCCAAAGTGATGGAGGGTGCCGGTGGCGTCTCCCCGGCTATGGGCGTGCTCGGCACCGTTATGGGCATGGTCAGCATTCTGCGTGAAATGGGTGCCGACATGGAGGAGCTCGGGCATAAAATCGCCACGGCCTTCATCGCCACGATGTATGGTGTCGGCGCGGCAAACCTTCTATGGCTGCCGCTTGGGGCGCATATCAACAACTGCGCCGACGAGGACGCGGCGTACATGGGTCTTATTGTCACAGGTCTTCTCAGCATTCTTGAAGGCGAATACCCGGCGAGGATGCGCGACAATCTGATCGCATCGATCGGGGGACTTGAAGAAGGCAAGGGCAAATCAAAGCCACAGGACAAAAGTGCCTGACAGCCAAATGACGGGGGCAAGAAATGGCTAGAAACAACAATAAGCCCAAAAAGGATAATTCAGAGCGCTGGCTTGTCACATATGCTGACCTGATGAATTTGCTGCTGATTTTATTCATCATCCTGTTCGCCGCCAGCCAGATTGACAAGGCTAAGGCGGCTAAGGTCGCCCAATCCGTCCGCAGCGGCTTCGGATATCAGGAAAGTGGTGCTGACGCTTCAGCCAGTGACGGCTCTGCAGCATCTTCCCCCGGCAGCGACCAGTATTGGTCACCGGAAGGAATTGCTTATCAGCAGTTTTATGAGGATGTTATTAAGCTGATCCAGGAAAACAACCTCACCGATATGGTCGACGTTACGATGGACGACAGGGGCGTTGTCATATCCTTTAAAGACAATGTTCTTTATCCGAGCGGTCAAGCCAACCTGAGCGCCAAGTCGCTAGCGCTCATCGATAATATTGGCTCACTGCTCAATCATCTGACATATTCCTTTATCCTCGTCGAGGGCCACACCGACACCGACCCGATCCACACGGCGGAATACATCGACAACATGGATCTCAGCACCCAGCGTGCCACCAACGTTTGGCGGGAGCTGATTAAAATGGGGATATCGCCGACAAATACAGCGGCCATCGGCTACGGTGAATACAGGCCGATTGCCCCGAACGATACGGCAGCAAACAAGGCAAAAAACAGACGCGTCGTCATCACCATCCTCCGCAAAGAGGTTGCCGCATCTGACCAGACCGCTCTAGAAAACAGTAACGCCGCAACCCAGTCAGCCGCTTCGTAACGCTATTTTCACAATCCTAATAACAAAAGCGCCATGAGAGATCATCTCACGGCGCTTTTTCTGCTGATCGTTACGACAGCTCGAACAGCTGCTGTTTTTTGATATCGATATAATCGCTGCTGGCCAGCGCTTCCCCGCCGATCGTTGTGGTTACTTTCACGTAGATTCGAACGGAATAGACGTTATCGTCCGTCAGAACATTGTAAACACTGTCGGGTATGAAGAATTTATAGACAAAGCCGCCCTTGATTGATGTCACGTTTGCGCCGTTGGCGTAATACGTTGTGACGCCGGTAATTGCGCGGACTTTTTGCGTTTTATCGACATCGGGGTCAATCGTGCCGGTGTTGTCAGCAATGAAATACTGCACGGTGATCGTTTTGTTAGCGGTGTTGTTCGGGTCCGTAATTCTGTAGTAGAGGGCGCGCACCTCGTCTGATGCGCTGAGCTGGCCTTGCACCACAGTGGAATCCGCCCCACTTGGTTTGCCCTCATCAACGAGGACGGTGACAGCGGTCAAATCGCTTGTCCCGTTGGCATCCTTTTTGAAACTGACGGTTGGCTTCTGAGACGCCGAACGGTACGCCGCAATCATGGTGTTGACAAAGAGCTTGGCTTCGTTGACGTACTGTGGGCCGATGTTGGAGCCTGTATAAAGGCTTGAATCGGACGAGTGCCCGACGCCGGAGTAAGTGACATTGCCTTTGTTATAGATATAATAGGCGTTGGCGCAGTCATTCGGCACATCGTCATAATAATAATTTGAATCGTTTGTCGTACCGGACGACAGGCAATACCACACCACGATATCATCGGTGTTCATGTTGATCTGAAAATACTGCTCATGCGTATTGCCGATTTGCATATAAGACCCGCCGGAGGACGTGATACTGGTGTCGGTACCGCCGAAGGTCAGCGTGTTGACGTTATATGGATATGTCGTAATCTGACCTTGGTTGACCTGCGAAACTTTTGTCGTTTCACGGGTTGAATAGGTGTTTTTCGTATAGTTATATGTATTGCCGCTGCCTGCAAAGCGGATGATCGCATAGTTCGTGTATCCCTGAAATTCCGGGACGGTTGTTGACCGGCCGCTTTTCGGTGTGAAGGCAACGCTTCTGTTAGCGGCAAGCACGGTTGTGATATCCGCCCAAGGCATCGAGGATGACACATCAACAATGCTCTTAAGCGTTGAATTCGTGACGCCGTAGCGGTCAAGACCGACCGCGTCGCGGATGACGGTGTTAAAATAATAGCCCCAGTCGGTGATGCCGTTGGGCAGCGTTGAGAGTGTATAGGGATTGTCGGGGTCCACACTGTAGAGCGTTGTCTGCGGATAGGGTGCGCCGGTTGCCGGGTACCACGTTGCCCCGCTCAGGGTATACGTGTTTGTGCTCGGGTCATAAGAGCCGATAACGGTATAGGAATCCGGCGCGGCGTCATTAAACAGGCACATCATAATTTTGGAATACGATGTTTCTGTCATATTCTGATAGCTACTCCACGGTCTGTTGCCGTTGGAATAGGCATATGTCAGGTCGGAGCATGTGTATTTAACGCCGCTTGCAAATTTTGTAAAATTACCCGTCACAGAGGCATTCATGCGGTCTGTGTAATAGCCGGTGCCGTACCAGCCGCTGGTATCACTGCAATAGACATAGATGACGGGTGCTGTGCCGGTTGTGTTTTTAAAGTTATTGTAACTGGTTGGATTTGCGATAGCGGAATAGCTGGAGCCGGATAGAAGATAGATGTTATTATTGACGCGGGCGTTATAGTAGTCCTGCTCGTTTGCGGACGTGACGTTGGACGACATCATCACGACGTATGTTGGGCTATATTGCCGGATGTTGGACGGTGCCGTCGCGGACTGATCGCCGTACCAAAAGATATTGCCGTTGATGCTTTTGTATTCATGCGTTGATGTATTCCATAAAACGTCCGTTGCGTTCAACGTTTTCGTTGTGGGATTGGCGGAGATGGCCATCGGGTAGTTTGACGACGGTACCTGCGTGAGGGACGTTGTGTCATGCGTGAACAGGACGCTTTTCCCGCTTGAAATAAAGTCGACAATTGCTGAAGCGCTGTTCGACCCGATACCGTTATAACAGTCATTGAAGCCGATGACCAGCATATCATAGTCATTTAAAAAGCCAAGAATGGTGTCCGCGCTGCCCTTGGCCTCGAGTGTGTTTGTTTCAATAGTTGTGATATTGACGGCGAAATCATCAAGGTCGGCGATAAGCTTGCCATAAATCCCGGTATAGTAGCTGCCGTCCTCACCGCGCAGCTGCGGGTTCGTGCCGGAGGGGTTGACTGTAAGCTGCTGCTGCAGGTTCAGCTTCGACCCCGTCGTCCCCGCCTGCATAATCTGCAGCACTTTTACGGTTTGTTTGCTGCTGCCGGCTGCTATCCGCGTAAAGCCCTGCTGGGAGGCGTGAATCTGATCGGCACCGTTTTTGACAACCTCCAGCTTCCAGGGGATTATACCGACCGTACCGGTTGACATCTGGCGCGTAACACTGTAGGAGACGTTTGCCGACAGGGCGTAATACTCGTTGCCGCTTTCATCCGTCAGCGGGAGGATGAGGGCGGCGTCCGCCTGGCGGTGCACCTCAATATCACCGAGCTCTTCATTGGCGGCAAATCGGCCGTCTGCATTGAGGTCCATAAACAAGCGGCAGTCATACGTCGTTGTCACGGGCGTTGAATCGGTAATGTTATTGATTGTAAAGTCGTATCGGAGGTAGTAATAGCCATCATTCGGGTTGGGCGTCATTGTCTCTGTGCCGGTATAGTCAATCGGTTTCGTCGTTAGTGTGATAGACGGCTTGGAGACGTTTAAGTACTTGATGACGGTAGAGGTGTTATTGGCCGCGTCATCCTGTTTTAACACGTTGGCAAAGGCCCCGTAGACGCCTGATACGGCCTGATACATGTAGGAACTGTTGTCAACCTTGGCTGTATTGATAGCACCATTTGAGACAAAGCCGTTTGCGAGAATAAGAGGATAGCCTGCCTGCGCATATTTTTGCAGCGCCGTCACAGCTGTACTCGAAATATCGTTACCGGAAAAGCGGAAGAGATTGGCGTTCGTCCCCGTTCCGTTGTTGATGGCCTTCGTCCCGTTGACGAAGACGTAATCCTGCGCGCGGATACCGGCAAGCTCGATATTGCCGTAATATTTATCTCCGATGTTCGAATAGATCAGGCCGTTCATGGCAGTATCATTATACACCGTGTTGCCGCCGGATGTGTTGAGCGTCTCCGTTGACATACCGATATAGATCATGTCATACGTCTCGTTGATATCCGTGATTTTACCGGCGAATTCCGCTGTCGTCATATGATCAATGGTGATGCTCTCCGCCGGGAGCGTATTGTTGATCCATGCCCGCACTGTGTCTGTTGTCAGCCAGGACGAGGCAGTTACTTTCGCCGGTTCAAGGTCAAGCACGCGGATGGCCGTCTTCGCGTTCATGATCCGTCGGCCTTTATAGTTGATAATATGGCGCAGACTGGCCGAGACGGTGACGGTCTCCGGCAACAGCGTTGTTTGCCCGGCGAGCTGTCGGACGAAGTTTTCGTTCGTAATCTCCGCCAGGACAGCCGAAAAGCCACTTGAGACGACAGCCGATGCATATGCGGCGTTAAACAGCGGTGTTTCAAGCATCGTCACATTATCCGGATTGGCAAGTGCTGCCGTGTTAAAGGCGTCAAAACAGTAAACGTTGTTGTTGACAAAGGTTTTGTCTTGGTCGGCTGCGACATAAGTGAGCTTAGCCCAGACGGCCGCCCAGTTTGCCGTCAGCGTTGTCAGGCTTGTTGCCGACGTCTGATTAAAGCTTGTCTGCAGGCAGAGTAGACTCAGCTGCTGCATGCGGCTGAGCTGGGACAGCGGTGTGGACTGTGTCACCCCGCTAATCAGCGCGTAGTCAATGATAACAGGATACTGGCACGTCGTCGTTTCGCCGCTTGAATTTTGGCTGGCTGCATAATTGAAAATCTGGACGGCAACAGCGTCCGGGATATCGTTTGCTGCCGTATAGGTTGTGACGACGCCGCTTTGTGTGATATCCGTCCCCTTGGAGAGATAGATGAGCCCCGCCCCCGTGACATCTGCTGACGTCACGTCGCTGGCTTTCTTGACCGTCACGTTGATTGTCAGGGCTGAATAATTCATGGCGTCAAGGCCGAAGACCTGTTGCTTCATCAGATTGTTGCTCGTAAACCCCGCCTTATAATACACATCCGGGTAATAGACAGTATAGGAGCTGCTGCCCGACGCGGTGTAGGTATAGGTGCCGCCCGTGCCGACGTAGGAAAAGCCCGTGATCGTCCGCGAAAAATAGGAGGTGCCCGACGCTGTGACGAACCCGTCTTGGGGCGCGTCATCATTGTCGGTTGTATCGACGATCGCTTTGTAGTTGTTGGTGCCGGGCGCACCGGTCTGCGACGCTTCGACATAATAATACGTCTCACCGGCATCGAATCCGCCGCCGTCAACAATTTCTGAGACGGTTGCGATATAGTTGTACCGGCCTGTATCGGGATCCTGCTGATAAACAGCCGTTTTTGACCATTTTGCCCAGTCAAGGCTGAAATTTGTCGTTTTATCAAGTTCCGAGAAAACGGGGTTATAGTAGTAGTCACCGGCACCATATACCGGCGTCTCCGTGTACTCAAAACGCGCAATATTCTGGTTATACCCGCCACCGTTAGCAAGGCTGTAAAGATAGGCTGCCCTGTAGGGCCCACCCTCCTGCGGTGAAAATGTCCCGACCAGCGTTGTCGTCTCGGGGGTGTTCAGATGGAGAACCTGCCAGTTCTGCGGGTCGTTGACGGTATAGGCTTCCGTATAGAAGCTGTGATTGACGCCGTCATAATATGAATACTGCAGGGGCGCGGCATTCGTATTGCTCAAAACGCCTTTTGACTGCAGCCGCGTAAACAAAGTGTTAACATAATTACTTCGTTCGGCCGGGGTTGTCATACCGGCAAGCAGTGTCTTCCAGTTAGCTATGGGCTCCTGCCCGTCAACATAATACCCAATTGACGCCCCTGCCGTATCGGGGACGATTTCGAGAATCTTAAACGGCTGGTTCGCGGCGACAATTTCATCGATATGCTTTAAGGAGGCTGCGTCAACACTTGAGCGCGGGTCTAAAGACGCCAGCAGTGCCGCCAGCAGCAAAACTGTGACGGCAAAAACGGCGATCCTCCCCGCGCGTTTGTGTTTAACTGTAAGCATGACAAGCGCTCCTTTAACTCTGGCGACTGAAAACGGCTTAAAACGTGACAACTCTGGAGGCGACGATATTTCGGAAAGCGACGGTCTGGCTGCCGGTGTTCGATTTGTTCCCCAGCGCGTACGCAATGGTGACGGTGATCGATTTGTTGTCCGGCGCGATATCCGCCGTCAACGACGTGACATAGCTGGACATTGGCTGTGCGCTGCCTGTCAGCGCGTAAAGGCTAGGATCGTCCGTGTCAAGCGTCGTGATGCCTTCTGTTTTGTAAAACTGGAGCGTCTTAGAAGACGCGTCATGAGCAAATGCATAAACGGTATATGTCCCGTCGCTCTCGTGACTGATGAGATAGAGCCTGTCGCCCGCGGTGCTGACGGCGGCAAATTCATTGCAATCTATAATATAGTTTTCAAGCTGGCTCATCGTGTTCTGCGATTCATACTGGAGATTGATGTCGGACGAGACGGCGTTATATGTTACCGAGCCGTTTTGGATGATGAGCGTGATCATCACCAGAAGAATCCCCAATATGGCAAACGAGACGAGCATTTCAACGAGCGTAAAGCCCTTGCTGTTTCTTTTCATCGGAGAATCATCCTATCCCCTGTCATGAGAAAATAAATTTGCCGGTGTCGGCGCTGAACGTCAGCGTCTTACGGGTACCGGAGCTCTGGAAGATGATTGCGGTAATCGTATCGCTCTGGTTTGGCGGCGTATACGTCGCGCCGAACAGCGTCTGTGCGAGTGACCACGACTGGCCGAGTGTTTTAAAGCTGCCGTTGGACCTGTTAAAAGCGAGCACGACGCCCGTATTATCGAGCGGGATTTCGAGCGCCGTGTTGTTTGACGTCGTATAGAAAACGCTAACGGTTTTTTTCCCGACTTTATTGACGCTGCCGAGATCGTTCGTTTCATGAAGCAGGACAGCCGTTGATGACGCGGCGCCTTGTTCCCAGATGTCCATATAAATGCCGTCGCTTTTTGTGTACAGATGCAGGCAGACGTCACCCGTTTTGCTCATGGTGTCCACCTTCAGCTTTGAGATGCCCGCGTACACTTCCTTCGCCGTCTGGCGCATATCGAGGGCAAATATGGTGCTGATCGACATAAACACGATCGTCCCGGCGACAAGAATCATCGCCACAACGACGAGAACCTCGACGAGGGTATAGCCGCGGTTTTTCAAAGAAAGCGCCTCCCCGCTCGCCGTTTGTCTCTGCGCTCTATTCCGCATTTTTCCTCCAGTTGTAAAAGACGACGAGATTATTGAGATCCCACAAGGCCGCCGATTCGTCACCGGAACCCGTATCAGGTGTAGGGGTATCATCATCGTTGTTGGGCAGCTTGATATTTTCCTGATTAAGATATAAGTAATACCCTGTACCGTCCTTCGAAGACCGAAGTGCCTGAAGGGCGCTGCTGACGGCCGCGCTGTTGGCCGTCACGTTTGCCTGCAGTTCAACGGTGCCTCTGGCGATGATGAGCCCTGAAAAATCCCGATCGACGGTCACATTGCCCGTTGACAGAATGAGGTTTACCGTCCCGGGGGCCTGGCTGACATTGTAATTTGAAGCGTTTGTGACAATCACGCGGACATCACCGTCTTTTGAATACGTCGTCGTGCCCGAAACAGCGGCCATTTGGGTTTCGTCAAGATAATATTCAAAGGGGGATGCTTCACCGCCGCCGGGTACCGATTTCGACAGCGTCACGCACAGATTTTCAAAGCTGCCGGGCAGCTCGCTGATGGGTGTCGACGAGAAGGCCGTTCTGTTAAGCACCTGCGCAAGACCCGCATTGAAGGTATACGCTTCGCCACTGATGTTTTTTATCGCATTGTCCATCAGGGTAATGCCGTTAGTATACACAGCCGTATATTTCCCCAGTGCCGTACTATTGGCGGCGTAGTAATCCTTAAAATAGGCGTTTGCCCGCTCAACCGACGGGAACCTGATGCAAAAATACACGAGTGTGACCGTGTTGCCGCCTTGGCCAATCAGTTTTCGGATGCATTGGATATCGGTTGCCGCCACGCCATAGGTGCTCAGCGAGTTGCCGTTTGGAAATATCGGCTGTGTGACGCTGACATAGCTTTGCAGTGTCGCGTTGCCGGGATCGGTCTGAATTTGATACGGATTGGTGATGCCGGCCGTGAGACAGGCAGCCGGGACGAGGTAGACAAGCTGGTCGCTTTTGACGGATATCGACTGCCCCATTAAAACATTGTCCGACGTATAATCAACAAAGCTGTGCCCGGCCAGTGTGAGGACGGAGAGCGCGGACATGTCAAGCAGCGTATGCTTGCCGTTTATAACAATGGCGCTGCTCTCGTCGGGGTTGGATGATGAGCTGCCGTATCCATAGTAGCGCCCGGAGAGGATAGCCTCGGTGCCGTCCCCGTGAAGATTTAAATCGTTGGCAATATAGGCGTTACCGTAGGTACGGATGATGCCGCCCGTGTCAAGGTCGATATCCCGCGCCCACAGCGATGAGTTGACGTTGAAGTTGACGGCGGCGCTGTTTTGAATCGTAACGGTTCCGGCACAGACGAAGTTTGACGCGTTACGGATGCTCAGCGTGTTGCCATTATTGCTTGTGTTCAAAGCCCCCGCATAGACGCTGCCGGTCAATGACAGCGCGCCGGACGATGTCGTCTGCTGGAGCGCCGTCTCGGCGATTACCGCGAAATTCGGCAGGGAAGCAAGTGCAAGCTGTGACGGCTGGAATGCCGTCGGCGGCATTTCGATGCGGATATCCGTTGTAACGGATGAAACATATCCGTTGACAGAGCTGTATGTCACAGTGAGGTCTTTAAACGTCACGCTCGTGACCCAGCCGTCAGCGCTTTGCGTTGTCATCACGGTTCCGGTAAGCGTTACCCGTGTTTTTTCTGTCACATAGCTTAAAAACGCTTCCGGATCATACAGAGAAAACGAATCATCCGGCAGTGCCAGCGTCTCTTTCAGGCTGTTGAGATATGCCGTTTGAAACGTCGTTTTCCGCTGCGTCTCATCTGTTGAGTTGTAATTGACGAGAACCTCGGTATACGCGTCTGAGATGGCCTCCGACACAGCGCCCTGAATGCCCGTTCTGATCTCATTTGCGGCAGCCTCGGCGTCGTAATAGACGGCCTTTCCCTCGCGGTCAAGCTTTTTCATCTGCATATTAACGAGCGACATGTATAAAAGAATTGCCGCCAAAATGATGACAAACGCCATCGTGACGAGGACGGAAATGATGGCAGAGCCTCTGTTATCACAAAGAAGCCTTCTGATTTTAACGATGTTTATCATACTGCCTCCTGCCATCATATCAGCTGCCAGCGTCGACGGACGTGTCAAACGTCATGAGCGGATTGTTAAAATCGTCGCCATGTCTGTAGAGCGTGACGGTGAGCTTGTAAATCCTGTTCGGAATGGTCGTATTGACAAGTTTGACGCTGAAATCTTTGCTTTGAAAAAGGCTGTCCTGATATGTTGAGCCAAAGAGATGGCCCGCGTAATAGCGAAACGTCAGTGGTGCCGTTGTATTGTCACGGTTAAAATAGATGCTGCCGTTTGGAATCGGGAGATTGTGCGCATCAAGCTTTTCGGTATCATACGTCTCTTTCAGATTGATCTGCGGCAGATACGTTAGATTGGATTGACCTTGCTTGATCAGAAAGAAGCTGACGGTCAGATTGCCCCTGTTTTCAATATTGAAGACATCCGATGTATGCAGGGGGTAGAAGAAGAAATAAACGCCGTTACTCGGTGTAAAGCTGCCGTTATAAAAGGAATACGTACTGCTTGCCGTATATGTTTTACCCTGATACACCAATTCATATCGATACTGCGCCGTGCAGGAAACGGTTGAGCCGTCTCCGCCGACCGGCGCTATCGTGATTGTCACCGTTCTTTTCATCAGACTGATGACATCGTCGTCCGTCAGATTGTAGCCGTCTGACGTCAATTGAAAAACCATGTCGGCTGCGGCGACACCGTCGGGGTCCTCAACACCGCTGTTAGGCTGTTTGAAAATAATATCCATCGATTTGTAATGGACGATCTCCGTGTTATTTAAAGAGGTGTCGCCGTCCTTGTACGTTGTGGCGTCCAGCGTTACCATGGCGTCGTACATCTGGCCACCGGCTGCAATACCGGTAAAACCCGCGTGATAGACGTCCGTATCCTCGTACGAGGAGAGGTCCGTGACGGGGGCAAATGAGCCGTCTTCATTCGTCGTATAGAGGCCGGAAGACGACGCAAGGGCCGTGAGGGCCGGCGTCCCTGATTTCAAATCGTTGAGAACAGATGTAACCCCGGCAGCTTTGACCGATTCGGCCACGTTCTGCGCCGCAACCGTCTGGCTGCGCAGGCGGTTGGCCCTAGCTGACGTTGACGACGTTGTGACGAAAGCCGTTAAAAGCGGGACGGCGATGATGCCGAGAATGGTGATGCCGATTAAGAGCTCCAGGAGCGAAAAGCCCGCGCTGCCCAATCTTCTTTTCATTCCGGCACCTCCCCTCGTCAAAAAAAACGCACTCAGCTGCCCATCAAAACGCTTTTGCCGATGTTGTTGAACGGGATGTCAATCTTGTGGTCGTCTATGCCGCGGCCGGTGATATAGTATTTGTTCAGCTTTAACGTGCCAAGAATAAGGCCGGACGAGCTGTCAAAATTCAGGGTGAGGCTGTCGAGCGTTGTTTTATCTTTTTGCATATAAATTGATTTTAAAAGATTTTTTAGCTTGCTGTAATTCATCGAGGCGCTCACCGTGGACGAGAGGACGTATGCTGTCAGCTCTTTTTTTGTCACCGGCAGTGTGTTGTATGTCGTATCCGTTACACCGGCCAGTTTCGTCACAACAGCCGGTTCTTCAAACGACAACGCTGTGACCTTGACGCCGAGATAATTGTCCATATTCGACGCGAGCATGATAAAGTCCTCCGGCTGCTCCATGCTGTAATAATGGCTGAGCAGCGCGTCAACGTCTGCCTTGTCATTGTCAAGCTTCGTTTTCAGGACAGATAGCTGACTATTATAGCCGTTTAAAGTGTTTAACTGCTTTTTGAGCGCATCATTTTCGGCATTCAGCTTTTCGGTTTTCCCAGAAAAGTTCAGATAGACGAAGAAGTAGCTGGCCACCAGCAGCAGTAAGCCCACGCAGATCAGAAGAAGTTTCATCGTTTTTTTCGGAATGCTCATATCCCTCGCCCCCTTTCGTTATTGTGCTGGTGTCGCGCCGCCGGTTGGCGTTGTGCCACTTGTTGGCGTTGTACCGCCTGTTGGCGTTGTACCACCTGACGGCGTGGAATCCGGCGACGTGCCGGGTGACGGCGATACGGAATCTGTTGACCCATCACCGGGGGACGGGGAAACGGTCTCATTGGCCGGTTGCGTACTGGGTGACGGCGTTGCTGCGGTCTGTTCGAGCTCGGCGTATTGACAGTTGACGGTGAAAGTCACCATTGTGGCGCCTGTGACATCGTTTGTTTCAGACATCTGGCCGACGGTAACTGCCGCTATCGTCTTAAACGCCCGCAGCTGCTGTATCGTTTTGGCCGCCGCTATTTTTGACGAAACGGTGATGTTCATACTAATGCCGTCCTTCGTGCAGGTGGCGGAGAGAATGGTGATCTCCGACGGCATTTTCAGCTCGAGCTCGTTAATAAACTCGAGAAGCTGATCATTTGGCGACGCGATCTGTGTTTCAAGCGCCGTTAAATCGCTTTTATATTTGTTATAGGCGACGTAGTTGTCATGTATCGTCTCGACATACGATAAATCGCTGATCTTTTTCTCCAGATTCTTCTTTTCTGCCTGCGCGGCAATATACCCTAAAATAGTGACGCCAGACAAGACGATGGCCGTGGCTGTAAACGCCACGAGAAGCGTCACGCCGAGTGATAGTGACTCCGGATTCTTCGATGCATCCTTTTTCTTCGTTTTGGAAAACTGCTCCGGAATAAAGTCGACAGGGGCAACTGCGGCGCCGATACAGGAGATATACTGCATCAGGACGCCGGCCATGCTGGCAGGTGCCGTCACCTTATCAAGCTTCTGCATCACGGTGACCGTGAGACCCGTTGATTCGGCCACGGCGTCACGCAAGCCGGCAAGCGGCGCGCCGACACCTGTCAAAACGAGTTCTTCGATGGGGGTTTCCCAGTTGGAGGAATTGAAATAGTCGGCCAGCCGGGTGATATTGCCAACGAGACGTGATAAATAGTCATTAATTTCACTTGCGAGTGTGTCATCATCGAAGTCCGGTTTAAACAGCTCGCTGCTGAGCTCTCTGAGCGTTGTGAGATAGTCGCCTTCACCTTTATTTGTACCGCCCATATAGGCGAGAACATAGTCGTCCACGCCGCTTGGAAACGTTCGCTGCATGAGAAGCTTGTTCTTTTTGACGACCGTTGTTATCGTATACGCCCCGCTGACGTCGATATACATGGTGACGCCCTCTGTGTGCAGCGTCTCCAACAGGCGGAACTGGCTGTTGCCGCAGTAGTCGAGCGCCTGAATAGAGAGCCCCGCCATGTTTGCCAGACGGAAATACCCCTCTAATATCGATAGTGGTGCCGCCATCACGAGCAAGCGGCAGCCGGCATCGTCCCCTGTCATCTTGCGCTCCTGCAGCGTGTAAGTAATATGGTATTTGCTCATATCAACCGGGAAATAATCTGAGGCGTTGGCCTCAACGATCGACTTGATTTTGTTATCTTTAACAGGTGGAATTGTCACCTCGCGGATGGCAATACGGCCGGAGGCAATTGTAAAAATGACTTTTTTGTTTTTCAGGCTATAGCGGGTCAGATTTTCGCTTAACGCCGCCGCAACAGCCTCGGGATCTCTGATTTCCCCGTCCACAACGGCGTCGGGCGGTGTCTGGAACATCGCACAGCCGCTCACCCGCCGTGCGCCCGGCCCCATGACCGTCTCACACACCTTAATGAGCCGCTCGCCAATTTCAATGCCAAGAACTTTCGTGGCCATGCTCACACCCGCTCCCATATCATTTCAGTCACTATATAAAAAAGCTTAAACTTTGATTTCTCACAGTAAAAACAGCGCAAGATAGGCGTTTATCAAGCCGCCGCCCCACAGGGCGGCAATAAAGATGCCCAGAGAAAGATACGGCCCGAAGGCCAACTGATGCCCCGTGCGCGTGATGACCATGCGCAGCAGATGGATGATACTGCCGAGAACGCAGCCCAGAAAAAACGCGAGGATCACAAGCTTCCAGCCGAGGATGAGACCGCAGACGGCCATGAGCTTCACGTCGCCGCCGCCGACACCGCGCCCGCCGCTTATTAACAAGATCAGTAAGAGCGGCAAACCGACGGCACCAGCGCCAATGAGATATAAGCTCCAGTTCCCAACGTCCGTCACAACGCGCGCGATGCCGACAGCCAGAAGAAAATAAATGAAGCCTTCCGGAATTTCAAGCGTTCTAAAGTCTATGACGCTCAGCGCCAAAAGCGCTGAGGTCATAGAACAATAGAGCAACGTTTCGGTGGAAAAGCCAAAACGATTGTAGATAACGGCGAACAAGATGCCGGTTGATACCTCAACAAGGGGGTACTGGGCAGAAATCGGGCTCTTGCAGCCGTTGCAGCGGCCACGCTGAAAAAGCCAGCTGAAAACAGGAATAAGCTCATACCAGCGGAGCTTTTTTAAGCAGCGCGGGCAGTGGGAGGGCGCCGTCACAATGCTCTCGCCCGCCGGGATTCTGAGCATGCAGACATTGAGAAAGCTGCCGATCAGAAGGCCGAACAGGACAATGACGATATACGGAATGGCCGGATAAAGCAGCATTGGACGGCGTCCTTTCTGGTGAGCTAAGAAACTTAATTTCCTAAAACCGTACTTAATCAGGCCCAAGCAGATGTCGCAGCGCCAACACCGTTTGTAAATGTAACAGTAATTGTATAGGTATCAGATGCGGCCGCTTTGTGTGCGTTTGATTGAATTGCCTTAGTCGCATAACCTGGCAAAGCGCTGGCTAACGCAGCAGCAACAGCTGCATTGTCATTTCCCGTGACAGCAACGGAACCATTAGTCCATGTAACGACAAAGTTCTCATCGATTGTTGCTGAAAAATCATCGTCACTCAAAATAACTCGAGTTGTACTCAGAAGTGAATCAGCAAACGTATTATCAGCAGACACTCTCGATTTCTCCACGTACTTCAGGTATTGCGGGGCGAGAATGGCCACGAGGACGGCCATGATGGCGATGACGATGATGAGCTCGACGAGCGAGAAGCCCTTGTTGCCAAGTGCTCTGCGTTTATTCAGGTTATTGCGGCTTTTTTGCATTAACTGCATCATTTTTGTTTTACCTTCTTTCATTTAATTCGTGCCCAGTAAGCGGGCCGGCCGGTTTTTTGACAGTTGCCTTTCAATTCACAACTTAAACGATGCCCGCCTCCCTCATAGCGCAGGTGCCGTTTAATGCCGGGATTCGTTGCCTTGAAGATGTCATCTTTATGTCGTCTCTTCTTTTTTTTACCAATAAAAAACCTCCTTTACCGAAATTTCGGAAAGGAGGCAAACACTGCATACCCTTCAATTTCGGCAACTGGCTGTCATAGCCGACGAGCGGCCTTAGACCCTAAGCTTTGCGTCCCTGCTTTTCAACAGGTTTGCTATTATCGATTGAATTAACTGACAACTTGTCAAGTTAACGGTACCATGGCACTTTATAAGTGTCAAGTGTTTATCTCACTTTTTCTCACATTTCGTCACTTTTTTCAGTTTTTGGTGAAAATCATGAAGATAGGCCGTGTATTCAATCGGTATTGCCGGAAGGAGAACGCGCGTTAAATGTTCTGCAGTCCGCTGTACATCTGCGCCATCGGCAGGATCACTGAAATAATGATCGTCCCGATAACGCCTGCCAGAAAGATGATAATTGCCGGCTCTAAGGCTGCCATCAGCGATTGTGTGGCGATTTCAACCTCCTCGTCATAATAATCGGCGAGTTTTGAGAGCATCGCCTCAATATTGCCGGATTCCTCGCCTATTTTGAGCATGTGGCACACGAGCGGTGGAAAAAGGCCGCCGCGCACAAGTGGCTCCGAAAGTGATGTGCCCATGGTGACGTCTTCCTTGGCGTTTAAAATAGCCTCTTTGAAAAAGATGTTTGTCATCGTGTTGGCGGTGATTTCCAAAGCGTTAATGAGCGGCAGACCGGCCGCCAAAAGCGTTGATAGCGTTCTGGCCAGGCGGGACGACGCCGTTTTAACCGTCAGCTTGCCGAATAGCGGCAGCTTCATCGCGATTTTACCAAAAACGCGCATCCCTGCGTCCGTCGTTTTAAAATAGTTGAGAAAGACGACGAGCAAAATAATTGTTAAAACAACGATATACCAGTAGCTCTGCATGAATTTGCTCAGCGCGACGACAAAAAGTGTAATCGCCGGAAGCTTCGTGCCGAGGTCGGCAAACATCTGCTGAAATGTTGGCACCACAAAGGTCAGCATCGCAATAACAACGGCAACGGCGACAACGGCGACAACGGCCGGGTAAATAGACGCCTTTTTAATGAGCGCTTTGAGCCGCGCTTCCTTTTCAAACTGATCGGCCATCCGTGTGAAGGAGACCTCCAGACTGCCGGAGGCTTCGCCTGCCTCAACCATTGTGATGAGCATGCCGGAAAAGACCTTTTCATTCTGGCGCATGGCCTCTGCCAGTGATTCGCCCTTTTCGACGGCGAGCTTTGTCTCCAAAATCGCCTTTTTAAGCATTTTGTTCTCTGTCTGCTCCGAGAGCATGCCAAGCGCTTCGATAATCGTCACGCCCGCGCCGACAATACTGACAAACTGGCGGCAAAAGATGCTCATATCGCGCGACTTTGGCTTGCCGCCGATATCAAAAGTGATTTCCTTATTTAAAAGGTTTTGGTCATTGACGGCAAGCGCGACAAGGCCGTCGTTTTTTAACATCTCGCGGGCGCGTTCTTTCGTGTCCGCCTCGATCGTTCCCTTGCGGTTTCTGCCGGACCGGTCAACCGCCGTATAGATATATGCTGCCAATATGCCGCCCCCTTCAAGCCAATAAGGCCGCCCGATTGAGATCGAATCCTTCAGATAATCCGCTTGGCGAGATAATTGATATCCTGCGCATAACGCATGGCCTCGGTGTCTGTGATGACATTGCGGGTATACAGGTCGTATATCGCGTCGTCCATCGTCTGCATGCCGGCTTTTTTATTCGTCTGCATGACGGACGGGATTTGAAACGTTTTGCTGTCACGGATGAGATTGCGGATGGCGGGATTAATGTGCATGACCTCGATGGCTGCGCAGCGCCCCTTCCCGATTTTTTTCGAGATGAGCTGCTGAGAGACGACACTCACGAGCACCTCGGCCAGCTGCGTCCGGATCTGCTGTTGCTGGTGCGGCGGAAACACGTCGATGATACGGTCAATCGTTGACGCCGCGCCGATCGTGTGCAGGGTTGAGAAGACAAGATGGCCGGTCTCAGCCGCCGTTACGGCAATAGAGATTGTCTCAAGGTCACGCATTTCGCCGACGAGAATAACATCAGGGTCTTCACGCAGGGCGGCTCGGAGGCCGCTGGCGTAATTTTCGGAATCCGTTCCCATTTCCCGCTGGTTGACGATCGCCTTCTTATGCCGGTGCAGATATTCAATGGGGTCTTCCAGCGTGATGATATGGTATGGATAATTCTCATTGAGTACGTTGATGAGTGATGCCAGCGTCGTGGATTTGCCGCTGCCCGTCGGCCCGGTGACGAGGACGAGCCCGCGCTGCCTTTTGACAACGTCGATAACGCTGTCGGGAATACCGAGTTTGTCGGGCGTTGGAATCTCATAATTTAAAGCGCGAACCGCGACGGCGACGCTCCCCCGCTGCATAAAAACGTTGACGCGGAAGCGCCCGAAATTCGTAACGGAATAGGCCAAATCCGCCTCGCCGTTTGCTTGGAGATGGGCTTTGTTTTTATCGGTCATCATTGCCTCGGCGACAGCAATTGTGTCAGCCGGTTTCAAAACGTCTCCGCCGAGGGAAACAAGATTGCCGTCAATGCGTGCAACGGGCGGGATCCCAACGGTAAAATGAACATCGGAAGCGCCTTTTTCAACAGCGTCTCTCAAAATATCATCGATAGGGTTCATCGAACACCATCCTTTCCGATAGATTCTGAGCCCTATGATTCAAACGACACCTTGACCATTTCGGAAACCGAAGTCGTACCGTCCAGAACATATTCAGACGCCGACATGCGCAAGGTGTGCATCCCGTCTTTGATTGCCTGCTCCTTGATCTGTTCCGTCGTCCCTTTGGCGGCGATAATACGTTTAAGCGGCGGCGTGATCTCCATAATTTCATACACGCCAATCCGGCCGAAGTAGCCTGATTCGCCGCAGAGATGACAGCCGCCGGGCGCATAAATCATGAGCGGCAGACTTGGGTCTACCCCCAGAATGACCTTCTCCTGTTCTGTTGCCGGACGCTGTTTGCGGCAGGCGGTGCACAGGCGGCGGACAAGGCGCTGCGCGATAACGCCGACAAGCGAGTCGGCAAGCAGAAATGATTCCACGCCCATATCAATCAGGCGGGTAACCGTTGCCGCCGAGCTGTTGGTGTGGAGCGTTGAAACGACGAGATGGCCGGTAATCGATGCCTGTACGGCAATGGAGGCCGTCTCAAAGTCACGGATCTCGCCGATCATAATGATGTCGGGGTCTTGACGGAGAATGGCACGAAGGGCGCTTGCAAACGTCATATCCGCCTTCGGATTGACCTGCACCTGATTGATACCCATAATATTGGCCTCGACGGGGTCTTCAACGGTAACAATATTGACGTCCTCTTGATTGAGTTCGCTCAGCGCTGTATACAGCGTCGTGGATTTACCGCTGCCTGTCGGCCCGGTGACGAGGATCATCCCGTTTGGGTTGGAGAGAATATGATCAAATTGTGACAACTCCCAGGTGCGGAAGCCAAGCTCAGATTTGTCTTTCGTCAAGCCGGTGGCGGAGGCGATGCGCATGACGACCTTTTCACCGTATGACGTTGGCAGCACCGAGACGCGAACATCATACTCGGCATGGTCGACAACGATGGTAATGCGCCCATCCTGCGGCTTGCGTTTTTCGGAGATGTCCATCCGGCCGAGAATTTTAATGCGCGTGATGATGGCAGCCAGAAGCGCTGCGTCGTACATCATCTTTTCAATTAAAATACCGTCTATCCGGTACCGTACACGGACTTTTTTCTCGAGCGCCTCGACATGAATGTCACTCGCCCGCTGGCGGACGGCTTGCTCGATCATTGTTTTAACGAGCTGGACGATCGGCGCGGAATTAAGCTCCATCTCGGCTTGCAGGGCCGCCTCTTCCAGCGCCTGCTGCTGATGCTCCCGCTCCTTCGTATACTGCTCGGCTGCCGTCATAGCCTCTTCATTGCCAAAATAACGATCAAGCACTGAGTTAATGGCGCCGACGGTGGCCACGCGCGGCTCAATGCGCCTGTTTGTGATGATGGCAATATCGTCCTGCGCGATCATATCGAGCGGGTCTGCCATGGCGACGATGAGGGCGTTAGAGTCCTTTTCATCAAAGCCAACCGGGAGGACCTTATGCTTTCGGAGAATAGAGCCGCTGACGAGACCGATGACCTCCGGCGGTATTTTAATACCCCGCAGCTCAATCATCTCAATGCCAAGTTGGCGGTGCAAGGCATTTGTGATCTGCGTCTCGGTTGTGATGCCCGTTTCAATCAGGACGTCTCCGAGGCGCTGCTTCGTGCGCTGCTGAATGGCGAGGGCGGCTTCAAGCTGCTTGTCGTCGACGACGCCCTGCGCTTTGAGGATATCGCCAAGCCGCATTTTTCGTTTTGGCAGGTTCACAGACGTCACCAACTCTCAAGGGATTCATGGGCCAGGATGCCAGAAGCACAACATCTTGTGATTTTGTCGCAAACTAGCGTAAAATCATGGCGATTTGCGGATAATTTGCCATTAATCCATCCAAAATCACAATATAATGTATAATTTTAGCTTTATCAAATGCCATTATTCAATATATTGTTGGAATTTGTCAATCGGGGAAATAATAAAAGCCTCCCGTCAGGGAGGCTTTTATGAAGAGGTTTCGAGAACGATTTATTATTTCTTCGCAGCGGAAAGGGCTTCCTTCTTGTCGCCGGAGAGGTAAACGCCCCAGTAGCCCAGGCCGACGAGGACAGAGCCGCCGACGATATTGCCAAGCGTGACAGGCAGGAGGTTCTTGATAAAGAAGCCGTACCAGGAGAGGTTGGCGAGTTTGGAGGGATCGATTTTGGCAACGGCATCGGCAAAAGCACCCGTTCCGTTGGCAAAGAGACCCGCAGAAATGAAGTACATGTTGGCAACGCTGTGCTCATAGCCGCAGAGCACGAAGAACATAATCGGGAAGAAAAGACCGGCAATTTTACCGGTAACGTCTTTCGCGGCCATGGACATCCAAACGGCAATGCAGACGAGGAAGTTGCAGAGGATGCCGCGGATAAAAGCATCACTGAATGTCAGGTTGACCTTGCCGACGGCCGTGTTGATTGCCGCGGCGCCGACAGCGTTATTAAAGAGTTCAAACGTGCCGCCGTAGACAACGAGCGCCGCGATAAGCATGGAACCGATCAGGTTGCCGATGTAGACGATGAGCCAGTTCTTCAGCATGCCGGTGATTGCGGCCTGCTTGCAGCAGACGGGCATGATGATCATCGTATTTCCGGTAAAAAGCTCGCTGCCCGCGATGAGTACCATGGCGAGGCCTCCGGGGAAGACGCTGGCTCCGAGGAGCTTTGCGACCGAGGCAAGTTCTTTCGGGATTGATGCGGGTGCGACTGTTGAAGCAACGCCGGCCAGCGCGATGAAGATACCAGCCAGGATGCCAAGCCAGAGCATTTTGCCAATGGAGAGCTTTGTTTTTGCCGCGCCAACAGCTATGTAGTTTTGCGCGACTTCTTTGGGTGAATTCATTCTAATCCTCCTAAACGCTTAGTAATTTTCCGCGCGAAGCTGAAAATACGCCTGTGGGTGTTTGCACACGGGACATTCATCAGGAGCTTTTTTCCCGATTTCAATGTGGCCGCAGTTGCTGCACTGCCATATCACGTCCTGATCCCTTGAGAAAACGAGACCGCCTTTAATGTTGGCAATCAGCTTTCTATACCGTTCCTCATGGGTTTTTTCGACGGCGGCGACACCTTCAAACTGCTTGGCGATGTCGTCGAAGCCTTCCTCGTGCGCAACCTTGGCAAAAGACGCGTACATATCGGTCCACTCGTAATGTTCACCGCCAGCCGCGTCGCCGAGATTTGTCAGGGTATCGGGCACCTCGCCGCCGTGCAGGAGTTTGAACCACAGCTTGGCATGCTCCTTCTCGTTGTTCGCCGTCTCCTCGAAGATAGCCGCGATCTGCTCGTATCCGTCTTTTTTTGCCTTGGACGCGTAATAGGAATACTTATTGCGTGCCTGGGACTCACCTGAAAACGCGATCATCAGGTTTTCTGCTGTTTTGCTGCCTTTGAAATCTTTCATGTATAACACTCCTTGTCGATATTAGCACTTGTTCAAAACTGTTTCTATGAAAATCTTTTGGAATTTTGGATTCATAAATTGCAAGTGCAAATTGAACACCCCGAGGCAAAATCGTTCCCATCAATTAACCTTGGACACAGATGGTGCCGCAGGCGCTGTCTGTGCCAAGGTTGTCGCAGCCGTCAGGCTGCGTATTCGGAATCAAGAAAGGCTTCAAATAGTTCCTCTGGCGTGTGGTATCCGAGCTTCTTCCGGGGTCGCCCATTTAACTCATCAGCAGCGGACAGGATGTCCTCGTCTGTATACTGCTCAATAGATGTTCC
Organism: Oscillospiraceae bacterium CM; assembly: GCA_022870705.1. NCBI lineage: Bacteria > Bacillati > Bacillota > Clostridia > Eubacteriales > Oscillospiraceae > Oscillospiraceae bacterium JHJ. The sequence continues at coordinate 1,671,752 of CP072107.1, forward strand.
CTTTGGAACGAAGGTCCGGAACAGTCCATTATGCCTTTCGTTCTGAGGACGTTCCCAAGAGCTGTATGGGTGGGCAAAGTAGATCTGGGAACCCCAAGCCTCGACTTCTGCAAAGTCGGCGAACTCGCTGCCGTTGTCTACGGTAATCGTCTTAAAAATCTGTGAAAAACGTTCCCCGTACTCAGCGCGTAGGCTTTTCATGGCAGACATCACCGCATCACTGGTCTTTCCGGGAATACGAATGGCGATGTAGTGCTCGGTCTTCTTCTCCAGCAGAGAGAGTACAACTGCCTCTTTCCCAGCTCGTTTTCCAACCACGGTGTCGCCCTCCCAGTGGCCGCCTTCTATACGAAGGGAAGCGATCTCAGGACGGGCGGAAATGCTTGTGCCGTAGTGCTTTTTGTTTTCCCTGCCCCTGGCCTTTCGGGTGCTGCGTTTTAAGGCTTCCGGCAGTTCGGTCGGCGTGATGGGAAGCAAGCCTGCCCAGACCATGTTGTACAGAGTGCGGGTACAAACCATCTGATCTTCACTGTACAAACGCTGTCGCTTCGCATATCCGCAGCAGGAATCCAGCGACCACTTGTGTTCCCGGATCTGCTTGACTACCCAGTCAATGAAAGTCTTGCAGGAGCCTGCTTTGAGGGGCTTGACACAAGCCCTTCGATTAGCCTTGTAGATGGCCTCGCCGAGTTTCGGAGAATAGCCAGGTGCTTGGCCCCTGTTGCTCTTCCGTGTCGGTGTACCTCGCCTTAACTCGTATGAGATGGTGGACGGTGAACAGCCAATGTTTCGGGCGATGCCGCGTACGCCAAGTCCCTGCTTCAAGAGGGCTTTGACAGCACCACGATCTTCCAAGCTCAAGTGTTGCCCTTTCTTGCGTTCTGCGCTGACTGTGATAGAATCATTGTTATCCATAGTGATTGTATCCTTTCGGTGGCAGATGTTGTGTAGGAACTACATTTTACCACGAAGAATAATCACTATGGATTTTTCTGTTCAAGTGTTCAATTTCATTTTACAATCAACCGGAATTTTGGATTATTTAATAATTTTTTTGCTTTTTGTTCATAATTTTCGACTTGTGCCGAAAGAAAGTATAAATAAACCGTTCAATTTTACTATATTTTCACAAAAAACATCGTTTCTGCCATTACGCCTCTGCAAACAAACCAAACAACTGCGTTCGGCTGCGGACCTTCGTCTTTATGTAGATGTTTGACAGGTGCTTGGAGAGCGTTGCCCGCGAGATAGAGAGCTTTCGGCACATCTCTTCGCTGCTTTTGCTGCTGCAGACAAGTGAGACGATTTCCGTCTCACGTTTCGTCAGTCCGTAGCCGGACGCTGCCCTGGCTATCTTTTCGTTCCGATAGACAAAAGCGCCTGCACCGCCGGCAAGCAGGCTTTGAAGCTTTCGCTCCAGCGGGTCCTTCAGCGTATTGAATATGTAGATGTCACGCGCGGAAAAATCGTCATCAATTTTTCGCCGCAAAAGCCCAAGCACGGCTAGCGGGCGGTCTTTGCATGCCAGCGAGGCAAAAAGACCCCAGTAAATGTTGTTGCGCTGCCAGCAGTCGCGGTAAACGCGCGTTTTTTCCATTCGGGCAGGTGCCACAACGTCCGACAGGCGAAAGACCACGCTTGAAGGCGCCGCCAAATAATCGTCCCACAGCGAAAAGCTGCCGTCTGAAAACCCGGTACGGTCGACGTCCTCCTCCGAGAAACCTGTTGAAATGGGGTCTATCAGTTCAACGGCACCGTCTTCTCTGGCGGCCTGAAAGATAAGGCCTGACTGAAACGGTATGAGTGTTTTTAGCTGCTGGAGGAGCATTTCGCACGTTTCTTCGTATGTCTGGCAGTATGTCATACGCGTGATCAGTTGGACAAGAAACTGCCATTCATAATCAAAAAGCGTCGAGCTCATGGTAACATCCTCTCATCCATTTTTGTGTATCAAGCGGGCGTCGGATGGTATTCTTTGCGTAAATGACGCCACGGCATACCTAAAAAGATGTATTCTCAACGCGTCTAATCTAGCACACCAACGATAGAATATCAAGGAAAACGTTCAGTAAAGACGGACCTTTACAAACAGCCGACCTTTTTTTGACCGGCGCTCGACTCCTTCATAGATAAATCGCCCGAGCCCTCGGACAGAAACAATGGTCCCCTTAATCGGAACAACGCTTGTTTTATCCGTTTCGCGCCCGTTTAAAAAGACGCACCCTTTGTCAATCAGTGCTTGACTTGCCGTCCGTGACAGATTGAAAACGGCGGCAATCAGCGCGTCCAGCCGCTCGGACGCAACGTTGAGCGATGACGGCACCGGTGTTTTAAGGGACTGCGCCGGTATCTCGTCGACAGCCGTGCAGGTAACAGCCGTGCGGCGTACGGCACAAAGCTCCCGGACAATGAAGTCTGCAACCGCATCGACGCAGACAACATACGCCTCATTGCCTACGACGATGATATCACCCAAAACGCCGCGGCGTAAACCAAGCCCCAAAAGGGCACCAAGAAAATCTCGATGCGTCAGTGCCTCGGTATATTTTGGGGCGGTCGGCGCAATAGCAACACGGGCAACAGGCGGCGCTTCCGTATAGCCGCACAGCGTGTCATCCCCAAAAACGGCAAGGCACCGCTCCGCCCCGTCATATCCGCCAACAAGCGATACCGGTGCGGCAAAAACGATTTGCACAGCCCGCAACACTTCCTGTTCGGCCAGTGTGAGAAATTCCGAATAGACATACCGCCGCTGCGCGTCGGCTCTGCCGGCAAGCTCCGCAAGCCGCTTCGACAGCTGCTTCTCGTCTTCCTGCATGAAATCGCACCTTTCCGGCGCGGGCTTCTCGCCGCGCATTGATCTGTTTAATCCGAGGCGGCGCATCGCCGCAATGCCGATGGTATCACGTTTCCACCCGGTGGTCAAACCACCCCGCCCATTTAGACGGCGAAGGCATGCGCCTTTACGGATCCGCCGTTATATGGTAAACTGCCTCTGATCACTTGGTGCCGGTATTGTTAGAAACGGAGGCTGATAAATATGGACGCAATCAAGCCAGGCCGCTGGCATCATTATAAAGGCAACGATTACGAGGTTCTTTATATAGCGCGTCACTCGGAGACACTCGAGCCGATGGTTGTTTATCGCGCGCTTTACGGTGGCGGCGATGTTTGGGTCCGCCCCGCTGCTATGTGGCAGGAGACGGTTTTGTCCGGCGGCGCGTACATCCCGCGTTTTACATTTATCGATTATCCGGCAGACGAGGATACTTTGTTATGACAGCCGATTATACCGTTATTTACTCTAAACGCAAGACACTGGCCCTTGAAATCACGAAGGACGCGGCGCTCCTTGTACGCGCGCCGCTGCACGCCGCACCGCGCGATATTGACGCAATGCTGACTCGCCATGCGCGCTGGATTCAAACAGGTCTCGCAGCGCAGCGTCACCGCCTTTTGGCGCGTCCCCCGCTGACGGGCGACGAAATAGTGCTCTTAAAGAATCAGGCAATAAAACACATTCCGGCACGTGTTGCCTTTTATGCCTCTATAATGGGCCTTGTGCCAACGGCCGTCAAAATAACGAGCGCCGAAAAACGATTCGGCAGCTGCAGCGGCACAAACCACCTTTGCTTTTCATGGCGATTAATGCGCTATCCGGCAGACGCCATTGATTATGTCGTCGTCCACGAGCTAGCCCATATTCGGCACAAAAACCACGGCAAGGCTTTTTATGCACTCATCGGGTCGGTTCTTCCGGACTTTAAGAGGCGGAAAAAGCTGCTGGGTGAATAAAATAACAACCGGCAGGTTTATCCTGCCGGTTGACTTTTTTGCCGCTATCAGCTGCTTTTTGAAAACAGGTCTTCAAACGGGATCACGCGTTCCTCCTGCAGATAGCGCCGCCGGAATTCGTCGGCCGGTACCGGCCTGCCGAGGAGATAGCCCTGCACCTGTCGGCAGCCGAGCTCGGTAAGGATGCTAAGCTGCTCGGCTGTTTCAACACCTTCTGCAATTGTCACTTTGCCGACGGCATTGGCCATCGAAATGATCGCCTTGACGACCTCAAGCCCGCTGCCGCCCGAAACTGTCAAATTATCAATGAGGGATTTGTCGATTTTAATTCTGTCAAAACGGTATTTATTGAGATAGCCAAGCGATGAATACCCAGAGCCGAAGTCGTCAATGGAGACGGAGATGTTCAGTTCCTCGAACAGGTCAAAAATCGGTTTGACCTTTGCGTTCTCCTCAATCATCAGATTTTCCGTGATCTCCGCATCAATCCAGGCGGCCTTCAGGTCGTTTGAGGCGATGATATCCTTCAGTGTTAAGAAGAAATCATCCTCCGTCAACTGCTTGGGCGATATGTTAATGCCCATTTTCATTTGCACGCCGAAATGCGTGTTCCATTCCACAACCTGCTCAACCGCCTTGCGGAGAACCCATTTACCGATTCTGTTAATATAATCAATTTCTTCCGCCACCGGCACGAAGATGCTCGGCGGGATATAGCCATGCTCGGAGCTGTTCCAGCGCAGAAGGGCTTCGGCGCCGATCAGCTTTTTCTCCGGCATCTCGAATTGCGGCTGGAAGAAAAGCTCAAAATCCTTCTGAAGGTTGGCTTTTCGCAAAAGCGCTTCAACCTCGTTTTTCATCCGAAGGTTTTCCTTGAACTTCGGGTCAAAAAACTCATATTTGTTAAAGCCGAGTGCCTTGGCCCTGTACATCGACATATCCGAATTCTTCAGCAGTGTTGTGGCGTCGGCGGCATCGTCCGGCAGGAGCGACACGCCGACGCTGATGGTGACGTAAATAACCTGCTTGTCTACAAAGATCGGCGCACTGCAGATTTCAACGATCTGGCGGCACAGCCCCGCCAGCTGCTGGCGTGTATAGAGGCCGCGCAGCAGGATGGCAAACTCGTCCCCGCCCATTCGGGCCAGGACGGCGTCGTATTTGTTCCAGTTTAATAGGCGCTCGGAGATTTCGATTATAACTTTATCACCGACGTCGTGTCCATAACTGTCGTTAATCGTTTTGAAGCGGTCGAGGTCAAACTGCATGACGATAATCCGCTCACTGCTGTGCTGGAGGCGGATGGCTTCCTCAAGGCAGATGGAGAAATACCGCCTGTTATAAAGCTTTGTCACCGTGTCCTGATTGGCCAGAACGGACAATTCTAATAGCTGTTCCTGAATCTTCTTTTCGAGTTTGGCGTTGAGACAAAACTCCTGATTGAGCAGCCTCTCGTTTTCATAAGCGAGATGGACATACTTGACCGTCGCGTGGTTGAGCACGATAATGCCCATAAAAACGAGCAAATCGATCATATTAAGCCCTTCAAACGCAACGGCAAGGACTGGGAAGATCATCAGAAAGTACCATTTGCTTTTACCGGCATCGTCCTCTATCCCTTCGAGGTCTTTGGCGGACATTTTTGATATAAGTTTATGAAAGCTCCCAAGTGCAATGAGCGCAATCGGATAAATAAACAAAACGTCAATGAAAGAATTAGGCTGATACAGGTTTTTATAGACCAAGTAGTAGTAGAAAATATCGGTGGCACAAAAAAGCACAACGCCGACGGCAATCATTTTTAAAAACAAAGGCAATTTGTGGTGGGGGGCGGTGATGAGCCACGTTGAGATTTCGATCACAAGAAAAATGTCGAGAACGATCGAAACGGCTGATATGATGCCGTCGCTCATGAAAATTTTGATGGCAGCGTCTTCCTTGCCAAAAAAGACAATCCAGATTAATAGCACACTGAGAATTCCGATCGTCACTGATTCGATTACGCCGCGGATTGAGCGCCATTTGTGAAACTGCTGAAAACCGAATAACAAAACGGCAGCGACAATCATGATGTTTGTGACAAAATAAGCAATATTGACAGAGATATTCTGCGACGGGTCTATCCCGTTGCGCAGCAGCACAGCCCAACCGATATCGCCGACCGACCATGCAAAGCAGGCCACCGACAAAAAGATAAAGGCGAGGCTGAGCACCTGTTTTTTATCTGACAGCAAATAAACCATGAGTAAAATGCCCCCGGAGACGGCGGCAACAATCGGTGACAAAAGGTCTCCGGCGGACGGCATAACAAAATAGGAGCCCGTATAGATCAATACAAGAACAACTAAGATGATCCAGCTGCTCGAAGCGACGGACTTTTTCATCTGCACAATTCTTTCCCCGCTTTTCTTTTTCTTTCATAAACGAAGGAACTAACGAAAGCCGACTTTTTTACCTTTTATTTATCGGAATAATTTTGAAAAAATTTAATTTTTTTCTTAAATTTTGTAATTTTTATGGAAAATCAAGATTCCATAGGTGGTTTTTTCATTTTAATCCGTCGTGTCGCCGTTGCCGGAGACAGGTATAACCTCCCCGAGAAACGTCGGCTCCGGCTTAAAAATACAGGTAAAAAAATCCTTGGCACGCGCCAGAATCTCCCTGCAATCTCTCAACCACTGACCGGCGTATGGCTTGGGCTCTGAGACAACGCCGTACGCATCCAGACCGAGCTGCGCGGCAATGTAAAGCGCCCTGTTTATATGATAGCTCTGTGTGACGATAATGATTTTTTTCACGGCGAAGATATCCCGCGCCCGATACATGCTCTCATATGTCGAAAACCCCGCGTGATCCTGAAAAACATGCTCCGATGGGACGCCCGCAGCGACGGCGAAATCTTTCATAACCTTCACTTCGTTATAATTGACGGCGCTGTTGTCGCCGCTCATCAGAAGTCTGTCTGAGGCGCCGAGCTTGTAGAGGCGAACGCCCTCTGTCAGCCTATCCTGTAGCATTTCGCTCGGGTATCGGTTGGCATAGACGCCACAGCCGAGAATCAGGATGCAGTCGACATCCTGTAGGCCCGCGGCATCCGACTCACTGATAATCCTGCCACCGCCGCCGAGGACGACTCTGTTTAGGGTGAACACGGCCGATGTGCCGATGAGAGCCGCAATGATGAAAACGGCCAGGGCGGCCCGCGCGAATTTTACCATATCTCTCTCCGCTCAGCGTTGTTTGCCTGAAGAGGCTTCGTCAGATGCCGACTGTCGGCACAGATTTAAATGAAAGCTGCCGTGGCGTCACGGGACACGATCCCGGTCATCCTGCGGCAGCTTTTGCGTCATCGCTATTTCTTATACAGCGTCAGTGTAAACCCTTCATATGTCAGGTCGAGCGCTGTTTTGCCGTTTGCCTTGTAGATTTTAAACTGCCCCGAGGACGTATAATCGTCGGAATCCGTTACGGTAAGCACGTCGCCTTTGACAGAATATTTGGACGTTTCGGTGTCGCCATAGCTCTCCGAAACAACCGTACCGTCTCTGTTGAAGGTGAGCGAGAATTCAACACCGTAATACTCCGTCGTCCAGGTGCCGATCAGAGAGCTCTTGCCACCGGAGAACATCACAATTAAGACGATTGCTGCGATAATGACGACGACAGCTGCCACGGAAATGATGCCGATCAGTGTATAATTGGGCTTCTTGGCTGGCGGTGCCATGACGGCTGTCTGTACCGGAGCATATGCGCCGCCGGCTGCCGCCGACTGAACCGGAGCCGACGGTGCGCTGGCACCGAGCGGTGCACCGCAACTGACGCAAAAAGCGTTCCCCTCGCTGTTTTTCGTCCCGCAATTGGAACAAAACATCTGAAAAACCTCTCTTTTCATTTTTGTTTTATGGATTGATCATCACCGGTCGGGCGATACTTGCGCATACTACTATCCCGCTATTGTTTATAAAGCTTCAATGTGCGGTTGCCGATATTCCACTCCATCTGTGTTTTCCCGTTGTCCTTAGTGATTTTAAACTGGCCGGACATTGTCTGGCCGTCGGAATCCGTCTTTGTCAGCTTGTCACCCGTGACAACATACGTCGATTCTGTTTTCACACCGTTGGATTCCATAACAACGGTTTCGTTCCTGTCAAACGTGAGCGTGAGGCCGGAGTTTTCCCCGCCAACCGACCACGTGCCGAGAACAGGGTTCGCGGTCGTGATGAAATAGATCGACAACAGGGCGACTGCAATAACGGCAACGGCTGCTGACGCGATGATGACAATGCGTTTAGTCTTTGAATTCAAGAACAATCACTCTTTCAGTATGTATTAGTTGCTTTAGTCGATGGCGTGCCTAGAGGCGACGCCATTATTCAGTCTTCTGGCCGCAGCCGGAGCAGAACACAGCGCCGGGAGCTAAAACAGCACCGCAGCCGGAACATGTTTTTACCTCCGGTGCAGCGACCGGTTCCTCGGCGGGGGGCGGTGTCAGCTTTGCGCCGCAGGACGTGCAGAAGAGGCTGCCTTCCGTCACAGACGCGCCGCAGGATGGGCAGCTCTCAGCGCCCTTGAGTTTATTAATCTGCTCTTCAAAATCGTTAATTTTGGCTTGCGCTTCTTTTACCGCCAAGACAAACACAGCCAGATTTTCATCAGGATTTTCGGCAAAGAGCTCAAAATACTTCTCGCCTATTTTGCTGAAACTATCGCTGATAGCGCGCTTCTCCGCCGAAATCTGCGAGTTAATTTTTGTTGTCTCTGCCAAAATCTTCGTTTTTTTGATCGCATCCTGACTTGTCTGCGTCACTTTTTTGCCGAGATCCTCAAAAAACGCCATCTGTTCTTCATTCCTTTCAACATCATTGAAGCATTATATGAAACGAGCCTGACAGTACAGCACAAATAGATACCTGCTTCCAGTGTAACTTTAGCACAACAGGGGCAATATTTCAAACGATTTCTGAAAATTCAAAAGAATTTACCATGTGTGCTGACACATAGTTGGTCATTTTGGCGTTAAACTATACTTGGACACGATGGATATTCAGAATGCTTTCTGACGTCGTGTCAAAAGATAATATGTTCAGGTTTGAAACTGTAAAAAACGACGCCATTCGGTCATACGGCCGGATGTCTGCCGGGAGATGGTTGAGTTGAATGATGTCAATCGGCCCGTTCTTTGCCGCATTCGGTATACGGGCAAAAACCAGAGACAACTGTCCTTTCTCAAAACAGTAAAACACTGACTGAGAAGAAGCAGGGATTCAAAGGAATCCCTGCTTCTTCATGCACCGAAAACAGCGCTTTTTAAATTTCTGTTTTCCACAAACCGTGCAGATTGCAGTAAGCGTATGCCGCTACCGGCATATCACCCTCAAGCGTAAACACGGCCTCCGGCTTGTCGCCGGGCTTGAGGCATTTGCGCTGACCACCAGCAGCCGTCTGTAGATATATCCACATGATGTAATGCTCCTCCGTCATCGGATGCAACACAGAGCCGACCGTGACGGTAACTTTGTTCCCGCTGACGGCGACGACAGGCACATGCTTCTCGCGGCTGGCGTCAACAGTATTAGGCTCAAGCGCCGTCATCTCGTCACCGCAGCATGACAGCGGCTTTCCAGAAGCCAAAATGAGTCCGACAAGATTTCCGCAATGCTTGCAGACAAAAAAACGCATTTCACAATTCATAAATGTCCCTCTTCCCGCCGCTTGTATCGGCTGAATGTTTTCGGCTGCCCAGCACACTGGCTGTTTCCGGTTTTTGCAATGGTTGCTTCAAGTATACCATACGCCGCCAAAAGGTACAATTATTTCTAGATCAATAACGTCATTAAAGTAAAATGTAAACTTGTTTTATATTCTCACTTATCTCTCATTATTCTTATTAATTACAGGATATTGCGATATTTGTTCAACAATTTATCATTCTTCGCGATTTATGGCAGGCAATTTTCTCATACATATTGTATTTTAGTGCCCACAGTTCCTTTATGCACGGTACAATTTTTTCATCTTTATGTCGACATTTTATTTACATTTATTAGAAAATATGCTATATTTATCTTGCCTCTCCAGATGAGAGAAAAGGAGGTAAAAATGGACGATCAGGAATTTATGAAATTACAAGTTTGTCTTGGAGACACGTCTATTGTTTCTCTGCTTCTTGCAGAGCTGTCAGATACCGAAGATACCGGAGCGCCTCCTGCTTTTTCTCCGCCGACAGGGCGTTGAATAGCTCGAGATTCTGCTTTGCCTGCTCGTCGTTCCACTCTGGAGCGGCGAGCTTTTCTTTGACGAGCACCGTCAAGCGCTCTAAGAGCCTCTCCTCACCCACCTGTACATCCGCAGGCATTTCCTCTGTCAGCCAGTCGACGGGAACATCAAAATAGCGGGCAATTTTGACAAGCTTTTCATGCTTCGGGATGCTGTTGCCGCGCTTCCACTCGCTCAGTGAGCTCTGTGACATCCCAACGTCTTTTGCCAGCTTATAGGGCGTCATGCCGCGGCTGCGTAGCAATATATCCAAGCGTTCGTACATATTTTTGTCACTCCCAATATAAATACAAAATTGTAGCCGCCATTCTTGACATACTACAATTTTGTATGTATAATTGGTAATAAATTACAATTTACGCAGCATATAGCCATATATCCGCTCACCCCCGCGCCAAAATATGCGAAATATCACCTAGCTCACAGCACAATTTGAGACAATATCCATTAATTAGTAATTACTACTATAATCTATGACCGGTTGGCCGTCAACAACAAAATTGTCGTGATTTACCACAAAATGTCACTCTTTAAATCGATGGAATAGTTAGATTTTTAACGAAAGGAGCCAATTTGATGACTGAAAACGGTGTATTAGTACCCATTCCCTGCCGTCCGGACTGCCTGTTTTACAGCGCCTACACAGAAACCTGTGACTATACGCTTCTCATGTTTCGCACACGCGGCTGCCCGACAGACGCCTGCACGCGTTATTTAATGCGGACTGCCCCGCGCCCCTGGAGCCGAGTCCATGTATCGGTACCGGGCATTGGCACAACGTCGGACATACGGCACCGGCCGGATATCCCGGAGCCGCCCCCCGGCCCGCCGGAGAATGATCGCTGTATAACGGCCGACTGCGGCCATGAGCTCTATGAGGGCGAGGAGCTTTACATTTGGGAGGACGGCGAGACGCTTTGTGCCGACTGTCTGGAGGACAAGTTTCAGGAAATGAGTCTTTCTGAGCGCGCCGAGCTTCTCGGCTGTGAGCATGAGACGGTTGCTTTTCGGAAAAGAGGCGGAACGTATGGCGAATTTGACGCGACACACGATCGTTAAACACGATCCTGCTGCACCGACGCGGCAGGTGCCCTATCGCTGTATAACACTGATACGAGCCAGTTCAGTACAAGCGAGGTGGCCTGATGCCTAGAAAAAAGCTACCATATCTCCCCGGCCGGGAGACGGCACGCCCAAACTGCTTTGCCTTTTATGTTGATAGAGGCGGCCACCCCGCCTGCCGGGCGCTACGGGACGTTTATTGCCTGAAGGAGATGCGCTCCTGTACCTTCCGCGCCACGCCGGAGTCTGCTGCCGAGGCACGAAAACGCGCGTGGCGGCGGCTGATGGCGCTTGGACACTCGTGCGGGTAAAGCTGTCGTACCAAGCAGAATAAACTCTTTAAAAAAGCACGCTGACGGTTGTTTGCCGTCAACGTGCTTTTTATCTCAGATGGCGTTGTCAGCCGGATTATTTGCCATTTTCCGGCGTTATTATTTCAGCGTCGCTTTTTCCGCTCGTATCGGGAAGGCTGATGCCAAGCTGACCGAGCGTGATGAGCTTTAAAAGCGTTTCGAGCACCACGCTGCCGCTGCCGGCATTCTGGCCATCACCGCCCATGCTGACCACGGTTTTCGGCACGAGGTCGACTTTGGAATTCTTGATGGCATCCGTCAGCTTGTCGATGACCTCCTGTGTCACGCGGTATTCGGCACCGCCGTATGCCAAAACCTGTGCCTCTATAGCGTTTGCCTTCGCGACGCCGACAGCCTTTTCCTTGGAAGCTTCGGCTTCACCTTCCAGGCGCACCTTTTCGGCGTTTGCTTTGGCAAGCGCCGTGATCTGGTTGGCCTCCTGCTCGGCCTTGCTGGCCAGCGCGGCACCCATATTGCGCTCGACGTCAATTTGAATTTTGGACTCCGTCAGCTTACTCTGCTGGGCGGCGACCGCTTCGGCTTCGCGCAGGGATTTCTCGCTGACAGCCGCCTCCTGCTGCTTTTGATATGTCGTCTTCTTCTCTTCGGCAATCTGCCTGTCACGCAGCTGCATCAGAATATTTTCAATCTGCTTGTCGTTGACATTTGTCGATTTCGGGGTGCCGATGAGGACTTCCTCAAGCTCGAGATTATATTTATTGAACTTCTCCCGCATTTCCAGCACAGCGCGCTCGCGGATACTGCTGCGCTCCTGGATGAGCTCGATCAGCGTTTTTGTCTGGGCAACATCTTTAAAATACGCGCCAACAAGCGGGTCAAGCGACTGGTTGACGAGCATATTAATGTCACCAAAGCGCTGGATGACCCACGGGGCCTGCTTGTAGTCGATATGCATAACGACAGACAGTGGCAGGGATGGCTCAAATGCGTCCTTCGTAATGATGTCAACCTCAGCGAGATTCTCGTCATATTTGTGGTCGCCGACTTCGCCTTTGTTCCATTTGAGAATGATATTTGTCGTCGGGACCTGGACGATTTTGCCCGCGTCGGTGTTAAACGCGTACTTACCGGGCATCAGGGGCTTTTCAAGGACGCCCTTGCAGCCCTCCCCGACAAGCTCGCCGTGCTTGTAATCAGCACCGGTCGTATCGACGCCCTCCTTGCCGAAAAACGAGACGACAACGCCGACAAAGCCGATCGGCACAACGGTTTTTTCTTTATACTCAACGGTGGCAAACAGGCGGTTGATGTAATAGGTGCCGTCGATCAGCACGCGTATCTGCTTGCCTCGGTATCCGCCAAGCGACAAAAACTTTTCGGGATCCTGAAAATTGGCATGCGCCTCGCCGACATCCGGCGCGATGATTTCGCCCTCCGGCAGGGGCCTGCCGTCATGCACCGTCACGATACCCATATAGTCACTGGCATCGCGGCCTTTTCCCATAATGACGATCGGGCGGAACGCGTCCCGCTCAATAAGCGTCTGGTGCATGCTGGAGATATCCGCCATCTCCGCTTTTGTCCCGCTGAAAATCGTTTTGATTTCGTTGGCCGTGATGACGATAAACTGCGCCAGATTGATGGCGTACGTCCCTTCTCTCAAAATGCCGCGCTGCGGGCCCTTTTGGCCGCCCGCCTGCAGAAAGCCTCTGACATCCTGAAAATTGTTAGCCTCCGGAATGACGCGCCCGAGCGTCTGCATCGGCGGGAGGGGAATCCCGTCACGCGCGAAGATATAGGCAATCTGCCCCTGCGGAATGGTGATGAGCGGGTACCGATGGATGCGGTACATGAGCACCGTTTTAAAATGGATGCCGCCGCGCAGAAGATCCGGCGAATAGCCTGCCTCCCCGTTCAAGGCGATGATGGCATCTTTCAAAGACCCCCTAAAGCTCCACCATTTTTCAACGACGGCAACCTCGTTGGGATTTATGATGCGTATTCCAAGAATTTTAGCCAGGAAAAGATAGAGCGCGAAAATGCCGGCCAGCGTCACTAACAGAATCATCAGAATGTTCATGCTGCTTCACCCTTTCTAAAATCGCCTGAGTATGCTCACACAGTGTATGCCCGGCTGTATCAGTCCAGAAGCCGTCTCAATAGGACGGCACCGGAATCCGACGCCTTATGACATATATTACCTTAATTTGACACGAATAACAACATAAACTTCCGCCAAAAAAAACGGCGCACAGGCATCTGTCTGTGCGCCCGTTAGCGATGACGTTACGGCAGCGGACGGCGCGCATGCGTCTCGGGCTCCCAGCCGTCAAGCGGCTGGCGCTGCATCGCACCGAAGATTTTGCTTTTTAAATCGGGATACTGCGCGGAAAGCGTTTTAAGGAGCGTTTTGACCTCTTCCCGCTTGCTTTTGCCGTTTTTGGGACAGGGGTTGTGAACGACCGGCAGGTCATAGCGCGAAACGAGATTCCTGATTGACGCTTCCCCAACGTATAAGAGCGGCCGGATCTGTGTCACGCCTGCGCGGCTCATATATGTGACAGGCTCAAAGCAGCTGATCCGCCCTTCGTAAAAAAGCGACAGGAGAAATGTTTCGACGGCGTCGTCATAATGGTGCGCGAGGGCGAGCTTTTTGATGCCGAGCCCAAGCGCCAGATCATTTAACATGCCGCGTCGCATCTTGGCGCAGAGCGCGCATGGGTTTTTCTCCTGCCGGTCTTCAAAGATGATTTTAGCCAGCTGTGTCTCATGTACCGTATAAGGCACATCGAGCTTGCGGCACAAATCGGCAATCGGTGTAAAATCCATCCCCTCAAGGCCGGGGCTTATCGTCATAGCATGCAGCTTAAAGCGCTTCGGATAATACCGGCTCAGGTTATGAAGCGCACACAAAAGCGCGACGGAATCTTTCCCGCCCGAAACGCCGACGGCGATAACGTCCCCATCGTCAATCATGCGGTAATCCTCCGCACAGCGGCGGACGAGTCCTGTGAATTTGTTCATTTCGCGTACCTTGCCCTTCCGTTTCGTCGCGGATAATTTAAAATTCGATTCGAAGCATTCTTCAGAATTCGAGAGATAATTGAAGTATATGAGAGTTCACCGTGTGATAAATTAAAAATTTTGAAATTAGCTGTTGACATCAAAATATCGGTATGTTATAAAAGTAAAGCACGATTTGCAAGTATTTTACGTGCCCTTGCCCTTTTTGTCAAAAATTATTTAACCGTATGGGGGATATATTATGTCAACGACTCTTGCGAAAAAGGAGACCGTTTCGCGCAAATGGTACATCCTTGACGCGGCCGGCAAGCCGCTCGGCCGGACGGCTGCGCAGGCTGCTGTTCTGCTCCGCGGCAAGCACAAGCCGATTTACACGCCAAACGTGGACTGCGGTGATTTTGTCATCATCATTAACGCTGAGCAGGCTGTCCTAACCGGCAACAAGCTCGTCCAGAAGTTCTACCGTCGTCACAGCGGCTGGGTTGGCGGCCTGAAGGAAATTCAGTACAAAAAACTCATGGCCGAACGGCCGGAGCTTGCCATGCAGCTGGCCGTTAAGGGCATGATGGCGAAGAATAACCTTGACCGTCTGGCCATGAAACGCCTGCGTATTTTCAAGGGCGCCGTCCATAAGCACGAGGCGCAGCAGCCCGTTGCCTGGACGCAGGAATAAGGGAGGATTTAACATGTATACAAGCAAAAAGCCTTACGTCTACGGCACAGGCAGACGGAAATCCTCCGTAGCCCGCGTCCACCTCTTCCCCGGCGGTACCGGCACCGTGACCATTAACGGCCGCGATATGAACGATTATTTTGGACTTGAGACGCTCAAGCTCCTTGTCCGCCAGCCTCTCAACACGACCGGCACAGCCGGGAAGGTTGATATTGTCGCCACCGTTGTCGGCGGCGGCGTTACCGGTCAGGCCGGCGCAATCCGCCATGGCATCGCCCGCGCCCTGCTGCAGGTTGACGAGACTTTCCGCCCGGCCCTCAAGGCCGCCGGTTTCCTCACCCGTGACCCGCGTATGAAAGAGCGTAAAAAATACGGCCTCAAAGCCGCCCGCCGCGCGCCCCAGTTCTCCAAGAGATAGATTCTCAAAAGTTATCAAAAGGCTCAACGCCACGGCGTTGGGCCTTTTTTGTGTTGGCAGGTACGCTTGAGTGACAATTCAATCGTTTAATGATATTATTACTGTATAATTTTCTAATGGGGGTTGCCCGATGAATCAGGAATTAACGAAGCTGCTGACTGATCATGGTGCCTCATTGATTGGTTTTGCTGATATCGACGGGCTTTATCAAAACGCGGATGTTCTAGCGTTACCGCGCAGCGTTGATTCCGAAACAGCACCGTTTGACATCCCCAGATTTCCCAAGGGCATTTCAATCGCTGTGGCGCTGCCGCGCGACGTTATTGGCGACATTCGATCCGCCCCGACGATGGATTATTTTCAACAGTATCACGCTTTGAATAAAAAACTCGATATGCTGGCTGTTTTGTGCGCCGAGGCTCTCAATAAAGCAGGCTATCAAGCTTACCCTCAAACGGTTTCCGCGACAAAAGAATACGGCGTTTTCAGGACGATCATGCCGCATAAAACCGTTGCCGTCCGCGCTGGTCTCGGCTGGATCGGAAAGAGCGCCTTGTTTGTCACGGAACAATACGGTTCTGCTGTACGCCTGACATCTGTTTTGACGAATGCGCCGCTTCAATGCGCTGGTGCCGCTATGACTCCGAAATGCGGCGATTGCATGATCTGCACCAACGCCTGCCCGGGTAAGGCGATTTTAGGGCGTCTTTGGCACGCCGAAATGGACCGAGACACATACTTCGACGCCATGGCGTGCCGGTTAAAGGCCCGCGAGATTGCGGCAAAGGCCCTGAACAAAGACATCACCCTCTGCGGTAAATGCATCGAGATTTGTTCGTACACCCAGGGCTATATCAGTCGAAATTTGTGATTGTTTTGGGACATGAAAGATAGTGGACAGTTCAGTGCGTTCATGATAAGGGTCGTGTATTAAATCGCCAAACCTGATGTACATATTTTAGGAGAGATTTAACCATGCGCAAAGCGGACAGGGAAATAAAAGATTTTAACGACATCGTCGGTGTTCTCGATCGGTGCCAGACAATCCGGCTGGGGCTAAATGGCGACGAGTATCCATACGTTGTGCCGCTGTCGTTTGGCTATGAAGCGGCAGACGGCGCGGTGACAATCTATTTTCACGGTGCGACGGAAGGGCTCAAGCACGAGCTTATTTTAAAAAACAATAAGGTTTGCGTCGAGGCGGATATCTTTTACCGCTATACCGGCACGGGGCACGGCATCACAACCGAGTATGAAAGTGTGATTGGCTTCGGCACGATCCACAAAGCCGATACCGCCGAGGCTATCAAGGGCCTTGAGCTTTTACTAAACCATTGCCGGGCGGGTAGTGCCTCAGCGTCCGAATGCGTGGCACTTGGTATCACGGCTGTCTATGGCATTGAGCTGGAGCGGATTACCGGAAAGCGCCGTTTCGTTGAAGCCGGAGGTCAGGAATGAAAAAGAAAGTCGTCCGAAAGCAAAACAATTCCTCGCGCTGCTTTGTCTGCGGTGTTACGAACGACGCGTCGCTCGGCACGGCGTTTTATGAGCTGGAGGACGGGACGCTCGCTGCGACGGCCATCGCCCGCTCTTTCCACCAGAGCTATCCCGGTCGCGTGCATGGCGGCGTCTCGTCGGCGCTTCTTGACGAGACGATTGGCCGGGCTATAAACATTACCGAGCCGGACGCCTGGGGTGTCACCGTGGAGATCATAACGCGCTATAAAAAGCCCGTTCCCTACGACGTGCCGCTCCTTATCATCGGAAAAATCACCGAAAACAAACGGCGGCTCTTTTCCGGCGAGGGGCGACTAATCCTACCGGACGGCACCGTCGCTGTGACAGCCACAGCACGGTATATGAAGATGAAGCTCTCTGATATTTCGGCGTTTGACGGCGATGCCGATGTCTGGGCACTCTTCCCGCGGGATGGCGACCCTGTAGCGCTGGAGGTGCCGGAGGAAGGATGATTCCTCCAAAATATCAGTTGCTAATTTGTCAAGCATAAATATGCGGTTGGTGCTTGCAGGTGACCCGTCAACTCGATATTATCGTTGGTTAATAATAGTCGGAATTCCGATTGAAAGGTGACATGTATATGAATATTGGCATCGTCGTTCATTCTCACACCCAAAACACGCTCTCCGTCGGCGAGCGACTGAAAGAGGCGCTTGCCGCCAAGGGGCATACCGTTGCGCTCAAACGCGTAATCGCCGTAAACGAGGACCCCACCTCAAACCAGCCCGTTCTTTTAGCCGAAGCACCGGATGTATCTGGTGACGATTACGTTATCTTCGGCGCACCTGTCCGCGCCTTTTCAATTTCACCCGTCATGAAGGTCTACCTTCAGCAAATGTCCTCCATAAATGGCAAAAAAGTTGCCTGCTTTGTCACACAGTATCTGAAAAAACCCTGGATGGGCGGCAACCGGGCGGTCAGACAGATGACACGTCTGGCAGCCTCTTTAAACGGCAGCGTTGTTCATACCGGCATCGTCAATTGGACAAGTCCTGCGCGTGACGAGCAGATCGAAACGGTGCTGTCGGAATTCTGTCTGGTCTGATATTCAAAGCGCAAATGAGAGCCCTTGCCCGGCGCGGCGGCAACCGCTGCTTCGGGCAAGGGCTTATGATTTATTCATGATTAATCAAGCGTCACGGCGCAGCCTGCTTCGAAGCTTTTCGTGACATCGACGAGGCGCTGATTTTTACTGCCACGCCATCGGAGGGTGAGACTGCGCTCTGCGAGGACAAATGGCCCGTCTACGAGCACATCGGTCAGCCGGAGGAGCTTCAAAACTGCCGGGTCAGGGGAAATAATGAGCTCTTCAAAAGTGTATCCGGAGTACACCCAAACGGTGAGACCGGCGTTTTTTGCCACCTCGGCAATCGCCGCACAATCGCCCGCCTGAATAAACGGTTCTCCGCCTGAGAGCGTCACGCCGTCCGTTAAAGGGTTTGACAGTAGCTCTTTAATAATCGCTTCGACAGGTCTTTCAGTGCCGCCCACGGGGTCATGCGTTTCGGGATTGTGGCAGCCGGGGCAGTGATGGGGGCAACCCTGCGTGAACACCACATAGCGGAGGCCAGGCCCGTCGACAATCGACTCCTGAACTGTTCCGGCGATACGCATAAAAGGCCTCCGTTTCTAGACAGGATCGTCAGGAGCGGTACAAGCTGCGCCACGGGGCGATGTGGGCATCGCCCCCTACTGAGCGTTACGTTAAGCTGCAGCCGTGCTTGACGCGCTCGGCCTCCTCGGCACGCTTGCCATTGTTGAAGCGATCCAGCGTCCCGACGAGATAACCGGTGATGCGCCGGATGCGCTCAAAGCCGACGGCTTCCGCGCTCTCCGTCCGGCCGCAGTGGGGGCACTCGTCCTTGATGATGCCCGTATAGCCGCAGACGGGGTCACGGTCAACCGGGTGGTTGATGGACCCGTAACCGACGCCGCATTTCTGCATATAACGGATAATTTTTTCAAACGCCTCAAGATTTTCCATGGGGTCGCCGTCCATCTCGATGTAACTGATGTGCCCGGCATTTGTCAGGGCGTGATACGGCGCTTCAAGGCGGATTTTATCAAAGGCGCTGATCGGGAAATAAACGGGGATGTGGAAGCTGTTCGTATAGTAATCTCTGTCTGTGATGCCGGGGATGACGCCGAACTTCTTTTTATCCAGCTTGACAAAGCGGCCGGACAGGCCCTCTGCGGGCGTAGCAATCAAAGAGAAGTTCAAATGCCGCTTGCGGCTTTCGGCGTCGCACCGGGCACGCATATGGCTGACGATCTCGAGGCCGAGATTCTGCGCCCGCTCACTTTGGCCGTGGTGCTCCCCGATGAGGGCGACAAGCGTTTCGGCCAGGCCGATAAAGCCGATGGTCAGTGTGCCGTGTTTAATAACTTCACGCACCTCATCATTCCAGCCGAGCTTGTCACTGTCGACCCAGACGCCCTGCCCCATCAAAAACGGGTAGTTATACACATGTTTGCGGGCTTGGATTTCAAAGCGCTCTAAAAGCTGATCGACAACGAGCGTCAGCTTGGCATCGAGGTCCTCAAAAAAGCGCCCAAGGTCACCCTTGGCCTTGATGGCCAGCCGCGGCAGATTAATAGACGTAAACGACAGATTGCCGCGCCCGCTGCAGAATTCCTGCTCGGGGTCAAAAACGTTGGAGATGACGCGCGTGCGGCAGCCCATGTAGGCAATTTCCGTTTCAGGGCAGCCTTCCTTATAGTATTTGAGGTTATATGGCGCGTCCACAAACGAGAAGTTCGGGAACAGGCGCTTGGCCGAACAACGGCAGGCCAATTGGAACAGGTCGTAATTCGGCTCGCCGGGGTTTAAGTTGACGCCGTCCTTGACACGGAAAATCTGGATTGGGAAAATCGGCGTTTCGCCGTTGCCGAGGCCAGCCTCTGTGGCGAGCATGACGTTTTTCATGACCATGCGGCCCTCGGGCGACGTGTCCATCCCGTAGTTGATGGAGGAAAACGGCGTCTGCGCGCCGGCGCGCGAGTGCATCGTGTTGAGGTTGTGGATAAAAGCCTCCATCGCCTGATAGGTCGCCCGGTCGGTCTCTTTCTCGGCATAGCGGAGCGCCAGCTGCTGCGCCTTCTGCATGCCGTCGGCGTCGCCGAACCGGTCGACAAGGAGCGGGAGCTCTGCCGCGAGATACGATGCGTTGTTTTCAAGCGTCGGCACAAGGCCCGTTTGCGCCAGGACAGCGGCGACAATCTCCTTGACGTCGTTTTCAATATCCTCCGTCAGGCCTTTCCAGAGCATAATCGCTTTGGCGAGGTTCTGGCGGTAAAGACGGATGTACGTCTTCTTGACGCCTTCGGCCATTCCGTAGTCAAAATTGACGATGCTCTGCCCGCCGTGCTGGTCGTTTTGGTTAGACTGAATGGCGATACAGCCAAGCGCCGAATAGGAGGCGATGTCGTTTGGTTCGCGCAGCGTCCCATGGCCGGTTGAAAAACCGCCCTTAAAGAGCTTTGTGATGTCAATCTGTGTACACGTCGTCGTCAGCGTCAAAAAGTCAAGGTCGTGTATATGGATGTCCCCATCCGTATGGGCTTTGGCATGATCGGGGTTTAAGACAAACATGTTATAGAACTGCTTGGCCCCCTCGGAGCCGTACTTGAGCATGACGCCCATGGCCGTATCGCCGTCGATATTGGCATTTTCGCGCTTAACGTCTGAGTCGCGCGCGTCGGCATATGTGATCTCCTCATACGTCTGCATCAGGCGCGTATTCATCTGGCGGCGGCGGCTGCGCTGGTCCCGGTAAAGAATATAGGCCTTTGCCGTCGTCACAAAGCCGTTATCCATTAAAACCTTTTCGACGATATCCTGAATATGCTCGACGTCGGGCGCTTCGTTACCCTCGACCTCGAGAATCGATAACACTTCGTTGGCAAGCTCGGTCGCCGTCCCGTTGCTGTCGGGTCTGTAGGTCGCGTCAAACGCCTTTCTGACAGCCTCCGCAATCTTGGCGACGTCGAACGGTACTGTCCTCCCGTCTCTCTTTTTAATGCTCGTCACTGGCATACCCGCTCACCCTTTCTCTGAATCAAAAACGCCTAACCACTACATATAGTGTGTCCGCGTCCTTTGGTGAGTATAATAATACAACTTGTGGGGCGCTCCGTCAAGACAAAATTATTAAATTTGACCGATTTCGTCTGAAAAAGTGATACAAAAGCCTATATCCCCTGTCTTTTCAAGCCTTGCTTTCTTTCAAACTGTTGGGCAATACCGAATCAGCTGTTTATTCGCAGCACAGCTTTAATAGCCTGGCCATATTTACCATGAAGGGCTTTGACGTATAAAAACGCGCCAAGCGGTAAAAGGGCCATATACTGCATGATGTGAAGAAGAAAACTGACTGAGAGCGCGTCACTCTTGTCGACGCCGAGCCCGGCGAGGCCGATAACCAAGAAGGCCAATATAAACGTATAGCAGAATCCACATGGCCTGAAGCATCGTTTTATCCGTTATATGCGCAAAAGGAATTGTCAAGGCGGATATCACAACAACGACAACGCTGTCCGACAAGGTTGAAATAATGGTGAGTTTTGTCCGGCGCTTGACGGAAAAATTTGACGGGAAGAAGGCCATACGCAGTCCTTCACCCGCGTGGAACGGCAGGATCATATTAAACGCATGCCCCAGCGCGATAACTTCCAGCGACACCATGTCGTCCATTTCCGGCTCGATGCCCCTAGAATAAGCCAGACCACGAATGTAGTTGGAAAACATATAAATTTGATGAGGCATTAAAAATCTCAGTATATCAACGCGATCATCCATCGGCATGTACCGCGAGCGAGGCGATATACGCTTCCTCCGGTAGCGTCAGCATGGCTGTCATAAACGGGGCTTGTATGACGGTATCGGCCATCGCGCCGTCATGAAAAGCGCGCGCAAAGAATATGTCAAGCGGCGCGGGTCGGCGGACGAGGACCCCGCCGCGCGCCGGGAGGAAGACAAAGCGCTCTAACGCCCGGGCAGCAGCGGCAGAGCGGGCAAGGGCCTGCCCCGCCTTGACAGACAACCCGGCGCGCCGCGCGCAAAAGGCCAAGGCGTCGTCATCCGGGGGGTTGCAGAAGAGGGGCCGGGCGGCATTTATTCGGCAAGCGCCATTCTCATCAAGAAATAGGCAGGGAAAATCACCGCCTGAGGCGGCGCGCGACAAGGCTGTATCGATCACTTTTTGACATTCTTCCCCATCCCAATGACGGACGATATGGTCAAAAATCCGTACAAATTCCACTTCGGAGACGAGAAAGCCATTAGGGCGGCATTGCTGCCCGGTTATACTCGGTGTCCCCTTTTGTAGGCGGTATAGCCGCGCGACGATGCTTTTTGGGTGAATATGATTGTGGCAGTCCGCGTGGCTTCTCCCGCTTCCACAGAAGCAGCATCCCTCGTCATTCATCATATCCGCTCCTTTCTTCAGGCGCTATCACGCCGTGATGCTTCTGCCCCCCGTCATCCGCCTGCCACGCCAGCAGCAAGAAGGCTGCCGCTAGTAACAGCGCCGCACTCGAGATGAAAACGGCGGCTGGCGGGAAAAAAACGAGCAGAAGCGTCGCCGCGCCGATGCCGATCAGTTTGGATGCGCTGGAAACAAGATCCCGCGCGCCCGTCACGCGTGCGGCATACCGCTTATCGGCCGACGATAAAAGCCGCGTCGTCAGAAGTGTCCCCGCGAGGGATGCAAACAGGCCTTCCGCGGCGGCGAGTATTAAAATCCGGGCGAGGCTCCCCGTCAGCCCGTACAAATACCAGACGAGCGCGATAACTGGCAGAAAAAGCGTAACCTTCAAAAGGGGATTTTTATCAAAATAGTTCTTATACCGCAGCAGGAGGAGCATAGCAAACAGATTCATACCGTAGAGCACGGAAAGTAAAAGACCCCAGTAGCGGCTTGTGACGCGCAAAACATCAAAGGCGTAGGCGTAAAAGGCAATATTGACGGCCACTGTTCCGACGTCAAGAGCGGCAACGAGCGCCAAAACGCGGCGGAGCTCTGGTGACCGCAGGCAGATTATGATGCCTTCTGCCATCGCGCCGAACGGCCGGACACGCTTTTGTGAAACGGGCGGTGCTTGACGCGGCAGCTTGAGAAGCAGCAGCGCTGAGAGCCAATAGAAGGCTCCGCTTATGACAAAGGCCGCCATCACCCCGAACGTGTGGACGAACAGGCCTGTGAGCATTGGCACAAGGAGATTGACGCTGCCGCTTCCCCCTGTCAGAAGGGCACTCCCGCGGAGGAGCTCGCCCTCTGTCATGAGGCCTCTGAAAAGCTTGCTGCGGGCCGGGCTGTAAAAAACGTCAAGAAAGCTCACGACCAGCATGACAAAGAGCGTCGCACCCGCCGTTTTCGAAAAGGCAAATATAAGAACAAACACGCCGCGCAGAACATCAAAGAAAATGAGCAGCAGCCGCGATGAAAAACGGTCGCCGATGCGCCCGGCCAGCAGTGAGACAATAACGCCCGGTATGGGTGCCGTGACGACGCCGAGACCTGTATAAAATCCGGAATTCGTCTGCGTTACTAAAAGGCGCGATAAGGCAATAAGCTGAATGCAGGCGGCGCTGGCAACAGCCGTCTGGCTCAGAAAAAAAGGTGCAAATGATTGGCCCGGCCAGATTTTAAACGATTGTTTGAACTCCATGGCCGTGCCTCCATTGTTTGTCTATCTAATCATATGAGTGTATTTTCATTAAAAAAACCGCTTTGCGCAAACAGCGCCGTCAAATGACAGATATTGTCTTTATATTTGAAAACACTGCGGCGCAAACTGGAGGTGATCATATAATTAAGGTGACATCATGTTTAAAAAATTTGTTACGCTGCTGCTGATGCTTCTTTTTCTCCCTGCGCTGCCGACCGCCGCCATCTCCGCCAAGGGGTATGCACTAATTGAAATGACGACCGGGCGGCTTGTGACGGGGCAGAATGTAGATGTAAAGCTCCCCATGGCCTCGACAACGAAAATTATGACAGGCCTTTTAGCCTGTGAGTCCGGCATGTTTGACATGGTGGTAACGGTGCCGCCCGAAGCCGCGCGTGTTGAGGGGTCCTCCATCTATCTTCAGCCCGGTGAAAAGCTGACGCTGCGCGAGCTTACTTACGGCCTTTTGCTGGAATCCGGCAATGATGCCGCCACGGCCGTTGCGATTGCGCTGGGCGGCACAGTCGACGGCTTTGCCGCTATGATGAATGAAAAGGCCGCCGAGCTTGGTCTTCAAAACACACATTTTATGAACCCATCCGGCCTTGACGGCGCCGAGCATTATACGACGGCGCTCGATTTGGCACGCCTCGGCGCGGCAGCAATGAAAAATGATGACTTCAAAAAAATCGTCTCAACCTACAAAACGCGTATCCCATATAACGGCATCGAAAACGGCCGCCTGCTGATTAATCACAACGAAATGCTCAATATTTATGACGGCGCGATGGGTATTAAAACAGGGTACACAAAAAAAAGCGGCCGCTGCCTCGTCACCTGCGCCGCCCGCGATGGCGTCACGCTCGTGGCAGCAACGCTGAATGGGCATGACGACTGGGGCGATCACACGGCGCTGTTAAACGAGGGTTTTAAAAAGCTGAGAAACGTCCGCCTTTTTGCCGCGAGACCTGTTTTGACGGCAGCCGTTGCGGGCGGTGCGTGCGACAGCGTTCGGGTGACGAGCCGTGACAACCCGACGGCCGCTTTGGCGAGTGCGGAGGTCTCGCACATTCAAATGCACCTGTCCATGCGGCGTTTTACGTATGCGCCAATTGTCAAGGGGCAGAAGATGGGTGAAATCGTCTGGACGCTGAATGGCGATATTGTGGCGCGCGCCGAGCTTATCGCCCTCGACTCTGTCGCATCGGAAAAGCCGAACCGTCTGAAGGGCTTTTTAAAGGCGATCTTTTAACAGCGGAGGAGGTGCTCATCATCAGGCGGTTTCATAAGTTCTTGCGACTGTTTTTCGCGGCAGCATCCGTCGTTATTTTATTGACGGCGGCAGTCAGCGCCGCCGTCAGAATTGTCGTACCGGAGAAGGGCACCTTTCTCCTCGTCGATCTTGATACATGCCGTCTGACGGTGTACGTGGACGGCGTCATCATTGAAACATTTCCCGTCTCCGGCGGTCAGCCTCAATCCCCGTCGCCTGTCGGGACGTGGATGGTAACAGAAATCGCCGATTGGGGCGAAGGCTTCGGCGGCAGCTGGATCGGCCTAAACGTGCCGTGGGGCCAATACGGCATCCACGGGACAATTGAACCATGGAGTCTCGGTGCCTATAACGCCTCAAAGGGCTGCATCCGTATGCATAACGACGATGTCGCCATCGTAAAAAATCTTGTGACCCTGGGTACAATTGTGCATATTAAATTTGATGGGATGCCTTTTCGCGCCATGGAAAGCGGCATGATTGGCAGCGATGTTTTCAGCGTCCAGCAGACGCTCCATCAGCTTGGGTATTATCCCGCCGCTGCCGACGGCGTCTTCGGCGACGTCACGGAAAACGCCGTCCGCGCTTTTCAGAAAATAAATCACCTAGCGGTGGACGGCATTGTCGGCCGCCGGACATACGAGAAGCTCGTGCGACTGTCTAAGGAACAAAAAAACAGTCCCGTTTTGATCCCGGCGCAATAAAATATAGTACTTTATGAAAAGCTGGGATGCATATGGAAACACTATTAATCGGCTCGACGGGCCCGAACGTCAAGCTAATCCAGAGTCTTTTAAACAGGATTGGCTACGACGCAGGGCCTGTAGACGGTGACTTTGGGTCGCGGACAAAGCAGGCGGTTGCCGCTTTTCAGCGGAACAACGGCCTGACACCGGACGGCATCGTCGGCCCGCGGACGTGGGCGCTGTTTGAGCCGCTTTTACTGGGGTATGATGTGTACACCGTCCGACCGGGTGATACGCTCTATGCCATTGCGCGGCGTTATTACACAACGGTTCAGGCCATCGAAACGGCAAACCCCGGCGTCGTGCCGACGGCGCTCACCATTGGACAGCGCCTGACCGTGCCGTTCGGCATCGACGTTGTCTTTACCGATATCGACTATACATATGAAATTATGGAGCGACAAATCCGCGGCCTGCGCGCGCGGTATCCCTTTCTGGAGGTCGGCGTTATCGGCCAGAGCGTCATGGGCAAAAACCTTTACGTCATTCGCCTTGGGCGCGGGACAAATGAAGTCTCATACAACGCGTCGCACCACGCCAACGAATGGATTACGACGCCGCTTCTTATGAAGTTTATTGAAAACTTCTCAAAGGCGTTTGCCGTCGGCGGCAGGCTGGGCAGTTACAGCACAACGGATATCTGGCGCCGTGCGAGTCTCTACATCGTCCCAATGGTCAATCCAGACGGCGTCAACATGGTTACCTACTGGCCCAATTATCCGGACCCGGCCTATACACAGGCGGCGCAGCTCAACAAAACCGGCTTGCCGATTCCACGCGTCTGGAAAGCAAACATCCGCGGCACCGACTTAAATCTCAATTACCCGGCCGACTGGGATAAGGAGCACGAGCTGGAGCTGGAGCAGGGCATTACAGGCCCAGCCCCGCGCGACTACGGCGGGCCTTACCCGCTGTCCGAGCCGGAGTCGGCGGCTATGGTTAATTTCACGCGGCAACACAATTTCCGCCTTGTGATCGCCTACCACACACAAGGCGAGGTCATCTATTACCAATATCAGAACCTGCAGCCGCCAGAGTCGACAACGATTGCGCAGCTCTTTGGGCGTGTGAGCGGCTACGATATATCCGAAAACCCCGGGGAGGCCTCCTACGCGGGGTATAAAGACTGGTTTATCCAGGACTTCAGACGGCCGGGCTTCACCGTTGAAGTCGGCCGCGGCTCAAATCCCGTCCCCGTGACGCAGCTGCCCGTCATTTACGGTCAAAACGAGGAAATTTTGCTGTTGGGCGGGATCGTCTGACGGTGCCTTCAACGCGCAAGAAGCGCGCCGTCATTTCAACGGCGCGCTTTGCTTTGTCAATTTTTTTCAATGACCCACGGCAGCGGCCTGTAATAATCGAGGCTCATCTCTTTCACGTTGCTCGTCCCGTCTGGGTATAATCGGACGATCCACGAGCTCACAACAGCCCCGTCCAGCCCCTCGTGGGCAACCTTTTCCGTATTCGGCGGCAGCTCTTTATTTGTTTTTTGCAGGATTGGGGCGGGTAAGACCTTCAGAACGTCATGGTTCCAAGTAATCTGCGGCGGCACAGTCTGGCCGTAAAAACCGATATAAAGGATATTATCGATGCCGCGCGCCCAAATAAGGATTTTCCCCGGCGTCGTATTTTTAAACTGAAAGTCCTTGGCCCCGTAGCTGACGGTGGCATCCTGCCCGTACGGCACATATGGCACCGGCATCCCGTGATGATGGCGCTCTGTGATCTGAAGGTCCGACAATACGGCAACATTGTAAAGTGTTGAGGCAATCTTGCACACGCCGCCGCCGATCGTCTCGGAATAGCTCGTGCCGATATACGTCGGCCCGATGCTGTAGCCCCGTTCCGTCGTATAAGGCCCCGCCGTCTTATTCTGCGAAAAGACAGCGCCGGGCTCTAAAACGGTCCCGCTGATATAACGCGCGGCAAGATGGACGTTGGACTCCTCGCCGGGCAGCGGGTCGTGCAGAACCGTTTTATAGGCCGCCATCAAGACAGGACAGTTGTTATCACCCTTCGCCGTGATAAAATCGGTGTCATTTTCCCACGGTACAGCAGTCGTCTGGCACGACTCAAGCGTTTCCGTCATGAACGGGTCAAAGCCGCCGCGCGGCCGCAAGGCGTTCTCCGGCGCGTCGAGAGCCAAAGCGCTTTTTGTCACGCCCGGCGACAGCGCCAAGAAGGCGGCTAATAGGATTATCATTGTTTTTTTCACGATATTACTCCCACATCCTTTTCTGGCTAGTATACGCCGCGCTAAGACAAACTATTTGGCACATTTCTTCTATTGCGGATGGTTTGGACATATAAAACGGTATGGGAGCTGATGCACATGGTTTATTTTTTTGCCTTCATCGGTATGCTCTGCTGGGGCGTCTCGCCAATTTTTGCAAAGCTCGGCCTGAAAGACATCAATCCGCTCGTCGGCCTCTCCGTCCGAACGTTTTTTACGGCAACGGCTATTTTAATCTGGCTTTTATTGAGCGGCGGTATCACAGAGCTTAAGGACATCTCCTCCAAGGCGTTATTTCTCCTGATCCTCGAAGCCATTCTGGCAACGCTCATCGGCGACCTCGCCTATTTTGCCGCGCTCAAGCAGGGCTCACCAGCCATCGTCATGCTCATTATGGCCTGCTCGCCTGTCGTGACGATTTTGACGGCTGTTTTATTTCTTGGCGAGAAACTGACCTTAACGCATCTCGTCGGCGCATGTTTGGCAATGATCGGCATTATTCTGATCGTCTAGTGTTTAACAAGCGGGCGTTTTGGCGCCCGTGTTTTTCTTTGTGACAAACGCACTTGAATAACAAGAGCGCGTCCTGTAAAATTTACATATAGACCGGATTTGAAAAGGGGACGCCATGACAGAGAATACAAAAAAAACAGAGCTGGCAATTGACGGTATGAGCTGTGCGGCGTGCTCGGCCGCCGTTGAGCGCGTCACGCGCAAGTTGCCGGGCGTCACGATGGCCGCTGTCAACCTGACGACGAACCGCGGTGTGTTTGAATACGACCCGACAAAGACAAAGCTCTCTGAAATTAAGGCCGCTATTGAAAAAGCCGGGTTTACACCACGGGATATCGAAGGTGAAAAAACACGTGACCTGGACGCGGAACGCCGTGAGAAGGCCGAAAATAATATGCGCCTGCGCCTCATTGTCGCCGCTGTCTGTGCCGCGCCCGTCTTGTATCTTGCAATGGCACACATGTTTCCGGCGCTCAGCGTCCCAATGCCGCGCTTTTTGCACCCCGCGCATAACCCGCGCCTCTTCGCGCTTGTGCAGCTCATCCTGACGATTCCGGTTGTAATTGCCGGCAGCCGCTTTTACACGCGGGGCATGAAGTCGCTTTTCAAAGGTGCGCCGAATATGGACACGCTCGTCGCCGTCGGTACGGGCAGCGCTTCTTTATATAGTCTTTACGCAACCGTTCGGATTTTTACCGGCGACGTAGCCTTCGTGATGTCCCTGTTTTACGAGTCTTCCGCCGTTGTCGTAACGCTTGTCATGCTCGGCAAATATTTGGAGGCAAAAAGTAAAGGGAAAACATCGGAGGCCATTAAGAAGCTCCTGCGCCTCCGTCCGACAACGGCCATGATTGAAAAAGGCGGCCGCGAGCTGGAAGTCCCAATTGACGAGGTGACGACGGGCGACATCCTCCTCGTCCGCCCCGGCGGCACTTTCCCCGTTGACGGCCTCGTGACGGACGGCATCACGACGGCGGATGAGTCGATGCTCACGGGCGAGAGCCTGCCGGTCGACAAAAAGCCGGGCGATGTCGTTACCGGCGGCAGCATCAACGGCGAAGGGCTTGTTCGCTTCAGAGCAACGGCCGTCGGCACCGACACAGCGCTGTCAAAGATTATTAAGCTCGTGGAAGATGCACAGAGTAAAAAAGCACCGATTGCCAAGCTTGCTGACATTGTCTCCGGCTGGTTTGTACCGGTTGTTCTGAGTATTGCCGTTATCTCCGCCGGCGCGTGGGCACTGGCCGGACGGGATTTCAATTTTGTTTTAACAATTTTTGTCTCCGTGCTCGTTATCGCCTGCCCCTGCGCCTTAGGCCTTGCGACACCGACGGCTATCATGGTTGGTACCGGCAAAGGCGCCCAACTCGGCATCCTGATCAAAGGCGGACTGGCTTTGGAGACGACGCATCAAGTGAGCGCCGTCGTCCTTGACAAAACGGGGACAATTACGGAAGGCAAACCGGCTGTGACGGCTATCAAAACATATAACAGCTTTCCCGAAAACGACGTGCTCGCCCTTGTCGCTTCAGCCGAGCGCGGCTCGGAGCACCCCGTCGCCCGCGCAGTCGTCGCTTATGCCGAAGAAAAAGGCCTTGTGCTGACGGCACCGGCGCGCTTTCAGGCAGAGCCGGGCCGCGGCATTGACGCCAACGTTTCAGGTCGGCAGATCCTCGCCGGGAATAAAGCGCTTTTTGACGCCCACGGTATTGACACAACGATCGCCGCCCACGACGCCGATGCGCAGAGCGGCGCGGGCAGAACGCTTTTATATGCTGCGATTGACGGCGTTCCAGCAGCGCTTATTGCCGCGGCCGATACAGTTAAACAGTCGAGCCGCGCGGCTGTCGATCAGCTCAAAAGCCTTGGCATTGCCGTTTATATGATTACAGGCGATAATAAAAACACGGCGGACACCATCGCTAAAGAGGTTAATATCGACCATGTGCTCGCCGATGTGCTGCCGCAGGACAAGGCTGGTGCCGTCCGCCAGCTGCAGGAGACAGGCCTCAAGGTTGCAATGGTGGGTGACGGGATTAATGACGCGCCGGCCCTCGTTCAGGCTGACGTCGGTCTCGCCATCGGCACGGGGACGGACGTCGCCGTCGAATCGGCCGATATTGTTTTGATGCGCGGCGATTTGATGGACGTTGCAGCCGCCATCGCGCTCGGCCGGGCAACAATCCGCAATATCCGGCAAAACCTTTTCTGGGCTTTTATCTATAACCTCATCGGCATTCCGTTTGCTGCCGGTGTCGTCTATCTCTTTGGCGGGCCGCTTTTAAGTCCCGTTTTTGCCGGAGCCGCTATGGCGTTTTCATCTATCTCCGTTGTCACAAACGCGCTGCGCCTGCGCCGTTTTAAACTGCGCTGAAGTTTTATTCAAATCTATTCTTATGAAACATAAAGGAGCATGCATATGGAAAAGATCACACTGAACGTCGAGGGTATGTCTTGCGGTCATTGCGTCGCCCGCGTTGAAAAAGCAGTCACCGCGCTGCCGGGCGTTTTAGGCGTCGCTGTTAGTCTTGAGAGCAAGACTGTTACTGTTGAATTTGACCCTGCCGCCGTTGCGGAAAGCGCCCTCAAAGAAGCGATTGAAGAGCAAGGCTACGACGTTATGTGACGCGTAATGCCTCCTTCTTCAATGATTTGAACAAAAAAAGCGCCGCGCAATCGCGCGGCGCTTTCTTTTAAATTCTGCTACACACTTTCCCGGCCTTTGGTGACCTGGAGTCGGGCCATGGCGCGGGCGAGGGCGAGCTTGGACTGGCGGTATTCCTGCATGCTCTGCTGCTGGCGCAGGCGCTCCTCGGCGCGCAGGCGCGCCTCCTCGGCGCGGGCCTCGTCGATATCCTCCGGCTTTTCACAGGCTTGGACATAGACGAGCACGCCGCCGTGGCGAACCTCCAGGAAGCCCTCGGAGTTGAAGACCTCGCGTGTTTCTGTCGGCGTCTTCACATAAAGCGTTCCGACGGCAATCGGCATGACGAGCGGGGCGTGGTCAGCCAGAAAGGAGAAACGCCCGTCCGTCGTCGTCACCGTCAGGACCTCGGCGTCGCCGTCAAAAAACTGCTTTTCCGGCGTCAGTATCTTCAGATTGAACAGTTTGGCCATTTGTTCCGTCCGTTCCGCCGCCGCGCTGCGGCTGAGATTCATTGCGCGGTATCGGGGGGCGCGTGCCCCCCGCTTTGTTACTTCATGTTCTTGGCCTTGTTGTAAACGTCGTCAATATTGCCGACCATGGAGAAGGCCGCCTCCGGCATACTGTCGGCCTCGCCGCCGAGAATCGCCTCAAAAGAGCGGATTGTGTCGGCAAGCGCCACGTATTTACCCTTGTTGCCCGTAAACTGCTCGGCAACGTTAAACGGCTGCGACAAAAACTGCTGAATGCGCCGCGCTCTGTAAACCGTCTTCCGGTCTTCCTCTGACAGCTCCTCCATACCGAGAATGGCGATGATATCGCGCAGCTCGCGGTAGCGGTTGAGGCACGTGATGACGCCCTGCGCCGCGTTGTAGTGCGCCGGGCCGACAATCAGCGGGTCGAGAATACGGGAGTAGGATTCCAAGGGGCTCACGGCCGGGTAGACGCCGATTTCGGCGATCGACCGCGACAGAACCGTCGTCGCGTCCAGATGCGTAAAGATCGTCGCCGGGGCCGGGTCCGTCAGGTCGTCGGCCGGGACGTAAATCGCCTGTACCGACGTAATGGAGCCGTTCTTCGTCGAAACGATGCGCTCTTCCAGATTACCCAGCTCGTTGGCCAGCGTCGGCTGGTAGCCGACGGCCGAGGGCATACGGCCCAAAAGCGCCGATACCTCGTTGCCCGCCTGGACGTAACGGAAGATGTTGTCGATAAACAAGAGAACGTCGCGGTTCATCTCGTCGCGGAAGTATTCGGCCATCGTGAGGCCCGTGAGGCCGATGCGCATACGCGAGCCAGGCGGCTCGTTCATCTGGCCGAAGGCCAATGCGGTTTTGCTGATGGCGCCCGAGCTCTTCATATCCTGAATCAGCTCGCTGCCTTCACGGCTGCGCTCGCCGACGCCGGCGAAAACGGAGAAGCCGCCGTGCATCGTGGCGATGTTGTAGATGAGCTCCATGATCAGAACCGTCTTGCCGACGCCCGCGCCGCCAAACAGGCCGATCTTACCGCCCTTGGAGTACGGCGTGATGAGGTCGATGACCTTGATGCCCGTCTCGAAAAACTCGGTGACCGGCGTGAGGTCTGTAAATTTCGGCGCACTGCGGTGGATATCCCACGTCTCTGTGCTCTCAATCGGCGGGCCGTTATCGATCGGCCGCCCTAAAACGTCGACAACGCGGCCCAGGACCTCTTTGCCGACGGGCACCTGGATGCCGTGCCCCGTGTTCTCCACGCTGATCCCGCAGCTTAAGCCGTCGGTTGCCTCCAGCGCGATGCACCGCACGACGCCCGGCGAGACGTTCGCGGCGACCTCCATGTGGCGGCCGTCGGAGGTTATCAGTAGATCGTTGATCTGCGGCTCGCTTTCGGCGTTTTCAAAACGGACGTCCAGGACAGGGCCGCTGATCCTGATAAGCACTCCGCTGTTCGTACTCGGCATAATTTACCTGTCTCCTTTTCTAAGGATTTCAGCCGCACCGGTAATCTCGGCTATCTCGTTGGTGATGGCGCTCTGCCGCGCCAGGTTGTATTTCGTCCGCAGGCTCTTGAGCATGTCCTGCGCGTTCGTCGTCGCACTGTGCATCGCGTTCATCCGCGCAAAGTGCTCGCTCGCGTACGCCTGTACCATAACCCCGAACAGAATGCCGAGGATATACTGCGGTATGAGAAGGTCAAACAGCTCCTGCGGCGTCGGGTGATACATGATGTCCGCCAGCGTTTCTGCGTCGGCGATGTCGCTGTAATCGTCCAGCCGGATCGGCAGAAGTCGCCGTTCCACCGGCCTGTTCTTCGTCGCCCCGTAAAACGACGTGTATACAAGGCGCACCTCGTCCGTCTTCCCGCTGTCGTAAAGCGCCATCACGTCGCGCACCAGCATGCGCGCCCGCGTCAGCGCCGGGTCCTGCGCGATGCCCAGATACGTCACGTCCGGCACCATCGACCGCGCGTTGAAAAAGTCCTCCGCCGTGTTCCCGATTGTTAAAATCGAGTGGTTCGGATGCTCTTCAATGTGACGCAGCGCCAGATTCAAAACGTTTGAATTGTACGAGCCGCACAGACCCTTGTCGCCCGAGATGATGATGTAGGTGCAGTGCCCGCCCGCCGGGACGTCCTTCAGGTACGGGTGCGATACGCCCTGCGCGGTGACCAGAATCTCTTTCATCGTCTTTTGGACGTGGTCAAAGTACCGGTGATTCTGTTCAATATGACTCATGACCCGCTTCATCCGGGTCGACGAGACCATTTCCATGGCCCCCGTGATTTTTTTCGTCTGTTCGACGGCGGCGATGTGATGGCGTATCTCGGTAGGGCTCGCCATTACTTCTCCCCGCTTTCCGCCGCAAACCGCTCAAAGCTGCGCAGAAGGTCTGTCTTGTCGTTGTCCGTCAGCTGGCCCGTCTTGTCGATGCTGTTCATCACGTTTGCCGCGTTCTGATGCAGATACGCCAGCAAATTCGCCCGCACCTTGTCAACGTCCCGCTTGTCAAACGATGTGAACACGCCGTTTGACACAGCCAGCAATATCGCCGTCTGCTCCGACAGGGAAAACAGCTGATCCTGCTTCTGCTTTAACAGCTCCATCAGGCGCTCGCCGTTTTTGAGCATGTTTGCCGTCGCCGTATCAATGTCGGCACCAAACTGTGCGAACACCGCCATTTCGCGGTACTGCGCAACGTCCAGACGCAGGCTGCCCGAAACGGCCCGCATCGCCTTGTGCTGCGCCGAACGGCCGACGCGCGAGACCGACAGGCCCACGTTGATAGCCGGGCGCATGCCCGCGTTGAACAGCTCGCTTTCCAGATAAATCTGGCCGTCTGTGATCGAGATGACGTTCGTCGGAATATATGCCGAAATGTCGCCCGCCATCGTCTCAACGATCGGCAGCGCCGTTAAGGAGCCGCCGCCCAGCTCGTCGCTCAGCTTCGCCGAGCGCTCTAAAAGACGGCTGTGCAGATAGAAAACGTCGCCGGGGTACGCCTCACGGCCCGACGGACGGCGCAACAGGAGCGACATCGCTCTGTATGCCACCGCGTGCTTACTCAGGTCGTCGTACACGACGAGCACGTCCTTGCCGCTGTACATAAACTCTTCCGCCACGGCGCACGCCGCGTACGGTGCAATGTATTGCATCGCCGCCGCGTCGCTGCCGAAGGCAGCCACGATCACCGTGTTCTCCAAAGCGCCGGCTTTCTCCAGCATGTGCACAAGGCCCGACACCGTCGAGGCCTTCTGGCCGATCGCGCAGTACACACAGTACACGCCGCGCCCTTTTTGGTTCATAATCGCCGACAGGGCGATCGATGTCTTGCCCGTCTGGCGGTCGCCGATAATCAGCTCGCGCTGGCCGCGGCCGATCGGTATCATACTGTCGACCGATAAAATGCCCGTCTCCAGCGCTGTGTCGACCGGTGCGCGCTGCATGATCGTCGGTGCCGGCGATTCAATCGGGCGGAATTTCGTCGTCTTGAGTTCGCCCTTGCCGTCCAGCGGGCGGCCGATCGGGTCAATCACGCGGCCGAGAAGCTCCTCGCCCACGCACACCTCCGCTACGCGCCCTGTCGGCCGCACAACGCTCGATGTCGATACCTTGCCGCCTAAAAGCGCCGCGCCGACGCCCCTAAATGCAGGTCCAGCGTCAGACCGACGGCCCCGCCGTCAAATTCCAGAAGCTCGCCGTAGCGGCTTTGTGACAGCCCCTTGATCTGGACGATATTGTCGCTGAAGCTTTCAACCTCGCCGTACTCGTAGACTGCCGTGTCCGGCTCGGCCGTCGTCACCCGTTGTTTTAAAAACGCGCCGACAGTTGCAAAAGAAGAATCAATCATCTATTCACCTCATTCACTCAGTTGCCGGCTGATTTCATACAGACGCGAGGAGTAGCTCGCGTCGTATACCTTGCCATCTATGATCGCAATAAAACCGCCTATGATCTTGTTGTCCTCGACGACTTCAAAGTCCAGCTCACTGCCGTACTGCTTCGAAAAGCCGTCCCGGATCGCTTTGACCGTCCCCTCGTCATACGGCGAGGCGATCAACAATACTGGTTTATCCATGACTACCTCATCTCACGGAAAAAGTCTTCCGCGACGGCCTTGTTATCGACTGCGCTCACCTCACGCTTTAAAATGCGCGCGGCGATTTCCGTCGCCAAAAGCGCCACCTCCGTGCGCGCCTCCGCGATCGCCTGGGCCTTCTCGGCGGCGATCCGCTCGTGCGCGTCGGTCATCAGGCGCTCAGCCTGCCCGCGGGCGTCCTTGACGATCTCCTGGGCTTCCTGTGACGCCTTGACCTGGCTGTGTCGAATGATTTCCCGGCCTTCTTCCTCATACGTCTCGATATGATGCTCATACGAGGCCTTCATCTCGAGCGCTTCGTTCTGCTTCGTCTCGGCGTCCTTCAGCTGGGCTTCCACCTTCGCCGACCGTGCCGCCAGAAACGCGCTGACGGGCTTGAACAAAATCACCCGCAGCAGAATGAACAATATGAGGACGTTGATGATGTGTATCAGGATGTCAGAAGGATGCAGACCTTCCATCCGTCAATACCTCACTTTGATTTATTTGAGCGAAAAGAGCATGATGAGCGCTGTGACAAAGCCGTAGATCGCCGTCGACTCTGTGATCGCCAGACCAAGAAGCAGAAGGCCGTTGATCTTGCCCGAGGCCTCCGGCTGACGCGCCACCGCTTCAACAGCCTTGCCCGTGGCAATGCCCATTCCGAGACCTGCAAGCGCCGCGGCAAACAGGCACAGTCCTACACCGATTGGTAAATAACTCATTTTTTTATCCTCCTATTCTGTTGCTTCATTTATGAATGTTAATGTCAATGTGACAAAAATGAAGGCCTGGATTAACGGGTGAAACACGTTGAAGTAAAGCCCCGCCACGCTGGGTATCCCCAACGCGTAGCCGCCGAGCGCCGAGTACAAAAGATCCATGACGACAAGGCCGCCCAGCATGTTGCCGAACAGTCGGCTCGCCAGTGAGACCGGTACCGCAAGGTCCGTTACAATCCGGATCGGGAAAACCACCGGCGTCGGTGACGCCAGCGATTTGATGCGCCCGCCCACGCCCTTGACCTTGATGCCGTAGTAGTTGATGATAAAAAACGTCAATATCGCCAGTGCGCCCGTCAGCGTGATGTCCGACGACGGCGTCCGAACGCCAAATGGCTCGGCGCATGCGCACCCAACCAGAAAGATCGCTACCGTGAAAATGTAGCTGGCCATAAATTCGCCCACGCCGTGCGCCGAGCTCTTCGTATAGCTCGTGACCGTCTCGATCATGAGTTCCAGAACGTTCTGCGCCCCGCGCGGCGTGTCCTTCAGCCGGGTGAGTACGAAAACGCGCAGTAAAATGGCA
The DNA here is from genome assembly GCA_022870705.1 of Oscillospiraceae bacterium CM. Taxonomy (NCBI): domain Bacteria; kingdom Bacillati; phylum Bacillota; class Clostridia; order Eubacteriales; family Oscillospiraceae; species Oscillospiraceae bacterium JHJ. Next base: position 1,708,774 of record CP072107.1, read on the forward strand.
ATGACCACAAGCACCGCGATGATCACCCACGACGTCACAACGGTTGACGAGACACTGTGGCCAAATAGCTCGACGCGCTCCGGCGCAATTGCCACCTCGAGCGGCTTCGCCTCCTGCGGGCCGAAAACCAGTTCAATCAGCTTCGTCAGCAGTAAGTAGCCGCCAATCACCGTCACAAGCGTCGCCAGCGTCCTGTTCCGCTTCTGCCCCTTCGTCGGCTTCTCCGCGCCCGCAATCACGGCCACCACCCGCCGACGCCATACGTACCCGCCTACAAGGGCTAATATGGAGATTATTATCGTATAGTTGTCACTCATTGTTTCCCTTTCGTCCTCTCTGAGGGCACGGTCGGAAAAGCGGCCGCGCCGCTACCGTCGCTCCAAGTCGACAGTTTCTATCCCGCCCCGCCGACACACCTTTCAGTGTGCCGGCGACTTCCCTGAGGAAGCTGTGGGCGGTATTTCATGGTTCCTCTGAAATCTTAAGCTTTCTTTAGAACCTTATCAGTTTTGACGAACGGTGTTGATCGCACCTGTCGGGCACTTGGTAACGCATGTTGCCTCACCGCATTTTTCAACGCAGATGGCCGAATCGACGATGGCCAGATTGTTCTCAAGCTTAACCGCCTGGTACGGGCAGTTTTTGACGCAAAGGCCGCACCCAATGCACGCGGCTGAGCACGCTTTCTTGGCGACGGCGCCCTTATCCTTCGAGTTGCAGTCAACCTTGACGTGCGCGTCAAGCGGGAGCATGAGGATAACGGCTTTCGGACAGGCCTTTTCACACGCGCCGCACCCGGTGCACTTTGCTTTGTCGACAACGGGCAGGCCGTCATCGCTCATGACAAGCGCCCCAAAATTGCAGACAGCCACGCAGTTGCCAAAACCGACACAGCCGTATTTGCATTCCTTAGGACCAAAGTGGAGCATGCTGGCAGCGCCGCATTCTTTCACGCCGGTGTACTCATAGGCAAACTTCGCTTTATCCTTATTGCCCGCGCAGCGGATATGCGCCGCACGCGGGGCAACCTTTTCGGCGACCTTACCGGTTATATGGGCCACTTCGTCGGCGACGGCCTGCTTGCCGGGGATGCAGAGCGTCGGCGAGACGTCTGGGTCCAGAACAACGGCTTCTGCGTAGGCCGCGCAACCGGCATAGCCGCAGGCACCGCACTGACCCTTCGGGAGAATCTCCTCGACCTCTTCAATCAGAGGATTCGCTTCAACCTTGAATTTTTTGTTGGCGACCGACAGGACAAGCCCGAAGAAGATGCCGACTGCGGTCAGGATAATGACTGTAAATATTGCAGCATTTAAAATTATTGGTTCAACCATGTTCATTCCGCCTTTCCTTACAGGGGTATCATCCCGGAGAAACCCAGGAAGGCCAGAGACAGCATGCCCGCAACGATAAACGCAATGCCAAGACCCTGAAGCGGCTTCGGCACATCAGCGTACTCAAGCTTTTCACGGATACTGGACATCAAAATCATTGCGAGTGCAAAACCGACGCCAGAGCCGAGCGCGTTGACAATGCTCAGGCCGAGGTCATAGCCAGCTTCAGCGTTAATCAGCGGAACGCCGAGAACGATGCAGTTTGTGGCTATCAGAAGCAGGTAAATGCCCCACATGCCATACAGCGTCGGCGCGAGCTTTTTAATAATCATTTCAAGCATCTGAACGAAGCTTGCAATTAGAATAACAAAGACAATCGTTGTCAGGAACTTGAGGCCAAGCGGGACAAGAACGAGTGAATAAACAACCCAAGCGAGAATGCTCGAGAGCGTCATAACGGCGGTAACGGCCATGCCCATGCCGACCGAGGCGTCCAGCTTCTTCGAAACACCGAAGAAGATACACAGGCCGAGAAAACGCGTCAAGACAAAGTTGTTAACGATGGCCGCGCCAACAAAGAGCAAAATATATTGTGTCATGCAGCTTCACGCTCCCTTTCACGGTCTTCCTTCTTTTTGAGATAAATCTTTGTCAGGCCAACGAGATAAGCGATGACAAAGAAAGCGCCAGGCGCCATAACAAACAGAAGCGGGGCATTGTACCAAGAGCCGAGGATTCTAAAGCCGAGGAGTGTGCCGTTGCCAAAGAGCTCACGGATCGCACCGACGGTGATCATGGCCAGCGTAAAGCCCATACCCATGCCTAAACCGTCAAGAAAGGACGGAAACACCGGGTTTTTCGACGCAAAAGATTCGGCTCTGGCCAGGATGATGGCGAATACGACAACGAGGCTTAGGTAAATACCAAGCGCCTGATACAGTTCCGGCGCGAAGGCTTGGAGGAACAAAATCGCTAGTGTGACGATCGTGGCTATGCTTGTGATGTATACCGGAACACGAACCTTTGGGTTGACAAACTTCCGGATAATCGACACGACAATGTTATTCATAGAGATAACGAAGGTCACAGTCAGGCCCATTGTCAGCGCCGTCAGCACAGACGATGTCACAGCGAGGGCCGGGCAAAGGCTGAGCGCCAAGACAAGAATGGGGTTCTCGTCAATAAGACCTTTGCTGAATATTTTCCACAGACTCATTTGCTGTTTCCCTCCCCCAGATAAGCGTTAACTTCGTCAACAGCTGTTTTAACGCCATTCGTCACGGCTCTTGAAGTGATTGTGGCACCCGTCATCGCCTGAATATTGGTTGTGTTTGAGGGGTCCTTTGTGACGACGAGCTGCTCTGCTGTTTTGCCGGGGAACTGATCTTTAAACGGGGATTCTGCGGCTTTTGTTCCAAGACCGGGGGTTTCGTTTGCGCTGAGGATCTTAAAGTTATAAACCTTTCCTTCCGGCGTCACAGCAACAAGCATCTTGATGGCGCCGCCATACCCTCTGGACTCAACTGAAACGACATACGCGACGATAGATCCGTCTTGCGCTTTGGCGATGGACATTTCTTTTTGCCCTTCGACTTCTTCGAAGGACGCCGCATCCGAAACGAGCGCCTGTTTTGATTTTTGTTCCATCAGAACTTCTTGCTTTGCGGCGATGGGTCGTGTTAAAAAGTACGCTCCTGCAAGGATTGCGCCGGACACGAGACATGTAACCGCGAGATTCACTGTTATTTTCAGAATGCTCGAATTATTATCGGTATGTACCGCGTGCTCAGACATAGCTCTTCCTCCCCGTGCCGTAGATTCTCGGTTTTGTGACCCTATCGATGAGCGGCGTCACGCAGTTCATCAGGAGGATCGAGTAGCAAACGCCTTCAGGATATCCGCCGACAAAACGAATGAGGGTCGTGATGACACCGCAGCCGAATGCGAAAATAATCTGGCCTTTGATCGTAATCGGAATCGTGACCATATCAGTCGCCATAAAGAAGGCGCCGATCATCAGGCCACCTGCCATCATGTGGAAAAGCGGATCTCCGGAGAAAAGTGTGCCGGGGCCGCCGTAGAAAAAGCCGCCGAATACCCAAGCAAGAATACCGACTGTGCCAATCATCACGACAGGGACCTGCCACTTGATATAGCCTTTGTAGATCAGGTAGATGCCGCCGAGAATCAGGAGCACCGTACAAGTTTCACCAATACTGCCGTTTCTCGTGCCGAGGAACAGCGCTTTATAAAGCGCTGTTTTATCGCCAAAGAGATTGACAACCGTTTCGTAACCCTGCTGCTTAGCGATATTGAGGACCGTCGCGCTTGATACCGCGTCAGGGCTTGTGATGTTGGCTGCCCAAGATGTCATGAGCGCCGGCCATGATACCATCAACGCGGCGCGGCCGATGTGCGCGGGGTTAAAGACGTTAAAGCCGAGGCCGCCCATGGCCATTTTCGCAATAAGAATGGCAAGAACTGCGCCGAACGCCGTCATGTACCATGGCAGAGCCGGCGGCAGGCACATCGCCAGGAGAAGACCGGTCACAACGGCGCTGCCGTCTCCGACCGTGACTTTGGCTTTTCTGAATTTCTGAATGAGAAATTCGGTCGCGACCGCCGCAACGATGGCAACAACCATGGTAATGATTGCGGGAAGGCCGAACCAGATGGCTGCAAAAATCGCCGCCGGCGCAAGCGCCAGATTGACATTCCACATAATCTTCGGAATGGAATCGTTATTTTTAACGTGCGGCGAAGTAGAGACGCTTAAAAGCGTTTCTTCAAGTTTAATATTTGAACTCATGTGTCGCCTGCCTCCTGTTTAATGATGTCCATGACCGGCGTTTTTGGCCTTGGAATATCTGATGTACTGCAATATCCGGCGCTTCGAGGGACAGACATAGGCGCAGCTGCCGCATTCGATGCAGTTGAACACGCCGTATTCTTCACGCGCTTCCGTATGTCTGCCGCGCTCGGAGAGAATGCTCAGCATGCTCGGTACGAGACCGGCGGGACAGGCGTCCACACACTTGCCGCAGCGGATGCAGGGATACTCTTCGTCTTCAGCCACAGCGTCCTTGCTCATCACAAGAATACCGGCCACGCCTTTGATGACCGGGATATTGAGATCGGAAAGTGCATAACCCATCATCGGGCCGCCGTTAATAATCTTTTTGGGTGTTTTGGAGTACCCGCCGCAATATTCAACAATATCTTTAAAGCTTGTGCCGATCCGAACGCGCAGGTTTTTCGGCTGGGCAATGGCGTCACCGGAAACGGTGATAACGCGCTCGATGAGCGGAATACCCTTTTCAACGGCATTGGCAATGGCGACGATGGAACCGACGTTTAAGCCGACAATACCGATATCGGAATGGCGCTTGCCCGCGGGAATCTCACGCTCTGTGAGAACTTTAATAAACATACGCTCGGCACCCTGCGGGTATTTCGTCGGCAGGGCGACAACAGTAACGCCATCCACATTGGCAAAGGCCTTTTTAAAGCCTTCGATCGCTTTGGGCTTGTTGTCCTCAACACCGACGAAGCATCTTTTGACGTTTAAGGACTTCATGGCGATTTTCACACCCAGGACAACACGGTCTGTCTCTTCGATCATAACCCTGTAGTCTGAGTTGAGGTAGGGTTCGCACTCAGCGGCATTGATCAGCAGCGTGTCTATGTGCTTTTCGGGGCCGTAGGTCAGCTTAAAGTGCGAGGGGAAGTTCGCGCCGCCGAGGCCGACAAGACCGGCCGTTGTGACGATTTTATGAATCTCCTCGACGCTGAGCTTTTCAAAGTCGCGCTGCATCGGGAGGCCGGGAGCCCACTCATCAAGACCGTCGCTCTCGATGACAATCGCGAGGCTCTTATCTTTAAAAGAGCTCGGATACTCAGCGATTTCGACGACTTTGCCGGAGATGGATGCATGCACCCAAGCTGTGAGGTGCACGTCGGCACTCGCAATCGGCTGGCCTTTTTTGACGGTATCGCCGACGTTGACCATCGGGACACCCGGCGCGCCAATATGCTGGCTGACGGGGATAATGACTTTTTGCGGCGGTGGCATAAACTCGGTATGAAGTTCTGCCGTTATGTCCTTATGCTCTTCTGGGTGGACGCCGCCGCGGAAGGTTTTTAACACACGCAATCACCTTTTTCTATTTTAGTTTGCTCTATGGCAATGATTTACCGGGATATTACTTGACGATTTTGAGAATGGCCGGCAAGCTTGACAGCGAGCGGCTGATCTTTTTCTCCGATACTCTGATGGCAACGATGGAAGCGAAAAATAAGACGGCGCCGCCTGCAATGTTTCCAATAAGCATCTTCCACCCAAGTGCCACAGCCGCAAGGCCGCCCAGCCAGACACCGAGAAACGCCGCCGCGAGCGGTAGCACGAAAATCAGGAACGCGCCTTTGAGCGACGACTCTTCCTGCACTTCAAACTCAACGCGCTGCCCAATGTGGGCGCCAACCGGATTGCGGACCGTTACAAGGGGGGCGTTGTTGCCGGAGCAGGCCCCGCAGCTTTCGCATTCGGTGTGCCTGCCGGCTTTGACGGTCGCAGTTTTGCCGTCCGTCTCAATGACAATGCCTACAGACGTTTTCATGAACATGCACCTCCGAATATTATAATATTGCCGCCTGATCCTGCACATTTATATGAAGTGATCTACGCATTTTTAATAACACACGTTGACCGTGTTCCGGCGGTTCTTACTTGAATTATTGTATGACCGGCAAAATGCGCATGATATGCCTATGGTTAAGGATAAGTAAACATATTTTTAATAGAGTGTCAATCGCATTTGGGCGTTATCAGTTGAAAATACCAAATATCGAAAAATAACTGAAACATATTACTCATAAATTGCAAGTGCAAATTGAACACCCCGAGGCAAAATCGTTCCCATCAATTAACCTTGGACACAGATGGTGCCGCAGGCGCTGTCTGTGCCAAGGTTGTCGCAGCCGTCAGGCTGCGTATTCGGAATCAAGAAAGGCTTCAAATAGTTCCTCTGGCGTGTGGTATCCGAGCTTCTTCCGGGGTCGCCCATTTAACTCATCAGCAGCGGACAGGATGTCCTCGTCTGTATACTGCTCAATAGATGTTCCCTTTGGAACGAAGGTCCGGAACAGTCCATTATGCCTTTCGTTCTGAGGACGTTCCCAAGAGCTGTATGGGTGGGCAAAGTAGATCTGGGAACCCCAAGCCTCGACTTCTGCAAAGTCGGCGAACTCGCTGCCGTTGTCTACGGTAATCGTCTTAAAAATCTGTGAAAAACGTTCCCCGTACTCAGCGCGTAGGCTTTTCATGGCAGACATCACCGCATCACTGGTCTTTCCGGGAATACGAATGGCGATGTAGTGCTCGGTCTTCTTCTCCAGCAGAGAGAGTACAACTGCCTCTTTCCCAGCTCGTTTTCCAACCACGGTGTCGCCCTCCCAGTGGCCGCCTTCTATACGAAGGGAAGCGATCTCAGGACGGGCGGAAATGCTTGTGCCGTAGTGCTTTTTGTTTTCCCTGCCCCTGGCCTTTCGGGTGCTGCGTTTTAAGGCTTCCGGCAGTTCGGTCGGCGTGATGGGAAGCAAGCCTGCCCAGACCATGTTGTACAGAGTGCGGGTACAAACCATCTGATCTTCACTGTACAAACGCTGTCGCTTCGCATATCCGCAGCAGGAATCCAGCGACCACTTGTGTTCCCGGATCTGCTTGACTACCCAGTCAATGAAAGTCTTGCAGGAGCCTGCTTTGAGGGGCTTGACACAAGCCCTTCGATTAGCCTTGTAGATGGCCTCGCCGAGTTTCGGAGAATAGCCAGGTGCTTGGCCCCTGTTGCTCTTCCGTGTCGGTGTACCTCGCCTTAACTCGTATGAGATGGTGGACGGTGAACAGCCAATGTTTCGGGCGATGCCGCGTACGCCAAGTCCCTGCTTCAAGAGGGCTTTGACAGCACCACGATCTTCCAAGCTCAAGTGTTGCCCTTTCTTGCGTTCTGCGCTGACTGTGATAGAATCATTGTTATCCATAGTGATTGTATCCTTTCGGTGGCAGATGTTGTGTAGGAACTACATTTTACCACGAAGAATAATCACTATGGATTTTTCTGTTCAAGTGTTCAATTTCATTTTACAATCAACCGAAACATATTACTAAAGTCACCGCTTGTTTATTTTCATTTTTTTAGACACAACATCTTGTTATCCGCTGCCGTTGCATGACAATTACTGTCAGTTTGACTAAATTTTTGGCCATGCGGCTCCAGAAAAAAGATCGCCGCGGGCTTTACTGCCCGCGGCGCATTGCATCTTATTTTAACCGAGAAGAACGCCCGAAGGCGCCGCTTATTTAAAGAATCTCTTTATTTCAATTTCGCCGTTTTCTGGCGAATCCGATGCATGAATTAGGTTGCTTGACGTGCTTTCGGCATAATCACCTCGGATGGTGCCGCCTCCCGCCTCTTCAAACTTGGTCGCGCCGACGAGAATTCGGACGCCGAGAACAACGTTTTCTCCGGATACAGCCATGCCGAAGACGGGCCCCGACATCATATAGCGGGCAACGTCTGGGAAAAAGGGTTTGTCTGCAATGTGCGCATAATGTTCCTCTAGAAATTCATGTGTTAAATTTCTCATTTTAACGTCAAGAATTCTGTAGCCTTTCCGCTCGATTCTTCTGATAACCTCACCAATAAGGCCTCTTTTGATACAGTCCGGTTTGAGCATGACGAATGTTCTCTCGTCTGCCATCACCCGTTACCCCCTTTTCGGCGCGCAGCGCCAATTATTTTTCCGCCAGATAACTGAAAAACCTCTTAATCTCAATTTCACCGATCTCGGCAGAATCCGAGCAGTGAATAAGATTGTTGTTCGTGCTGGCTGCGTAATCGCCGCGGATTGTGACGGCCTCGGCGTCTTCAAATTTTGTGGCACCGACGAGGATGCTCATGCCGAGCACCGCATTTTCACCGCGGACAATAAGTCCCAAAACAGGGCCGGACAGCATATGCTTTAAAATCAGAGGGAAAAACGGCTGCTCTGCCAGATGCGCATAATGCTCATACAGGAAAGGGGCCGACAGTTTGGCCATTTTTGCATCCATAATCCGATAGCCCTTCCGTTCAATCCGCGTCACGATTTCACCGATGAGCCCTCTTTTCATACAATCCGGTTTCAGCATAATAAAAGTATTTTCTTCTGCCATTGTCTTCTCCCCTTTGCCGTTTCATTTATGATTGAATGCATTTTAACTTTTACAAAAACAGCGGCGCGTCATACGACTTACCGCTGAAATTGGTCATTTAAACAGAAGGAGAGGCCAAACCTCTCCTTCTGCGTCATCGTCATGTTATTCTGTGGTCAGGGCTCTTGACGACCCGGAGCGCTTTATTAAATATCCGCGTAATCGGTAAACTCTTCACTGTGGAATAACTTTGTTCTCTTTGCCTCGACTTTTTTTGTAAAATCCATCAGACATTCCACAATCTCGTCTTTAAAATAGACAAGCGCGGAAATTGCAGCGGCTATGGCTAGAATCGCGGTAACAGCGAAAAATACCATCCGGAAAAACTTCATGATTATGCCTCCCGCTCATTTGTGATTATTAAATATTTTACACCAAATAAATCGGAATAACAACACAAAATTTTCTTATAAAAATTATTAAAATCGTGCAAAAAAGCGCAGCCACCCCTTTTGAGCAGCTGCGTCTTTCATTATTCTGCTGATATCAAGAAGTAATAGACGGGCTGGCCGCCGTCTACGAGTGAAGCCTCCGCCTGCGGAATGGCCGTTGTCAGTCTTTTGAGCACACTGTCCGCCGTCTCGGCATCAACATCCTCACCGGAAAAAACCGTGATAAACTCCGGTGAAAACGCCGCTAAAGAAACGGCAACGGCGTCTACAAGGCTGGCCGTATCCTTCCCTGTGGCAACAAGCGTATCTTCCAGCAGGGCGATATAGTCACCCGCTGTGATGACATGCCCGTCATACGATGAGTCACGCGCGGCGTAGGTAATCTGCGCCGTGTGAACGCGCCCGGCGGCCTGCTCCATGAGCGCAATATTTTCCGTCACCGAAGCGCCGACGTCCAGCGCGATCATGGCGGAGATCCCTTGCGGCATCGTCTTCGTCGGGATGACGACAACCTTTTTCTCGGTCAGGCGCATGCACTGCTGCGCGGCCATAATAATGTTTTTATTGTTCGGCAGGACGAAAACCGTCTGCGACGGCACCGCTTCGATTTTCGCGAGGATGTCGGCTGTTGAAGGGTTCATCGTCTGCCCGCCGATGATGATCGCGTCGGCACCCAGCTCGCGGAAAACACCACAGAGCCCGGCACCGGCACAGACGGCGACAACCGCAAAATCCTTTTCCGGCTCGCTCAGAACGTCATCGTCGGGCGCAGCGACCGCTGTTTCATCCGGCACACTTTCTGCAGGCGGCACATCCGGCATGCTTGCCCCCCAAAATGGCATCGCCTCTGACTGCTCGGGTATCGTTTCCGGCACGGGGGCTGGTTCGGGCATTGGCGCCGCTTCGCCAGCTTCCGGCAGCGCGGCGGGCTCCGGCTGGGGCGCCCGCGTCTCGACAAGCTTGCCTGTGTGCTGCTCTTTCATGTTTTCTATTTTAACGGAGAGCAAAGGGCCATACGTCAGCGCCTCCGTCAGGACGGCACCCGGCTCGTTGGAATGCACATGCACTTTAATAATTTCGTCATCATCGACGACGACGACGCTGTCGCCCAGCGCGTCTAAAAACGCGCGGAGCAGGCCGACGTCTTTCGTGCTGGCCCGTCCGGCGATAAATTCCGTACAATAGGTGAAGTTAATATCCGCCGTTTCAAAATCCGAAAAGTCGGCTTTTTCGGCCCCGACCGAGCCTGTTTCGTTTTGAAAGACCGTAACGCCGCGCAGGGCTTTAAGCATACCCTCCATGATATACAAAAAGCCTTTTCCCCCGGCATCGACAACGCCGGCTTTCTTTAAAATCGGGTTTTGATTGATGGTATTTGCCAGCGCCTCACCACCCGCCTTGAGCGACGCTTCCAAAACGGCTTCAATATCATCCGTCTTTTCCGCCTCTAAAACGGCGGCCTCGGCCAAAAGGCGCGAGACGGTTAAAATCGTCCCTTCTGCGGGCTTCATAACGGCTTTGTATGCCGAATCGACGCCGTCGGTTATTGCTTGGGCAAAATCGGCCGCGCCAGCTGTCTCCAAATCTTTGAGGCGGCGTGCAATACCGCGGAATAATAGAGATAAAATGACGCCGGAGTTGCCCCGCGCGCCGCGCAAAAGCGCCGCGGCTGTGACGTCTGAGGCTTTGCCGACGGTTGCGACGGGCGCATTCGACAGCGCCGCAGCCCCAGCCCCCATAGTGAGGCTCATATTGGTACCCGTGTCCCCGTCCGGGACCGGGAAAACGTTGAGCTCATTAATTTCGCCTTTATGGTTCTCAATAGCCGCCGCGCCATTGAGAATCATGGATGTCAATAAGGCACCGGTAATCTGACGTGTCAAACAGCTTCCCCCTCGCTCAGCCTATAATCATAGAGTCGACATAAACGTCGACGCTCTCAATGTCCACGCCGGTCGCCAGGGACACCTTGTAACGAACTTCTTCAATGATGCTCGTACACAGGACGGGTATATTGACGCCCTGATCCACGGCAATATGAAGCTCGATTGAAATGGTGCCGTTATCATTATATGTGATATGGACGCCTTTGCCCATGGACTCTCGTTTCAGCAAGTGAACAAGACCGTCTGTCATCGAGCGGACGGTCATCCCCTTGACGCCGAAGCAATTCGTCGCGGCCGTCCCGGCGAGATTTGTAAAGACGTCGCTGGCAATGCGGATATATCCCTGTTCCGTCTGAAGCGTTATCATCGACCCAACTCCGTTCTCATGTTGATTGGCCTGCGAAAGTGCAGAATTTGCGCCCATATTATATTACACCGCCAAAGAAACTACAAGCCCGAATCATCGCCGAGCCATCCCGAACGGCAGCGTTTTCCGCGCCGAACCGCCTTTCTGATGCCTTGCAGACCACATCCGGTGATATTTGCCGTCAAAGTTCCACTTATATCAGCAAAACTTTGTTTATTTTGTGTGTTTTTTTAAATTGACTGCCTCATATTGGTGTGCTAGAATGACGTCACCGTTTATTCTGGTACAGCTTTCCCTTTCATTTTATTATGTGTGGGGCTTTATATGTCTACTGAGACCGCGCGCGCTCATTTTCGCCAGTTTGGCATCGAGGACAGAATCATCGAACTTGGTCCGTCACCTGTGACGGTTGAAACGGCGTTCAAAGCGCTGCGCGTCTGCACAGCCAGAATTTCGAAAACGCTTTCCTTCCGCACCGATAAGGGCTGCATGCTCATTATTTGCGCGGGCGATGCGCGCATCGACAGCCGGAAGTTCTGCGATTACTTTTCCTCAAAGGAGTCCTTCCTCTCTCCTGAAGAGGTTCCAGACATGGTCGGCCACGGTGCAGACGGCGTCTGCCCCTTTGGTATCAAGCCCGGCATACCCGTCTATCTCGACGAGTCGCTGCTCCGGTTTGATACGGTTTTTCCGGCGGCCGGCAGCGGGACAAGCGCCATTGAGCTGACGATTGACGAGCTGTTCAAATTCTCCAAAGCCAAAGGCTGGGTGGACGTCTGTTTCGTACCCGAGCAGGACGCAGCCGTTTAAAAGATAATTATTATAAATTAAAGTAAAACCGCCGGAAAGCTTCCGGCGGTTTTGTGTTTGTTAGGCTTCCTCAAAGTCCGCCGCGCCGTGCTTGCAGACGGGGCAAATAAAATCGGGCGCGAGGTCTTCCCCTTCGTGAAAATACCCGCAAATGCGGCAGCGCCAGCCTTTGGCGGCCGGTCTCGGCGGCGCGGGCTTGACGTTTTTCTGATAAAACGCGTAGCTCATTGAGTCTGCGGTGGAGAGCACCTCTGCGTCCGTCACGTCGGCGAGAAAAAGCGTGTGCGTGCCGATGTCCGTGGCTGTGACGACTTTGCCGGAAATGAACGAATTGGCCCAGCGCGTGAGGTACAAAAGGCCGTTCTCGCTGCGGTAGACGTCTTTAAAATCGGCGAATTTGTCGGCTGTTTTACCGCTTTGCATCCCGAAATTCTGAAAAACGGAAAACGGCGCGTCCTCCGAAAGCGTCGAGAGGTTGAACGCCCCCGTTTTCAGGAGCATGTCGTGCGTCAGGTTCTGTTTGTTGACGGTCATCGTCACGCGGTTGGGTGCCGTCGTTACCTGCAGGGCCGTGTTGATGATGCAGCCGTTGTCCTTTTCACCATCCTGCGCCGTCAGGACAAACAGGCCGTAAACAAGCTTGTACATGGCTTTGTTGTTCATAAAGGCTCTCCTTCCCCCGTGCAAAATGCCGGGCTGTCTTACGCTTATTGTACCATCCCATATGCGCCGCTTCAAGATGAATAAGGCCGTAAAAAGCCGCATTTTTGCCTTGACAAAAAGCGGCCTCCTGTGTTAACATGACATCCACGGCAACGAGCGCCGGGACAAAACGGCACACCACACCACAACTGCATATGGGGGTATAGCTCAGCTGGGAGAGCGCTTGAATGGCATTCAAGAGGTCAGCGGTTCGATCCCGCTTATCTCCACTTAAAAAGAAGAAGGTATTGCCCTTCTTCTTTTTGTTTTTTTGGGGGGGTTGGGGGTGAAAAAGTGTATTGGTTGTATTTTCGGCGGATCGGACGCCGAAAATCTGTATCAAGCAATAATTTAAGTTAAGTAGTTTTCTAAATTATCTAGAATTGGAAGAAATATGTGTTATAGTAAAGTAAAAAGACATTAATTACAGGAGTGATATGTTTGGAAGTCGTTGCAATAATAATCTCCTCAATTGCCCTTATTGTTTCAATAATCGTAGCAATGTTACAAATTATAGCATATTCCCAGGAATGGAGGCCTGTTCTATCATTTGTCAATGTTGATACTTTTGTGCAAGATAATCCAAGTGCTGGTATAGCAACAATTGATTATAATATAAATTTTACGAACAGTGGAAAGAGTCAAATTCAATATGAAATGAAAGAATTTGAGATATTCTGGAACGACATACAACAGAGTAATGTTGCAGAAAAATCAAAGGGCAGTGTTGTTGGTGTAGGCCAGAAGAATGCTTTTAATCGTCACTATACTTTCGGTTACACGAACATTTCGACGCTTTCAACACAATCCCTAACAAATAGCCAACCGCCGGAATTCAACTTGATCATTCCCAAAACAAAAATCATTTTTAAACTTGAATATCACAAAATAGGACAACCGAAAAAGAAATACTATTTAGACTATGAATTATTTATAGAATATAATAATAACTATACGCGAATGCTACTTGGTAAGTCTATTGCAACATAATAAATATTATTTTGCAACGTTATAAAGTCTGCGCGTCTATTCCAAGCCCCATGCAACCCCCACAGCGCGCAAATGTCAACAAGGGTGAAACGCATATTGCGTTTCACCCTTGCTTCCATTATGCGCTTGTGCTGTTGTCAACGGGTTCGGGTTGTATTTTCGGCAGGACGAGCGCGCTGAATATCTCCACCCCGCGCGGCGCCTGTTGACAAGGGTAGGCTAATGAATAACCAATATATTGATTCTGGCCACTTAAGGTGGTAATATTTTACTATACATATTCTTTATATTCTTAGAAAGTGAGGAACATATATGAGATCAACCGTTAATAAATACTTAACTTTGATAAATGATTGGTTTACTACCAACGATATTACAAAATCTGATACATCACGAATTGATCAGGTTGTGGAATATTATGGAAACACCTTAACTGACATATATAATGAATTAAACATCAATTTAGGAAGCAGAGATAAAACAATAATAACAAAGTTACAATTATTGTATTTGTTTTTAGACGAAATAGGTTATACATATGCTAAAGCGAATTCATGGAAAGAGAAGCTAAAATAAGGTTATCAATGCTATTTTGTAAGACCTTAAATGAGGTTATATTTTTATTACAAGGAGGTTTTGCATCAGGGGCGTTAGCAAGATGCCGAGCGCTTTATGAAACCTCGGTTTTCTATAATTTAGTTATAAATAATGACGACTTAATTGCAGAAAAATTTATGAAACATTGTAATACGAATAGATTGAAAATTGCAAAATCTTTATCTAATGATCAACTAATTGTTAGAATTAAAAACAACTCAAAGATTTCTCGTTTGGTGATGACTTCCTAAATGATTATCAATGGGCAAGTACCATTATCCAAAGGGATAGAATTACTTTTTATGACCTAGCCCATAAAAGCGCGTTAGCAGACTACTATCATATGTATGTATATTGTTGTCAATACGCTCATGCAACTGTCTTTAATACAATATATGGAGTAGATATAAGTGAGAATGATTTTGGGAAAAACATATGGAGTACTGCGCCAAGTAGAGAGGGTATGATTGATGTAATTAGAATCTTACTAGGTGTATCATATAACTATATTGAAGCATTCTACAAAGAGGATGATTTTTCTGCGTTGTTTGTGCTTTGTTTATTTAATGATATTGCAACGTCACTAAAAAGTTGCAAAAAGAAAGAAAAGAAATGACTTAATCGGATATAATCCTACAAGTCTATTTCCTCTCTTAATTTCTGTAATAGTGAGTTTCTTCTAACACTGTTCTAACATTTTTCCGAATTTTTGATTAAAATCGTTGATTTAGACCGCGCAATGAACGTATGTACTATTTGTGTCCTAGGATGATGAATTCCTTGAAAATACAAGGGATTTGCCGTGACCAGACGTGAGCAGAAATGAGCTATTAAAACATAATCCCTGGCAATGGCATTCAAGAGGTCAGCGGTTCGATCCCGCTTATCTCCACTGAAAAGAAGAAGGCATTGGCCTTCTTCTTTTTGTCACTTACATTACCGGGTTGTGATATAGTTACAGCACGCGAGTGGGTGTTATGATATTGTATGAACACGAACTGATAATTTACCGGTCATCACATGAGCCTTTTTGCTTGTGTGGCATAATGCGCTTTCTCCAGAAGAAATAGAATATTATTCCGAGCGGGGGCAAACAAAGCAATGCAAACAGCGCCCAACCGAGCGATGTGATGATATGGCGGCTTTTTTTCAGGGCGTCGAAAAAGACATAAACAGCGACTCCGACGATGGCCACCAAAACGAAGATGTTAAAATAACTAATCAAATAATCGATAAACACGTTCTTCTTCCCCCTGTTTTAGTAAGATAATTTTACTATTTTACCAGATATTTATCAATCTAAATTATCTGTAATACTCATACAACAAGGAGACACATTATGACGAGCGGCGAGGATTTTAAGGCGGCGATTGAGGGGCTGATTGGCGATTATCCCATTTGCGAATACGCGTTTTTGAAGCCGGAGGAGCTTGTATATTCCGATAAGGTGCGCTTTATCTGCGAGACGACATGTCCGCGGTACGGCAAGTCGTGGGCGTGCCCACCTGTGATCCCGTCTGTTGAAACGTGTATGGACGCCTTCAAAGCTTACGAGCATGTCTTTTTGTTCTCCACCGTTGCCGAAGTGTCCGACAGCATGAACAACGACATCTGCCTTGTGGCCAAGCGCGACCACGAAAAGGTGACGCTTGACCTGCGCCGGGCGTTTCGCGACCGGTTCGGTGAAGTGCTCGCGCTGTCGACCGGGTGCCGGATCTGTGACGACTGCACATATCCCGATGGGCCCTGCCGCTTCCCGGACGAGCGCCTGTCATCTGTTGAAAGCCACGGCGTTCTGATTATGGAGACGGCCTCAAGCCTTGGCATCTCGTATGACTGCGGCAACAACATCGTCACGTATTTCAGCCTGATCTTTTTCAATACGGAAGCGTCTTAAATTGAAATCTTACCCAGTCCATGATAGAATGAAAATAAAAAGGAGGCCTATGATGCTTAGTCCGGAATTATTTAACCAAATTAACGATCAAATCAACATGGAGCTGTATTCGGCGTATGTGTATCTCGATATCCACACGTTCTATGCCGACAGCAACCTCAACGGCTTTGCCAACTGGTTTTATGTGCAGACACAGGAAGAGCTCACCCATGCGATGCTCTTTATGAAATATCTGCAAAACAACGGCCACAGGGCAACGTTTGGCGATGTCAACGCGCCGGGCCTGACATATGAGGACTTCCGCGCGCCCGCGCAGGCCGCCTATGAGCACGAGCTTAAGGTGACGGCCTCCATTAACAGCATTTACGCCACGGCCTATGAGCAGAAGGATTTCAGAACGATGCAGTTTTTAGACTGGTTTATTAAAGAGCAAAACGAGGAAGAAAAAAACACCGATGAGATCATCAAGAAATATGACCTCTTCGGCAGCGACGCCAGAGGCCTTTATATGCTTGACGCCGAGCTTGGCACGCGCGTCTTCACGCCGCCGTCACTCGTTCTCTAAAACAGACACATAAAAAGCAACCGGGGCCAAAAGGCCCCGGTTTTGTTTGCTTATTTATGCTGTGACGTGCCGGTCTTCCCAGAGAGGCGACATGTCGCGCAGGCGCTGAATAATCTGCGGAATTTTTTCAAGCATGACGTCAACCTCCGCGTCCGTATTGTCCTCATTGAGCGTCAGGCGCAGCGAACCGTGGGCGATCTCATGTGGCAGGCCGATGGCTAAAAGCACGTGCGAGGGATCAAGCGAGCCGGACGAGCAGGCCGAGCCGGACGACGCGCAGATGCCGTTTTGATCGAGCATAAGCACCATCGACTCCCCTTCCACGCACTCGAAGACAAAGGAGGCCGTGCCCGGCAGCCTGTTCACCGGGTCACCGGTGAGGCGCGTGTACGGAAGCTCTAAAAGCCCTTGAATCAGCCGGTCGCGCATGGCACTAACACGCGCCATCGTCTCAGGTAGGTTTGAAACCGCCTCTTCAATCGCCGCACCGAGGCCGACGATGCCGGGGACGTTTTCGGTGCCGGAGCGCGTGCCGCGCTCCTGCCCGCCGCCGTGCAGAAGCGGTGGCAGGCGCAGCCCTTTTTTGACATAGAGGGCGCCCACGCCCTTCGGACCCTTGAATTTGTGCGCGGCGAGGGACAGCATGTCGACATTCAGCGCCTTCACATCCACCGGGATGTGGCCGACGGCCTGAACGGCGTCTGTATGAAAGAGAATCCCGGCCTCGCGCGCGATGGCCCCGATCTCGGCAATCGGCAGAATCGTCCCAATCTCATTATTGGCCATCATCGCAGTAATAAGAATCGTGTCCTCCCGGATCGCGTTTTGAAGGTCGTCAAGCGATATATTGCCGTTTGAATCGACCTTCAAAAATGTCACGTCGTACCCCTCTTTTTCGAGGAATTGGAGCGTGTGCAACACGGCGTGGTGCTCGATGGCCGTTGAAATAATATGTTTACCCTTGTTCTTCTGACGCGCAACGGCGGACTTAATGGCCCAGTTGTCGGCCTCGGTGCCGCCCGCCGTAAAATAAATCTCCTCCGGCTTTGCGCCGATGGCGGCAGCAACTTGTATACGCGCTTCCTCTACGGCACGCTTGGCACGCCGCCCGTAAGCGTAGACGGTGGATGCGTTACCCGGTTCGCTTGTCAAGTACGGCAGCATCGCCTCCAGCGCGTGTTTTGATAAAAAAGTCGTCGCGGCATTATCCGCGTAAATCACGTTTGACATGAATACCACCCATTAATTCATAGTATTTTGATATGATTTTACTTTAGCACGATTCTTTGAGAAATGCAAGGTGTCTTATAAAATTGTGCCACCACCAAGGACGGTGTCCCCGTCATAAAACACGGCGGCCTGCCCCGGCGTTACCGCACGCTGCGGCGCGTCAAACACGACACAAACGCGGTCACCCCCCAGCGGCTTGAGCATCGCCGCCGTCTCCTTTTGGCTGTAGCGTGTTTTGACCGTTGCCCGCGTCGGTTCTTTGAGCGCTGGGACGGCGATGAAATTAACGTCGCCGACCGTCATATCGGCACTGTATAAATCTCGCTCCTCCCCGATGACGAGGGTGTTTGACGCCATGTCCTTCCGAACGACGTAGCGCGGGCTGCCGAAGCCGATATTCAGCCCGCGGCGCTGGCCGATTGTGTAGTGAAGCAGCCCCCGATGCGTTCCGAGAACATTACCCGCCGTATCCATCATGGGGCCGGGGGGTGAAATAAGACCCATCACATCCGTTAAAAAGGCGACGTAGTCGCCGTCCGGCACGAAGCAGATATCCTGGCTGTCCGGCTTGTCCGCCGTCACAAAGCCGCGCGCAAGCGCCTTTTCACGGATCTCGCTTTTCAAAAACCCACCGAGTGGGAAGAGAACCCTTGACAGCTGCGACTGCGTCAGCATATACAAGACGTATGTCTGATCCTTTGTGACGTCCGCGGCTTTCTTGAGAAGATACCGGCCTGTGCTTTCATCCCGCTCGACGCGCGCGTAGTGCCCGGTGGCGATGGCGTCCATCCCCAGCATGACGGCGCGGTCAATCAGCCTGTCAAACTTGATAGAGCGGTTGCAGTCGATGCAAGGGTTCGGCGTTTTCCCGGCGCGGTAGCCTGCGGCGAAGCGGCCGATAACGTCGGCATAAAACGGCTCTTTGAAATTGAAAACAAAATGCTCGATGCCGAGCTTATACGCCACACGGCGCGCGTCCTCCACGTCCGTGAGAGCGCAGCAGGTGCGAGAGGGCGCTTCACCGATATCTTCATTTGAAAAGAGCTTCAGCGTCGCGCCGCAGACCGAGTAGCCCTGCTCTAATAAAAGCGCCGCCGCGACGGAGCTGTCCACCCCCCCGCTCATAGCCGCCATGACCTTTCGTGACATACGAATACTCCTCAATTTGTTCCGTTTGCAACATTATAACCGATCTGCCGTTTGGAAGACAGCCTTTTTGTATCTCCTCTGCCGATGGTGCCTTAAATCCGCTGTCTCAACATAAAATTTTTTTAGGGTTTTGAACAAGCGACGGCGGCGGAAATATCCGCCGCCGTGTGCTCTGTGGTGTGCTTCGATATGAATTTAGATTGCGTCAAACGCCTGTTTAAGATCGTCAAGCAGATCGTCGATATGCTCCGTGCCGACGGACAGGCGGATCGTATTCGGCCTAATGCCGGAATCAAGCAGCTCTTCTGCCGACATCTGTGAGTGTGTCGTGCTGGCCGGATGGATGACAAGCGACTTGACGTCGGCCACATTGGCCAGCAGCGAGAAGATGTCAAGCTTGTCGATAAAGGTTTTAGCCGTCTTGTCGTCGCCTTTAATTTCAAAGGTGAAAATCGAGGCACCGCCGTTCGGGAAGTAGCGCTCATAAAGCGCATGATACGGGTTGTCGGAAAGCGACGGATGGTTCACTTTGTCGACCTTTGAATGGTTCTTCAAAAAGTCAACCACCTTCAGCGTGTTTTCCACATGGCGCTCCACGCGCAGGGACAGCGTCTCAAGACCTTGCAGAAATAAAAACGAATTAAATGGGCTGAGCGCCGCGCCCGTATCGCGCAGGAGCGTTACGCGCGCTTTGATGATATAGGCGAGATTGCCAACAGCCTCGGTAAAGCGGACACCGTGATAACTCGGGTCTGGCTCCGTCAAATACGGGAAGCGGCCGGAACCTGCCCAGTCAAACGTGCCGCCGTCGACGATAACGCCGCCGATCGAGGTGCCGTGGCCGCCGATAAACTTTGTGGCGGAGTGGACGACGATGTCGGCCCCGTGCTCAAATGGGCGAAGAAGATACGGCGTTGCAAACGTGTTGTCAACAATCAGCGGCAGGCCGCTTTTATGCGCAACCGCAGCGACGGCCTCAATATCGATCAAACTGGCGTTTGGGTTGCCGATGCTCTCGATAAAAATTGCCTTTGTATTGGGGCGGATGGCTTTTTCAAAGCTGCCGGGGGCGTCCGGGTCGACAAACGTGACCTCAACACCAAAATCGTGCAGCGTGTGCGCAAAGAGATTGTATGTTCCGCCGTAGAGCGTTGCGGCCGATACAATATGATCCCCCGCGTGGGCAATGTTCTGAATGGCGTATGTAATAGCCGCCGCGCCGCTTGATACGGCCAGCGCCGCCGCGCCGCCCTCCAGCGCGGCAATCCGCTTTTCAAAAACATCGGACGTCGGATTCATGATACGCGTGTAGATGTTACCGCCTTCCGTCAGACCAAAGCGGTTTGAGGCCTGCTGCGAATCGGCGAAAACGTAAGATGTCGTCTGGTAGATCGGGACGGCGCGGGCGTCCGTCGCCGGGTCCGGTGACTCCTGCCCGACGTGCAGCTGCAACGTCTCAAATCGTAATTTTTTATTTTCCGGCATGTTGCTCACTCATTTCATTTTTCATATTTTTCTTATTTACTTAGTATGATTTGATTCAAACGTCTGCCGTCAGTCTCACAGGCTTGACTGATGACGGTTTAGCGCTCAGGCGTCGGTGACGGTGACGCCATTGTCTTTTGCTTCTGGACGAGATCAAAAAGCGTGATATGATCCACCACACTGCTGACAGCCTCGTCAACCTGCTTCCAAACGTCGAGCGTTGCGCACGTCTCGCACCGGGGACATTGGTTCGGCTCATCCTCCATGCAGGCCACCGGGACAAGGCTGCCTTCAATCAGACGCAGAATGGAGCCGACCGTGTATTCCTCGGCATTTCGCGCGAGCTTATAGCCGCCCTGCGCACCGCGAACGCTTTTAACAAACCCCGCCCGGCTCAAAACGGAAATAATCTGCTCCAGATATTTTCCGGAAATATCCTGCCGCTCGGCAATGCTTTTGATGGTGACATACTGATCCGGCTCACTCATGGCAAGCTCCAGCATCATGCGGATGGCATACCTGCCGCGCGTTGATATCTTCATACGACATCATCCTTTCCAATATCCGTATTTTACAATATGAATAATAGGAATTCAAGACGTTTTACAGAAGAGACGCTAATGAACGCCCAGCAAGTCTCTCACAACCTCGGATGCAAGAATCAGCCCCGCGACTGACGGGACAAAGGAGACGCTGCCCGGAACCTGGCGGCGGATGGTACATTTGCGTTTTGTCCCCGGCGGACAGATACAGCTTGTTCTGCAGCTCTGTTTTGCTTCTTCGACAGGCTTGAGCGCCTCTTCGCGGGAATAGACGACTTTCAGCGCCCTGATGTCGCGTGCTTTCAGTTCCCGCCGCATCACGCGGGCCAGCGGGCAGACAGAGGTTTCAAAAATATCGGCAACTTCGAGGCGCGTCGGGTCCAGCTTGTTCCCGGCACCCATGCAGCTGACGAGCGGCGTCCCGGCAAATATCGCTTCTTCGATCAAAATAAGCTTTGACGAAACGGTGTCAATCGCGTCAATAATATAGTCATAATCACTCAATTCAAAATCAGCGGCCGTCTCCGCGCCGTAAAAACACTCTCGAACAATGACGCGGCACTTCGGGTTAATGTCAAGTATGCGCTCTTTCATCACGTCAACCTTTTTTCGCCCGATTGTGCCGTGCGTTGCGATAAGCTGACGATTGATATTTGTCAGGCAAACCATATCGTCATCGACAAGTGTCAGTCTGCCGACACCGCTCCGAGCCAGTGCCTCCGCAGCATATCCCCCAACGCCGCCGATACCGAACACAGCGACAGAGGCGTCTTCTAAACAGGCCATGGCTGCCCTGCCCAACAGAAGCTGCGTTCTTGAAAACTCCTGATGCATGATAATCCCCCGGTCATGTCCTTATCGTTCGTAGAAAAGATTCATATCAACCTTATTCAGCAAACACGGGCGTCGAGAGATAACGCTCGCCGGTGTCCGGCAGAATAACAACAATTGTCTTGCCTGCGTTTTCAGGGCGTTTTGCCAATTCGGCCGCTGCCCAGAGGGCGGCACCAGACGAGATGCCGACAAGCAGCCCCTCTGTTTTTGGCAGTTCGCGTGCTGTTGCAAAAGCGTCTTCATTCTTGACGCGGATAATTTCATCGTATATGCCGGTGTTGAGCACCTGTGGTACAAAGCCGGCACCGATGCCCTGAATTTTATGCGGACCGGCGCGCCCTTCGGATAAAACCGGCGAATCCTCCGGCTCGACGGCAACGATTTTAATGGCGGGGTTCTGCGATTTGAGGAACTCGCCCGTACCGGTAACCGTCCCGCCTGTGCCGACACCGGCAACGAAAATGTCGACCTTACCGTCTGTATCTGCCCAGATTTCCGGGCCTGTCGTCTCCCTGTGGACAGTTGGGTTTGCCGGATTTGTAAACTGGCCGGGGATAAAAGCGTTCGGAATTTCGGCCGCCAGTTCATCAGCCCTAGCGATGGCACCCTTCATGCCCTTGGCGCCTTCCGTTAAAACAAGCTCCGCGCCGTAAGCCTTTAAGAGGTTGCGCCGCTCGACACTCATCGTCTCCGGCATTGTCAGGATGACACGATACCCGCGCGAGGCCGCGACAGAGGCCAGCCCGATGCCTGTATTGCCGCTCGTCGGCTCGATGATGACAGATTCCGGCGTCAGCAGTCCTTTTTGTTCGGCATCGTCAAGCATTGCTTTGGCAATTCGGTCCTTGACGCTCCCGGCTGGGTTAAAGTATTCCAGCTTTGCCACGACCGACGCGGCCAAGCCGTGCTTTTTACCGTAGTTTGACAGCTCCAGAAGCGGTGTTCTGCCAATGAGCGCCGACAGGCTTTTAAAGATTTTTGACATGTCGTTGACCTCCATAAATTTATAATATAATTCATATATGTTTGATATGCTTTATAATATGCTTCCAAATTTTATTTGTCAAGACCTTTTTTAAAAATATTTATACTAATTTTATATGATTAATATGTCTTGACAGGGGCGGTCATTTATAATTATAATACATATATCTAAAGTATGAATTGGTGGTGAGGCGATGAAACTGTCGGCAAAAGGCCGGTATGCACTGGCGTCACTCGTCAGTCTGGCGCAGAAATACGCTTCCGGCACGTTCACAACGGTATTATATATCTCCGAAAAACTGGACATCTCAAAAATTTATTTGGAGCAAGTTTTCTCTCTGCTCAAGCGCGGCGGCCTTGTTGTTTCCGCTAAAGGTGCGCAGGGCGGCTATCAGCTGTCACGCGAGCCGCGGCAGATCACGCTTTTCGAGGTTTTATCCGCCGTGGAGCTGCCGCTTTTTGAAAAGAACGACGCGACAGTTGCCGATACGGCCCCGGAAATCGAAAACGCCGTCCGAGGACTCGTCTACACGCGGATTGACAGTGCCCTTGAAAACGCCCTCAAAAGCGTGACGCTTGAGGACCTTGCCGCTGAATCGGAAAGGCTGAAAAATGACAACACCAACATGTTTTATATCTGACGGAACAGGCGTCACGAAACTTTTATGAGCGGATGGTGACTTGATGGATTTTGAAACAATGTGCGTTCACGGCAGTTTGTCGCTTGCCGACCCGACTGGCGCCGTAAGCGTCCCGATTTATCAGACGGCGACATTTGCCCACCCCGGCGTCGGGCAGAGCACGGGTTATGATTATTCCCGCGTGCAGAATCCGACGCGGGCGGCTCTTGAAAAAACCGTTGCCGCGCTGGAGGGCGGTTGCGAGGCGCTGGCATTCTCCTCAGGTATGGCGGCCATAACCGTCATGCTGGCGCTCTTTGCCCCGGGCGATCATATCGTCGCCTCCGACGATCTCTACGGCGGCACGGTTCGGCTCTTTAACACTGTCGCATCAAATTTTGGGGTCATTTTTGAGTATGTTGACACTTCCATTCCGTCATCCCTTGAAAAGAGCCTTCGTCCGGAGACGAAGGCCATCTATCTTGAGACACCGACAAACCCTAAAATGCTTGTGACGGATATTGCCGCCGCCGCGCGGCTGGCACGGGTACATGACCTGATGCTGATAGTCGACAACACCTTTTTGACGCCTGCTTTTCAAAAACCGATTGCCCTTGGGGCCGATCTTGTCGTTCACAGCGGGACAAAATATCTCGCCGGGCACAACGATACGCTGGCAGGCTTCCTTGTGACAAACAATGCAATGATCGCCGAGCGCCTGCGCCTGCTATATAAAACAATCGGTGCCTGCCTGTCCCCTTTTGACAGCTGGCTTGTGCTCCGCGGCATCAAGACGCTGTCCGTCCGCCTACATCAGCAGCAGAAGACGGCACTCGAACTCGCCGACTGGCTCGGGAGCCACCCGAAGGTGCGCGCTGTTCATTATCCCGGCCTGCCGTCGCATCCCGGTTATGCGGTATCCCGCCGGCAGTCAACCGGCTTCGGGGCAATGATCTCGTTCGAGACAACGGATGAGGAGACGGCGCGGCGCACCCTTGAGCGCGTGCGGCTTATCCAATATGCCGAGAGCCTTGGCGGCGTAGAATCACTCATCACGTACCCCACGCTTCAGACACATGCAGACCTGCCCGAACAGCAGCGCGCATCGAAAGGGATCGACGGGCACCTCCTTCGATTGTCTGTGGGGCTTGAAACGGCTGACGACCTGATTGCGGATTTGGAATATGCCTTGGGAGGACATCGTGAATTTGGATTTTGACGCGGTCATCGACCGAAAAAACACCGACTCAATTAAGCATGACTTTGCCGTGCGGCGCGGCCTGCCGGAGGACGTTCTGCCGCTTTGGGTCGCCGATATGGATTTCCGGTCACCACCGGGCGTCATCGATGCGCTGATCAGCAAGAGCCGCCACGGTATTTTTGGCTACAGTGACAGCAGCCGAGACTACTTCGATGTTCTGCACGACTGGTTTTCCGATCGGTTTGGCTGGGATGTTCATGAATCGTGGCTGATTAAAACGCCCGGCATCGTCTACGCGATTGCGCAGGCCATCCGGGCTTTGACGCGTGAAAACGACGCCGTACTCATCCAGGAGCCCGTCTATTACCCATTCCGAAATGTGATAGAGCGCAACAAGCGGCGCGTTGTTGTCAACGAACTGGCCTATTATAACGGCGTGTATACGATCGATTTTGAGGACTTCGAGCGAAAAATCGTTTCTGAAAACGTTCGTCTCTTTATCCTTTGCAGCCCGCACAACCCGGTCGGCCGCGTTTGGACGGCAGCGGAGCTCTGCCGCCTCGGCGAGCTATGCCACCAGCACGGTGTCATCGTTATTTCTGATGAAATCCATGCCGATTTTGTATATACAGGCCACCGTCATTCTGTTTTCGCCGCTTTAAAACCGGAATTCGCGGACTTTACCGTTACCTGCACGGCACCGACGAAAACGTTTAATTTGGCGGGGCTTCAGATTTCAAATATATTTGTTTCCAATAAAGCCATTAAAGCTGCTATTGCAAACGAAATTGACAAAAGCGGGTACAGCCAGGTCAACGTGATGGGCCTTGTTGCCTGCCGCGCCGCATACAAAGACGGCGCGCCTTGGCTCTCCGACCTTCTGGGCTATCTCACCGGTAATCTTGATTATTTGCGGCATTTTCTGCATCAGAAGTTGCCGCAGCTTCGCCTTGTGGAACCGGAGGGGACGTATCTCTGCTGGCTGGACTGCCGGGCGCTCGGCCTTGATGACACGGCGCTGGAAAAACTCATTGTCCATCAAGCGAAATTATGGCTTGACGGCGGAACCATGTTTGGCCGGGGCGGCAGCGGCTTTCAGCGTATTAATATCGCCTGTCCGCGCGCTGTGCTCCAGCAGGCACTTGAGCAGCTCCGGGCGGCCGTTATAAGCCTTGTGTGAGTGCCCCAAGCATAAATGGGTATAAAAAAAGATTCTTCGGTTATCGAAGAATCTTTTCATTTACGGCGCTTTATCAGGATTTTTCTTTTTCTGATTAATGGGGCGGTATTCGGAATGCGCCGCCATCATGTTCTCCTGCCCGATCTCTTTTAGCAGCTCTTCCCGGATGACGCGGATGTGCTTGGGCGCGTCAATACCGAGGCGGATTTTATCACCGTCAATACTGATGACGGTCACAACGATGTCATTGCCAATGAGAATGCCCTCATTTTGTTTTCGTGTCAGTACTAGCATAGCTCCATACCATCCTTGCCGGATTTGGCGAGCAGATCCGAAACGGGCACGCGCACCCTATACTTCCTGTCGTCTAAAACAATCTGGCAGCCGCGGCTGTTGCGGACGTTAACAATGATCGGCGCGGAGAGGTTGATGGTCATGGCGTTGGCGTTTTTGGGGATGACGAGAATGCTTAAAACGTAGACATCTTTAATATCCTCAATGGCCAGCACCTCAACGTCATCCTGCGAGATATCAAAGGAATAATCCGGGCAGATGAGAAACGGGTCCATCACCGGCAGGGAAATCTCTTTATGGTCAAGCGACTGCAGCCAGCTCACGGGGCGCGAGTCCTCATTTGACAAAAGGGCAAAACGCCGGTCCTCGTCAAGACCGGGCAGGCCTTTATCAAAATGGAGGATTTTGTTGTCGTCTATTTCAACATCTCCAAAATGCGCTGTCGGTATAATCATTTATTTCACCAAACCTATCTGTGATGGTGCAGCCGCCGTGTTCTGCGCGTCTTCTTTACGCCTCTTCGTCGATGGCTTGGCCCATTTCCGGCGGAAAAGACTGTTCAATCACCTTAAATTCCAAATGCGGCTCTGTAGCGAGATAGACGTTAACGGACGCCTTCGGTTCAACCGTGATGACAGGTGCTTGATAATCATCCCAACTGATCGTCACGTCCTGGAATCTCCAGTTAATGCTGAGAGAGCCGGGTTGGCCCTTCAGAACAGGCCGCGGCACCGATTGGCGCATGGCCGACTGACCGATTTTACCGGCGGTGTTTCTGGAGATATGGATAATGGGATTGGTTTTGCGCAGCGGTGCAGCGGCTTGGCTGCCTGCCGGCAATTGAGAAATCTCCGACGGATGGACAGAAACAACGCTTTGCTGGATCGGCGTCATAACGCGCACCGGTTCCGCCGATCCAGAAGACATCTCTGAAGCGACCGTAAGGCTGGGGTTTTCACGCTTCACCGTCATGTGGGCGGTTGCCTGCGAGACGCTTTTTATTCGCCGCACCGGTGAATCAATTGAAAGCCGCGCCATTTTTGTTTCGACGCTGATACGCGCCATTTGCATGTCTTCAAGCTGAAGTCTTCGTACTTTCATACAAATCCTCCTGACGAGCGTTGCGCTTTTATCTTTTATTTGAGAAAATCAATCAGCGATGTCTGCAGGATTTTCGCGCCGCCGGCCAGCGCGGCATTGTAGACCGACTGTGCCGTCGCCAGGTTCATGGCGGTCTCGGCCATGTCGGCATCTTCCGCGTCGGAACGCATTTTGGTATAATTGAGCTCGTTCGTTTGGTAACGGCTTCCAACAAGCGTTAGCCTGTTCTGAGAAGCGCCGATTTTCGTCTGCAGGTTTAAAACAGACGACTGTGCCGACTGCAGCGCTGTGGTCATGCCATCTAAATCGGGCGTCATACCGCCGTCGAGCATTTTAATGCACTTCGTTAGGACATGATAGATATTGTCTTTTCCTGTCCCAAAAAGGTCAAGGCCTGTGAGTGTCATGTCAATCGTCTGTGATGTGCCGATCTGCATTGTTGTCCTGTTGCCGGCCTCAGCGGTAATAGCCGCCTGTGTGGCGGCCGGGATCGTCACAACGGTGCCGAGCTGTGCCATGGCGTTATCGAGTGCCGAGCCTGTACCCGGGTCGGTCAGATAAGCGGCGGCATTATTCAAGAGCGTCTGAACAGCCGTTGCGCTGAATTTGTTTGTGGTGTCAGCCGGGTCGGCCGCGAGTTCTTTCGACGTTTCGGTGTAAAGGTCTGCCGCGATACCCGCCAAGCCGTCTATGACTGTTTTAAGCCCCGTATATTCGGCCGACGCGGGGTCTGCGCCGAACGACTTAGCCGCGTTTAAGGCGGCATTTCCAGCCGTGACAAGATCATTGAGGTCGCCGAACGCCGTTGTGGCTTGCGTCAGATTATAGCTGTCTGATGCAGTCGTTGAAAAGGCGGCGATAATGGCATTGGCTTTGCCCTGTAAGTTTGTCATAACAGAAACGCCATTGTCAAAATCGTCCTTCCAGGCGACCTGTGAGAGATTGATGCCGTTATAGAGAACATCCCCCGTTGCGCTGCTGGTGGAAAACGGCGGTGTTTTTGTGACGCCGTTTGTGCTGCCCGTATAATTGAAGCCGCCAAAAATATAGCTTGTTCCGAGCGTTGTATTGCCGATTGATAAGACCTCATTGCGGAGGTTTTTCAGGTCTTCCGAGATGGCCGACAGGTCGGCCTGTGTTTTTGACCCGTCGTTTGCCGTAATAATATCACCATATGCCGACTGAAGAATCTCGTTGAGCTCATTGGCGACTGACTCAGCTTCTGTCAGATAGCTGGAGGCGGTTTGAATATTGCTTTGATACAGCGCCAGATTCGTCAGCCTGTTGCGCGCCCGCAGCGTTGCAAGCGTGGCATGCGGGTCATCTGAAATGCCGGAGATTTTTTTAGATGTATCCACCTGCGACTGATATTTACTGACTCTGTTCAGCGCATCGTTTGACTCAGACAAAAATTTGCCCGCCATCATGGAATTCGTGATTCTCAAAGCAAAACACCTCCTCCATCATCGATTATAGCCGTTTGGTGGCTATTAGCGGCCCATCATATTGATCAATGTATCGAGCATATTGTCCAGGACGGATATGGCTTTCGCGCACGCGGCGTACGTCTGTTGGAAGATGATGAGATTCGTCGTCTCCTCATCCGTCGAGACGGAAGACATGGACTGCCGCTGTGTGTCGACACTGTCAAGTACTGATTTTCTGGTGCTCGTCACACTTTCACCAGTGTTGGCCACGACGGCAAGATTCAAAACGATACTGTTGAGCTTGTCATAATAGCCGCTGTCGGAAAGGTCATTGATAAGGGCCAGCGCCGTGATATTATTACCAGAATTCGTCGAACTGCCGCTCAAAGAAATCTGCTGCGACGAGCCTGCAATATTGTATACACTGGAGAGCACATCACTGCTAAGCGTAAAGTTGCCCGCATTGACCTTTGAATAGTCATAGACCGTGTTCCCCAAACCGTCCACATAGGATGGGACGTCGAAAAAGCTGACGCCTGACTGGCTGGCTGTCGTCCCATCAGGATACGTCCAGCCGCCTTGATGAATCGTATTGATATGCTCTGCCATGTCCCGCACGAATGAATTGACCTGTGCCATGTAATATGGAATGCCCGGCGTTCTCGCATCCTGGCTTTCGACCATCTCCATATTGGCGTAGAGCTGGCCGCCTGTCAGCGTCCCGCTTTGGATGCTCAATTCGCTGCCGTCAAGCGTCAGATTGCTGCGGTTAAATTCAACCCAAGCCGTCACATTGTTGGCAACGGCGTCAGCCACTCCTGTTGCCGTCGTACCGCTGACAAGGGCAGCGCCGTTAAACGTCACGTCGGTCAGGTCTGGATTATCGGCGTTTAATGACGATGAAACCGTCATGTACTGGCCGAGCTGCGTCACGAGGGCTGCGATGGCCGTTTGGCCGTCGGACGGTGTTACTGAACCGGCCTCAACCTGTGTATTGACAGCAGCAATCTGCGCCGTCAGATTGTCGATCTCGGCCGTGTGCGATGTGGGGCTGTCGGCAGTAATGGCGTTTGTTGTAACGCCGTCAACAAGCAAAAGGCCGCCGACACGGACGTCGAGCATACTGTCATTGCCCGCGTTGAGACTGTAGGAAATGTTCGCGTACCCGGCCAGCTTGTCCAGCAGAAGATTGCGCTGGTCATTGAGCTCGTTGGACGATCCGCCTGTCTGAACGGTTCTGGCAATGGCATTGTTTAAATCGGCGATCTTTTGGGCGACCGAATTAATCTCCGAGGCGACGGTCGTCATGCTGTCGTTCTGCTCTTTCCAGAGGCTTTGCATTTCCTCATAGACGTTGTTGAAACTCGACGTCATGGCAAGCGCTTGCTGCTGGACATTCGTCCTGTATTCCTTGCTCGACGTGTCCGCAGAAAATGAACTCAGCGCCGAATAGAAGTTCCCGATGGCCGTTGTCAGGCCGCTGTCCTCATCAAGCTCGTTGACAAGGCCCGTGAGATATGTCAGCGCGCCGTCACGCGTTGTGCTGTACATATAATTTGTGTTGAGCGTTCTGAACTGCTGATCAAGATAAGAGCTTCTGATCTGCTGAATTCCTGTTGCCGCAACGCCTTGGCCGACGTTTGCCTTATTGAGCTGGCTGATCAAGTAACCGTCGCTTGAGGAGGATTTTGCTTTCGTCAGAAGTCTTTGGCGCGTATACCCTTCCGTATTGGCGTTGGATATATTCTGCTCCGTCACGCTCAGCTGCTGCATGGCGACGGAGAGACCCGACCGTGCAATTTCAAACGAGCCGAAGGTAGATGACATATGGTCCGTCCAATCCGCCGCTGCGCGCCGGCTGTGTCTTAAACCGTTTTACCACGCGCAGGTGCTGATAAAACGCCTTTATTTCGGCTGCCTGAGCCTGTCAAACATGAAAATCCAACAGCCCCAAGCTGCCCGATTCTTCCTGGCGGCTGCCCTGGCCGTCGTACGTATGCGTTGTTTTTTGCGGGCGGATGAGCAGGTTGAGCATAAAATCGGTATAGCCGATCTGCTGCTGCAAAAGGGCCTCGAGCCGATCGTTGCGAGATGTCAGCGCCGCGACGGCTTCGACGAGACGCTCTCTGGCCTTATCGAGCCTTGACCGAAGCGCATTATCTTCGATTTTTTCAACAATCTCCTTCAGCCGTGTGTTTTTGTCAAAAACACCGACGGCCTGTGACAGCGCCTCGGCATTCTTTGCTCTTTCTTTTTCTTCATGATTCAGGACTTGCAGAAGCTCTTCCTCCTGCTCCGTAACACGGCGCAGCCCCTCAATGTCACCCGTCGTCAGAAATGCCTCTTTCTCGGCGGCAATTTCCTGAAGCTGACACAGAAGATCGTATGACCGCGCCATACCGTCAAGCAACGCTTCTGCGATATGTGATAATTCTTTCATCAGCGCACTTATATATGCGTCGGAATCCCGCTCATGATACTGCCGACGACATCCCCTGTCGGGACATTGTAACTATTATTGTTCATCCGGGCCATAATGTCGGCCGCTTTGGCCTCCTCCGCCCCCGGACTGTCTATCGAGTCTTTCGCCGCTTTCAGAAGCGCAGCATACTTCTGTGCGCCTTCAGACAGCTCAACGCTGTCGTTAATCCCCGTTTTGACGGCTGCCGGGGTGGGCTTGCTGTTGATGGTATGGACGTATTTTGAGATGGCGTCATTCTGAGAGACAGAATTAATTTTCATCGTCAATCACTCACTTTCCAAGATAATGCTCTTTTAAGGTACCAAACGACGTTGGGATTGTCTTTTTCTTGTCTGTCGACGACACTTGTTTTTTCGGGTCTGCACTGCTTTCAGAATCGGCCTTCATCTTCTCTGCAAGAACCTTTGACAGACATGACTGACAGACAGTACCGGAACTGATTTCTTTCCCGCAGGCGCGGCACCTGCCGACTCCCACACCATTTTTTCCGCTGATTTCAATCCGGCCTTTGTTGATCAGATAGGAGAGCGCTTTTTCCGTGATTTCCGTCTCCTCTGTAATCGAAATGAAATCCGCCTTATCCGGGTTCATGTAAATAAATTTCCGGGCTTTAAGATACGCCTCGTCAATTGTCTTCGAGCAGTCGGCGCAAAGCGATGCGCCATAGCTGTTAAATGGTTTTCTGCAGAATTCACATACACTGATAGCCACAGGAGTCCCTCCGAATAGAATAATACTAATGCATATTGTTTGCAAGACCCAGCATATCGTCTGAGGTTTGAAGTGCGCGGCTGGCGAGCGAATAGGCACGCTGCGCGCGGATTAAAAGCGTCATTTCCTGGGCGAGATTGACGTTGGAGCCCTCAAGACTCCCTTGGACGATATGGGCATCAGCAACAGTCACACCTTGCCCTGTGGCCGCCGTTGCGGTGAAGCTGGTCGCGCCGGCCGGTGCCAAACCGTTCGGGTTTGCGAAATCTACTATGCCAAGCGTTGCAAAAGGCGTACCCGAGTCCGTTGATAATTCACCGTTTGACGAGACCCGAAAGCTCGTTGCCCCATCCGGCAGCTTTATTTTCTCACCCTTCTGATTGAGAACGAAATACCCTTCCGCCGTCACGAGATAATTGCCAGTATCCGTCACCGAAATCTGAAAACTGCCGCTGCGCGTGTAAAAAACCTCGCCGCCGCTGTTTTGCACCTGAAAGAAGCCGCTCCCCTCAATGGCCATATCGAGCGGCGAACCTGTCTGAAGGAGTGCGCCGCCGCTGTAATCCACAGCCGTGTCGTTCACAATGACACCACTGCCGGAAAGAAGATTGTTTTGGGCGCTGTCAGGCAAGACGGGATCGGTCATGCTGTTATACAGAGCATCCTTAAAATCAACACGCGCGGCTTTGTACCCCGGTGTGCTTGCGTTGGCGACATTGGCTGCCAGTGTTTCAAGACGCTTTTGCTGACTTGAGAGGCCGGATGCGGCCGTGAATAACGATTGCATACCGCTTACCCTCCAACTCTGCCGAGGTTAACGGCCATCTCGAGCGATTTGTCTGTCATACTCACGAGTTTCTGATTAGCCTCATATTTTCGATAAACAGAGATCATATCAACCATTTCACCTGAAATATCGACGTTGGAACCCTCCAGCACGCCTTGGTGAACTACCGTGTCCGAGGTTGTAACGGGCGCAACGTCTCCATACGGATAGTAGAGGTTATTGCCCGCCTTGCGCAGAACGCTTAAGTCGCTGAAGGTCACAATTTTCAGACGGTCCGGCGTTGCCGCATCCCCCGTCACATCTCCCTGCGCTGAAACAGAAAAGTCGCTTGAACCGACTTTAATACGCCCCTTCTCGCCGAGGACAAAATCGCCATCCTGTGTGACGAGATACCCGTCGGCATTGACCGTGAAGTTGCCGCTCTTAGTATAGCGAATCTGGCCATCGGCTGTTTCAACCGTGAAGAAACCGTTTCCTGTGAGGGCGATGTCCGTTGGCCGGTCCGTCACTTCCAGCGTGCCGCCCGAAAAATCGGTGACAAGCTCGTCAACATGCGTGCCGAAGTCGTACCCTCCGACATCGGGCGCGCCGAGAATGTTGATGTTCGGGTCATTAATGCGCTGGAGCATCACCTGGTCAAAGGTGGAGGTGACGAGCGTGTCGGCCTTGAAGCCTGTTGTCTCGGCGTTGACGATATTATTGGTCAGGACATCCATTTTGTTGCGCTGGACGTTCATGCCTGTTGCCGACGTATATAAGCCGCGTACCATAAATACCTCCCCCGGTATGACAGTACGGGCGGCCCACCCATCAAGTCAACTGGTGCCAACCAATCCATACCATACATATCGTTATTTTTTTCCTTTATAAATATTGTCACTGAGAATTTTTTTACTATTTGTGCATTTTGCTTAAATTTAGTCGCTTAAAATAGACTTTATTTGTCTTGTTTGGAGATGGCCTGTGCTATTGGTAATCAATTGTCAAGAACTAATCGCATTTCCATGAGAATACGGGAGTGAATCTGTGAAACGCGCGACTCGGATATCTGCAGGATTTTGGCGATGCTCTTCATCGTGAGCCCTTCGTAGTAATGGAGCGTGATGACCATTTTCTCCCGCTCCGGAAGCGAATCGATGAGCTTTTTAAGCGCCTCTGACATGACTTCGCTTTCAATCTTCTGGTATGGGTCGTTTTTTGTCGGTTCCTGAAATCCTTCCGTCTCCTTTTCATAGAGCATGGACTCGAAATAGACAAGGTTGAACATGTGCGTTTTGTGCATGACCTTTTGGATGAGCGATTCCTTCACGCCGAGGTAATCGGCAATTTCCTCCTCCGTCGGCCTTCTGTTAAGCTCCGCTTCCAGGCTTTCATACGCCTTCTGAATGCTGCTGATTTTTTTCCGCAGGCTTGACGGGGCCCAGTCTTGCTTTCGCATGTAGTCAATGATTTCACCGCGAATGCGCACGGTGGCATATGTCTGAAACTTGACACCGAACGAACGGTCAAATTTGTTGACCGCGTCGATAAGCCCCAGAACACCGCAGCTCATCAGTTCATCCTTCTCACTGTAATCCTTATACTGCGGCAGAAGCCGCTTGACAATAATGCCGACGATGTACAGATAATGCGAGATGATCTGATTTTTGATGTCAGGGTTTCCGGTATCAAAATATTTTTCCCAAAGGTCATCAACATTCGTCAAATCCTCTGTTCCCATTTGACGCCCCAATCTGCCGTCACCGCGGCACAATAGTCGGTTTGACGCTTTTCCGCCGTCCGCCGTTTTCAAACGTACCGGTCAATCATCGCAGCTTTTTGACGTTTTTATAAGTCAGCTTGTTGCGCTGGCTTAAAACAACGAGCCGGATAAGCGCATCCCTTGCCTTTTCCGGCAGATCCTCGAACTTAATGCCGAGAAGGTAGCCAAATTCCTTGTTCCGTGTTGAAACACAGCGTACAACCTTGCCCTTGACCTTCGGAATAACCTCGTTAATACCGAACATATTGATGCGCAGAGACAGCTCCATTTCCTGTCCATAATCACAATTTTCATCAAACCGAAGAAGTAAGCCAAGTTCGGCGATATCAATCGTATTTGTTTTGACCCATTTGCCGTCCGGATTTTTATCGGTGGATTTAATACGCGCGTTGACGGCAATATTCTCACGGACGCGGAACGCCTGCCGCCGCTGAACGCGCCGGACGTCTCCCATAACACGGAGATGAATGATCATCACATTAGACGAATCATCTATTGATAGCACTTGCGCCTCAAACATATATATCCCGCGCTCAGTGACACACGAGAGGGAAAACGTCTCGCCCTGCTTTACCTGAAGCTGATGTCCCTTGGCAAACGGCGTGAGAATCGTAAACGTCGTCTCACCGGTAATGTCGTCGATCGTTGAAATAAATGTATCTGTCCCACTTTTGACACGAACCTCATTGCCGGTTTTTAAAATATTCTCCAGGTTCAACCGCTTCACCCCGATTTTTTATTATCATGCAATCCCGTGACATCACGTCAGCCTAATGATGCTTTCAATGTGCAGTTCCATGCTCTGTTCGACTTCGGCGTATGAGAGAACCGTCAGGTTCGGGGCAATCTGCTCGATCAGCTTTTTAAAGCGCGGCCGGATGGCCGGGGCCGTCAGCGCGACGGCTTTTTTGCCCTGAACGGTCAGATCATCGATCGTCTCCCGCGTGTTTTTGAAAATACTTTGCAGTTGGGACGGTTCTAATACGGTCACCATGCCCGATTCCGTTCGTTTCGTTTTCTCGGCGATGAGCTGCTCGACCTGCGCGTCGAGCGCGATAACGCCGACATCTTCGCCCGTTAAAAACCGGTTTGTGATAACACGCGCGAGGTTCTGGCGGACGTATTCGGTCAGCTCGTCGGGATTTTTCGTCATGCTGCCGTATTCGGCAAGTGTTTCGATAATCGTTGCAAGGTTTTTAATGGGAATATTCTCCCGCAGAAGCCGAACAAAGACCTTTTGAATATCGCCGTAGGAGAACATTTTCGGCACGACCTCTTCCACGAGGGCCGGCTGCTGTTGGGAAAGGTTCTCAATAAGCATCTGAACCTGCTGGCGGCTCATCAGCTCACTGCTGTGGGCTTTGATAACCTCCATCAAATGCGTTGTGATAACGGACGGCGGGTCAATCGTCGTGTAACCGAGCAGCTCTGCTTTTTCGCGCTGTTTTTTTGTAATCCACAAGGCTGGCAGGCCAAACGTCGGCTCGATCGTCTCAATGCCGGTGATCGTCTCCTCGACGCCGTCGGAATTGATTGCTAGATAATGGTCTGGCATGATTTCGCCGCGGGCGACCTCGATGCCTTTGATAAGTATTTTATATTCGTTCGTCACGAGGCGCACATTGTCTCGCATGCGGACAGACGGGAGGACGATACCGAGGTCGATGGCGCACTGGCGGCGGATCATAATAATACGGTCCAAGAGGTCGCCGCCGAGGCTGACGTCCACCATTGGGACGATTCCATACCCGAACTCCAGCTCTAACTGTTCCACCTGAAGAAGGTTTAACACGTTTTCTGGCTTGCGCTTTTCCTCGGCGCGCTCCTTGACGGCGTCGGGCTCCGGTGGCTGCTCCGCTTTTTTGCGGATACTCCGGCGCAGATAGAGACCGGCACCGATCAAAACAGCGGCAATCACCAGAATCTGTACTTTTGGGAAACCCGGGATGAGGCACATGGCGAGCAGGATGCCGCCGCAGATAAGCATGGCGTTGGGGTTTGACAACAGCTGCTTTGTCAGGTCGACGCCGAAGCTGGCGTCGGACGCCGATCGCGTGACGACGATACCGGTCGAGGTGGAGATGAGAAGCGCCGGTATCTGGCTGACGAGACCGTCACCAACGGTTGCCAGCGTATACACGCTAACGGCCTTTGAGATTTCCATATGCTCCATCGTCAGGCCGACGACGAGACCGCCGACGATGTTGACAATAATGATGATGATCGAAATAATCGCGTCACCCTTGATAAACTTGCTCGCGCCGTCCATGGCCCCGTAAAAATCGGCCTCGCGCTGAATATCCGACCGCCGTTTTCTGGCGGTGGCCTCATCAATGGCGCCAGTGTTGAGGTCGGCGTCAATCGCCATCTGCTTGCCGGGCATCGCGTCAAGCGTGAAGCGGGCGGCCACTTCGGAAACGCGCTCGGCACCTTTCGTAATGACGATGAACTGAATGGCGACGATGACGACGAACGCGACGATACCGACGACGAGATTGCCACGGATAACAAAGGAGCCAAATGTGGCGATGACTTCTCCGGCGTCACCCCCATTGCCGAGAATCAGCTTGACGGAGGAGAGGTTAAGCGAGAGGCGGAAAAGCGTTGTGATGAGCAGCAGCGTCGGCAGGACGGAAAATTCGAGTGCTTCTTTTATGAGCAGCGTCGTGAGCATGATGAAAAGAGATATCATGATGTTCATGATGAGCAACGCGTCAAACAACCACGTCGGCAGCGGCAGAATGATGATCATGATGATGCCGAGGACAAGGACGCTTGTTGCGATATCCGATCTCTTCATTGCCACGAACCTTTCTATGTTTTAATCATCTTATAGACGTAAATGAGGACGTCGGCGATGGCCTGATACAATTCCGGGGGAATCTCATCGTCGATGTCGCAAGCGGCGTAGAGGGCCCGCGCGACGGGCTTGTTTTCGACAACGGCGATTTTGAGTTCGGCGGCCCTTTGTTTAATCCGCTGCGCCAGAAAATCCTCGCCCTTGGCAATAACAACCGGTGCTTTGTCAACATTTTCGCGGTAGCGGAGCGCAACGGCGTAGTGATCGGGGTTTGTGATGACGACGGTCGCCTCCTGCAGCCGGTTCATCATACGCTGGGCACTCATTTTACGCTGCTTCTGGCGAATTTTACCTTTAATCTGTGGGTCGCCTTCAAGCTGTTTATTTTCCTCCTTGACCTCCTGCTTTGTCATCATGATGTCTTTTTCGAATTTCCACCACTGATACAAAACATCGATGGCGGAAAAGGCAATCAGCACGATTCCGATCATGATTCCCATGGAAAACGTCTGCGAGAGGAATTTCGAAAAAGCCGTCCCGACGTCCGTGTTGATCAGACCGACAAAGCCTTTGAGGCCTTTGGAGAGGTACGCGTATGCCACATAGCAGAGAATGATGATTTTGATGATTGCTTTAAAGAGCTCAACAAGTGACCGCGAGGAAAAAAGACGCTTAAAACCGGCAATCGGATTGATTTTGCTGAAGTCCGGCTTGAGCTTGTCGGTAACGAACATCGGCCCCGTTTGCACAACATGGACGAGCGCACCGCCGATCATTGCCACAAGCATCAGCGGCAAAATCATTGGCATAACGGATAAAAGAATGTTTTTATAGTACAAAACGACGGACGCGCCGGTGACGTTTCCGGCGTTTCCGGCAACAGTGCCTGCTGAGAGCATATTGGCCGAAAAGTCCCGCATGGAGCGGATAAAGCCTTCATACCCGATTTTCAGTGTGCCGAACATGATGAAAATCATGATTGCCGAACATAAATCGGTACTTTTATGAACATCGCCCTTCTTGCGTGTGTCTCTTCGCTTCTTTGGCGAGGCTTTTTCTGTTTTTTCGCCGCTTCCCTGCGCCATAAAGCCAAGTTCACCTCTGCTATCTTAAAATTATTCGCGCCCCTACGCCTTGCCCGCCAGGTGATTAAACATCAAGCCGATCTGGCTGAATATCGTGGAAAAAATATCTTTCGTCACGACGGCGAAAAGAGAAAATGTCATCAGTAAAACAACGAGACCAACGACAATTTTAATCGGGATGCCCACGACGAACATGTTCATCTGCGGGACGGTTTTGATGATGGCCCCAAGCGCAAATTCCATCATGATCCCTGCCGCCAGAACCGGCATCGCCACCATGACCGACAGGACAAAAGACTTTGTCATCACCTCGGCCGCTACCCATAAAATCTCGGCCGGTGCCATGGCCGCGCCGACGGGAATTGCCGTAAACGTGCGCCAAATAAGGTCAATGAGCTTCAGGTGCCCGTCGTACAGGAAAAAGAGCAGAATCATCATGATATTGAAAAGGCTGCCAGTAATAGGCGTCTGCGCGTTGTTCTGGGCGTCGTAGATACTTGCCATGGAAAAGCCGATCTGATAGTCCATGATGGCGCCGGCCGTCATCGTTAAATTAAACATTGTCGTTAATACAAAGCCCATTGCAACGCCAAAGGCGAGCTCGCGTACCAAGACAAGCGCATAGACGACCAAATTGTCATAAACAGCATATGTGTCCGGTGCCGGGAGACCGGCCATGAAAACAGCGGTTAAAACAGCACAGAAGCCAATTTTTGCAATGTTCGGGATATTTCGGCGCCCGAAGATCGGGCTTGAAATCAAAAGCCCGCTGATGCGGACAAACATCAGCATCACATAATCAAGATGGTTCCAAACAAATGACAGCTGCGCCATACTCGCCCCTTATTTCAGCATAACGTTAATCGAATTGTAGAGCTCCACCGTGTAGTCGGTGAGCTTTGAAATGATCCAGCCGCCGAAAAGAAGCAGCGCCAAAAGGATACCAATGATTTTCGGGACAAAGGCCAGCGTCTGTTCGTTGATTTGCGTGGTGGCTTGAAAAATGGAGACGAGGATACCGATGATGAGCGCCGCCGCGAGCATCGGCGCCGAGCCAAGGAGGACGACGTAGACAGCATCTTTAATGACCGTCAGAATTTCCGGTTGTGTGATCATTTTTTCTCCCTCTAGCCGAAGCTGCTGACGAGCGCCCCAATTGTCAGACGCCAGCCGTCTACTAAAACAAACAGCAGAATTTTAAAGGGCATGGAGATCATCGCCGGCGGCAGCATCATCATGCCCATCGCCATCAGCGTGCTCGCCACAATCATATCGATCACGATAAACGGGATGTAGATAAAAAATCCGATGGCAAACGCGTGCTTGAGCTCGCTTGTGACGAACGCGGCGATGACGACGCGGTCGGGAACATTTTTAACATCCGTCTGCTTATCAATGCCGGACAGGCCTTCAAAAAAATTCAAATCCGTCGAGTACGTCTCTTTCAGCATAAACTCCCGGAGCGGCACCATCGACTTCTCCGAAAACTCGGTAAACGTGATCTGGTTTTTAACGTAAGGCTGATAAGCAACGTCATTGATTTTAACGAGAACAGGGCTCATGACGAAATATGTAATAAAGAGCGCAAGGCCGATAATCACCGTGTTGGGCGGCATATTCTGCAGTCCGATGGCGTTGCGCACGATGGATAAAACAATGACGATCCGCGTAAAGCCGGTGAGCATAATGAGTGCCGTCGGTACGAGCGTGATGGCCGTTAAGATCATAATGATCTGCATAGACTGCTGGTT
Source organism: Oscillospiraceae bacterium CM (assembly GCA_022870705.1). NCBI lineage: Bacteria > Bacillati > Bacillota > Clostridia > Eubacteriales > Oscillospiraceae > Oscillospiraceae bacterium JHJ. Next base: position 1,748,988 of record CP072107.1, read on the forward strand.
ATTGTCTAAGAGGGACTGGACCGAATCGATGGGGGCCGCAGCGGCGCTGTGCGACACACCCAAAAGCAACATCAAGCCAAGAACAAAAATGAAGCTCGTGGCCGCGCAGATTTTTGCGGTTTTGAAGAGCTTTTGATGTGCCGGTTCATATCTTCCCGGGTCCGGCAGCCTTTCTACAGATACCGGTATCCAATTAAATCTGGGTTTTACGCATTTAGTCATCTTTGTTAAACCTTTTCAACCGTTTATTCAGTTCGTCCTTAAAGCTCGCGGCGAAGCTTGGCAGGACGGGTGACGGCTCTTCCTTGGGAAGGCCGAGCTGTGCTGTCGGCTGCTTGTCCAGCAGCTCAACGCGCTGGGCGCTGACGCCGAGAATATACGCGTTTTCCCCGATCTCTACCACGAAAACAGATCTGTCCTTCCCAAGCGGCTGTGAACCGAGGATGCGGATACCGGTGTTTCTACGGAAGGAGCCGGTGCTCGTTCTCGCCACAAGCTTCGTGACATAATACGCCCCGAACAAAACGGCGACGATGATGGCGATCGCCTGGACGTAATCCCAAAAATTCAGCACTGTGCGCCCCCCAACGGCAGGTCAGACCTGCATGTTCATAATTTCTTTATACGCCTCTACGGCCTTGTTCCGAAGCGCCACCGTCAGATTCAGGGAAATTTCGGACTTCTGGGCGGCAATCATGGTGTTGGACAGATCATCCGTATTTCCAGTCAAAAGATCCAGCGTGGACTGCGCGTTCTCGTCACCGACTTGCTCAAAGCGGTCAAGCGCGCTGGAGAGTGCCTCTTTAAAGCCAGAGTCTGCCGTCGTCGTTCCAGACGACACCGGCTTGGCCGTGACAGGATTGGCGATGCTGCCAAGATTGCTGATAAGTGAAGAACCGATACTGACCATGGGTGATGCTCCTTTCTGCCGGCGGCATTATTTGCCGATTTCAAGCGATTTGATCGCCATGTCCTTGTATGCGTTGAAGGCCGTGACGTTTGCCTCGTAGGAGCGGTAAGCCGAAATCATGTCGACCATCTCCTGTGTGATATCAACGTTCGGCATCCGGACGTAGCCGTCTTCACCGGCGTCGGGATTCGTCGGGTCGTAGACGAGCTGGTAGGGCGTTGTCGTATCTTCCCCGATTTCGGTGACGCGGACGCCGCCTGAAACACTGCCCGAGGTGCCGCCGGAGGCGTTTTTCAAAACACCAGCAAAATCGCTGCGCTCAGCCAAAACAACGTATTTTTTTGTATACGGCGTCCCGTCGGCTGTGCGCGTCGTGTCGACGTTGGCGATGTTATCGGAGATGACATCCATCCGCATTCGCTGTGCCGTCAGGCCGGAGCCGCTGATATCCATGCCACTTAAAAAGCCCATTTGGTTTCCTCCGTTCCGATTTTTCTATGCCTGCGCCGCAACGCCTGTTTAGTTGACGTTGATGGCCGTATTGAGCTTGCGAAATTCAGAATTGATCTTTGTAACGGTGGTGTAATAATTTATAGAGTTTTTCGCCAGCTCGACCATCTCGTTTTCAATATTGACGTTATTCCCGTCAAGCCGCGTTGACGTCGTCTCGTCGGTCACCACCTGCGGCTCGACGCTCGAAATTGCCGCGCCGCCCGAAAAGCCGAGATGCTTGTCATTTGTCGTTTCCATGGATAATGTCCCGCCGTCCGACCCAGCTGCCTCAGCCATGAGATCCTCAAATTGGACGTGCGAGGCCTTGAAGCCGGGTGTGTCGACGTTGGCGATATTATTGGCGATGACCTCGTTGCGGAGCCATGAGGCATTTAGGCCTTTCTGCAGTGTGTTGACGGAGGAAAACATATTGTCTAACACAAAATCACCTCCTTCTATTTCAGCAGTTTATTCGCGTCTATCATCGCTTCGATGTAGAACTGGTTCGTTTTGCCGGGGTCGACGCCGCATTTGGCGGCATATGCGCGCGCCTCATCCCATTCCGCCCGTTCGATATGGGTAATGATTTTTAAAAGCTCGGCTTTTTCGCCCTCGCCCGTGATGAGCGGTTTTGTGATCTCCTCGCTTAAATGTGTTTCTTTCAGGATCGCGTCTATCGGCGTGTCCATGATGGCTTCAGCCAGCGAAAACAACCCGACAAGAAAATACTCGTCCCTGTATTTCCGCTTTTTTTGTGAGATGGCGATCTTCTCCATGAAAATCCCGCGGACAAGCGCGGCGCGGATCAGCTCGCTCGGTTTCGTCGTTTTAATCTGGTTTAGAACGATCAGGGAAATCCATTTCTTAATCTCATTGAGACCGAGAATTAAAAGCGCGTGCAGAATGCCGGTCACGGTGTATTTGAGCCCGTAATAGGCGGAATTGACGATTTTTAAAAGGCGGTATGACAAGACGAGATCGCGCTTGATAACGTTGGCGAGGTCAAAAAAACTGACTTCGGGGTCGGCAATATATTTTATAAGTTGGAGCTTGCTGACCTGCAGCGTCTCGGTGCATTTGGCGTTGGCAATTGTCGGCTTGCAGAAAAAGAAGCCCTGAAAGAGGTTGAAGCCTAATGATCTGGCTAATTCAAGGTCCTCATACGTCTCAATTTTTTCCGCCAGAAGAATTTTTCGCCTGTTGCGCGTGATTCTATAAACGCTCTTTGCAATACTGTCGACATTGCACTTCATAAAGTCGATTTTGATGATATCGGCCAGGTCAACAAGCGGCTCGGCCTCCTCCGTATAGATGAAATCGTCCAGCGCGAGGAGATAGCCGCGGCGCTTGAGCTTTCGGCAGGCGGCCAGCACCGCCTCCGTCGGCCGGACATCCTCTAAGAGCTCGACAATAAGAATGTCGTTGGAGAGCATGTGCGGTACTTCTTCTAAAATAAGGTCCGCCGTGAAGTTGACAAATGCCTTGCGCCCGCCGGTGATGGCCTCTATGCCGATATCACTAAACGCTGTTACCAAAACGTCTTTTGTCGCGCTGCTGCCGTCCTCGGCGTCATATTCTACCGAGTCCTGCCCTGCCCTGTATAGCAACTCATATCCGAATATTTCTTTTTTAATATTAAATATTGGCTGACTTGCTACACACTCAAACACGTTTACCACTCACCATTCTTATCGGGACAATGCCGATTGTTCAGAAAAGCCTCTACTAGCGGATAATCTCTGTTATGCGTACACCGTAATTGTCATCAATGACGACGACCTCACCCTTGGCAATTTTCTTGCCGTTGACAATGACGTCAACAAGTTCTCCGGCCAGCTTATCCAAAACAATAATGGAACCAATGCCGAAATTCATAACGTCGCTGAGGCTCTTTTTTGATTTGCCAAGCTCAACGGTGACCTGCAGCGGAATGTCGTTGATGAGATCGTAGTTAATATGGCTGATGTCACCCATCGAAGCCATTCCCGGCTCGTCGAATGACTGATAGGCGGCCGGTTTAACTGACTGCACACGCTTCGGCTCTGGCGGCGGCGTCGCAGCAGGTTTCGGCGCGGCTGGTACCGGCTGCGCGGCGGGAGCGGGGGCTTTGTCCTGAACGGGGCTCGTATCTTCGCTTGGCATGAGTTCGTTGATCATTGATCGCGCCATCTCAACCGACATGATCTGCATCAGCTTGCTTTTGAGCAGCCCCTCAATCTCCATATCAAAGCTGATTTTAATAACGAGGGGCGTGCCGTCCAAAAACGAGGAGACGTCATCGTCAGGTGTGGCTCGCTCAATCTGTGGTGGCGCGATATTGATATAGCGGCCCATCATGTTGGCCATTGCCGTAGCCGACGAGCCGATCATCTGATTCATGACTTCGCTCATGGCGCTTAAATGAATTTCATTGAGGACAATTTTATCTCGGTCGACGCTACCTTCCCCGCCCATTAATAGGTCTGTGATAACAGCCGCGTCATAGTCCTTCAGGATTAAAAGATTTTTGCCGAACATGCCCTCCGTATACTCCACGCTGATGGCCAAAAACGGCCATTTAAATGCCGAGAGTACGTTTTCTGTTTTAAACAGGCCGACTTTGGGTGTGGTGATCGTCACCTTACGGCCTAACAGCGCGTGCATTGTCGTCGCGGAGTTCCCCATGCTGATATTACCGATTTCGCCCAGCGCATCAACCTCATCCGGCGTAAAATAGGCGGAAATATCCTCAGCCACGACGGCGTCTACCTCTTCAAGCGCCTGAAGGTCTTTTATATCCTCTTCCGAATAATCCTGCGTCATCGCCGTCGTTGTGCCGCTGACGAGGGCGTCTATCTCTTCCTGGGTCAAATCACTCATTCTCGTCGTCTCCTCTGATTTCATCAAGGATTTTCAGGGCTAGATTGTTTTTGAGCTTGCCGATTTCGGCGCGGTATTTCGGTACCTGCTGATATTTGATGATCAGCGGCTCGTTGAGGCGGTGCTGAAGCTGTATCACATCGCCCACATTGAGGCTCGTTATGTCCCGAACCGTTGCCTCCGTCGGGTTGAAGACGGCACTGACGACGATATCGGTGCTCCCGATGGTCTTGATGATGCCAAGCGGATCGGCATCGACTTTTTTTGTGACGTTGCCGGTATACATGTGCTGTGTGTTCAGCTTCTTTGTAAAAGGCTCGAGCGCCTGATGCGGCAGACAAAAACCGATGAGCCCGCTCTCGTTGCCGATTGTGACATTGAGCGTTACCATTAAAACAGGTTCGTTATTGTCGACGATCTGGGCAAACTGCATGCTTGTTTCAACTTTCTCCAGCGAGGAGCTGACCTCCATAATTTTGATCCACGCCTCGTCAAAGTTTTTCAGCGCCTGCCAGAGCACGCGCTCGACGATGGCCAGCTCAATATCCGTAAACTGCCGCCCTTCGGCAGTAATCTCTTTCGTCCCGCCCAACACGCGGCTGATGATGGAATACGAGATCTCCTTTGTCATTTCCATGATGAACGAGCCCGTAAAGGGAATTGTATTAATAATCGCGATTATGACGGGAGACGGCACAGAGTTGTTAAATTCGTTGAAGGATATTTCTTCAATGGAGAGCACTTCCGAATCACAGCTGGCCCGCAAAGACCCCATGAGATAGTTCGATAAGAGGTGCCCGAAATTCTTGAAAACGACGTTGATGGCGCGAATCTGCTCCTTCGTAAATCGGTTGGCGGTCTTAAAATCATATGTTTTGACAGTGTTTTTTGACGGTTCATCTGTTTCATCCGCCTCACCGGTAGCCAAATCACGCATGAGCTTGTCTATTTCGGCCTGCGACAGGACATCCAGCAATATCGTCACCTCCCTGTTGGCATATCTTTAAAGATGATTCAAGGCACTTTTAGTGGATCAGATCGCCTCTTTCGTCCCGTTTTTTGAGAACGGCTCTTTTTACATCAGTGATCTTTTCCGCTATCTCTTCAGCCGTCTCAGCGACAGCATACTTATGACCCGACACCATTGTCAAAATCGTATCCGGCGTCTCTTCAAGGTATTCAATTTGATTTTCATTGACCCAGAAATGGTCAACCTTATTGATGCGCGTTACTTTAATCATTCGCGCACCCGCTAACGCTTGAGATTGATGAGTTCTTCAAGCATGGAATCCGTCGTCGTGATGACGCGCGAGTTTGCCTGAAAGCCTCTTTGTGTGATAATCATATTTGTCAGTTCTGTCGACAGATCAACGTTTGACATCTCGAGACTGCCGCTGTTAAGCGTTCCGCATTCGTTTCCGACAAAGCCGTATTTGGCCGTACCGCTGTTGGAGGACACAACGTAATAGCTCGACCCGGTCTTCTCTAGGCCGCCGTTATTGTTGAACGTTGCCAATACAACGCGCCCGACCGTCACCTTCGCGCCGGCATTGTTGACGGCTGTGATCACACCGTTTGCGTCAATGGCGTAATCGGAATAATGATCTACCAGTGCCGGCGGCGTTGCTGTGTCATAAATGTCGCCAAGCAGCTGAACCTTTGTCAGATCAGCCGTAACAAACGTGTCCGTATTGTCGACATCGGGCGTACCGTCGGAATCAGTGTCATGGTTAACGGCCATAACATAGTCGCCGTTAGCCGTAACGAGAAAGCCCTGAGAATCGAGCTGCAGCGCGCCGTTTCTTGTGTATTTATAGGAGCCGCTGCCGTCATCAACGACGAAGAAGCCCTCGCCGGAGATGGCGAAATCCAGTGGATTGGACGTTGACTGCGTACTGCCCTCCGTCATGTTCATGCCGATGGTAGAAATAGAGACGCCAAGGCCGACCTGCTTGGGGTTGCTGCCGCCTGTCGTTGCCGTCGGCGCCGTGGCGCTGCTGATCGTCTGGCTGAAAATATCCTGGAAAATCGTCCGGCTTGTTTTATAGCCTGTTGTGTTGACGTTTGCGATATTATTGCCGATGATGTCCATGGCCGTCTGATTGCTTTTCAAACCGGAAACAGCCGAGAAAAGTGAACGCATCATAAAGCAAATCTCCTCTTTATATTTTTTTATTCTTCAAGACTGATCAGATCGTTGTGCCGTCCGTTGCGTTGTCTGTTGCGCTGTCTTGCTCCTGTACGGGGAAAACCTGCTTGACGTCAGATACACGGATGGCCGTGCTGCCAACGACGATATATGGGATCCCGTCTCGGATAATAACGCTGTCGACAATCCCGGCATAGGCGTTTGTCACGCCCGTCGTTTTATCGAGCACCTCGGCGTAGATATCTTTTCCGATCATGTCATAAGCCTGAGAATTCTGGAGCGTTGATTTCATATCCTGCATCTCGCTAAGCGATGACATTTGCGCCAGCTGCGTGACGAAGGCCGTGTTGTCCTGCGGCTCGAGCGGGTCCTGATATTTCAGTTGTGCCACGAGCAGATTGAGAAACGTTTCTGTGTCAACCTTTGAATTGGTTTTCGAAGTGTCTTCGCTGTTGGAAGTATACGTGATGGCATCCGATGCGCCGACCGTACCGACAGACATTATTTCACCCTCCTTGACCGGCTGATGCCGGTTGATATCAGACCCGATAATCTACCGTTGAATCACCGGCCCGGGCCGTGCCGTACTCCTGCCAGACGTCGCCTTCCGTGGCCCCTGTTGAAGTCGGCTGCCTTCTGGCCGCGTCGTCTTCCCGGCCGCCCGTGAAGCGTTGCTGCGTAAAGCTCTGCTGCGACGAACCCTGCTCGGTAAAGCTTGCCGGGCCGTCATTTTTTGAATAGACAACGTCAATATTATCGACGGTGATTCCCTTCGTTTGCATAGCGGCCACAAGCTTGTGAAGATGGCCGGAGATGGCCCCGGCCACCTCTTTGTTCTCTGATTTGATTTTCGCCGAGACCCCGTTTTCCGTCCGAAGGACGGATATTGTTAAAATCCCGAGCGACTCGGGCTCCAAAACAATTTTAATTTCCTGTGCGCTGCCCCGAATACTTCTGACATCGTCGACAAAGCGGTCAAAAGCATTTTCAATAGCGGGCGTCACAACGTCCGTTGTGATGGAGAAAGAGGTATCGATAGCGGCTGCTGTATCACCCTTCTGGACGGCGGCGGCTGCTAGCGGTGATACGGTCTCTTTTGACCGAGTGAAGGAAGCCGACTCGCCGAATCCGCCGTCGGTCGACGTCTCGGTTGCCATGGGCGCGCTTCCCACCGCACTGGCTGACGTCGGTACTGCGTCGGAAAAGAGGGAAACCGATGCGTCACGGCGCTGCTCTTTTGGGTCGTTTGCTGTAATTCCCATTGCTGCCGTAGCGGGTACCTCAGGCGCCACGGCGTGTGGTGCCGGTGCTTGCGGTGCCGCTGCGGCACCCAACGCCTGCCCGGCATCCTGCATGGCCTGCTTGACGGCTGCAAAAAATTCGCCCGTGCCATCGGCTGAAGATCCCGGGTCTGCACCGGCTGTTGGCCGGTCAGGCAGTGCCGCTGCTGTAGCCGTCGTGAGCCCTGCATTAGCGGGTGCCAAAACAGCCTCCTGACCGATCGTTGGGGCTGTGCGGGAAGCGGTATCCGTCACAACAGCAGTTTGTGCAGTTTGAGCAGTTTGAATAGCTTGAGTAGCCTGAATTGATTGAGCCGTTTGAATCGATTGAAGCGCTTGTTCTGCTGGCTCGCCGTCTGTTGCCGCCGGTTCCCCAGGTAATGTCGGGGTGTTTACGGCCAGCACCATCAGCTGAGCGAGCATCCCGCTCAAATCAGCCTCCCCTGCGTTGTCTTTATTGACCGTGGTGTCGCCGAGCGCCGTGAGTAATTCGGCGGAAAGACCGCCTGCCTGAGCGCCGGTGTCCTTACCAATTTCCTGCTGAAGGACTGCGTTAAACAGCATAACAGCCGGCTGTGACCGGAGCGCGGAATTAACCTTCAGCCCCTGGCCGGCCGTCGTTTCACTGCCCTGCTCAGCAATTGCCGGTGTCGCAGTCATCAATGGAATGGAAACAGCCTGCATAATATCCTCCTCTCGCACGCGGTTAATAAGCCTCAGCTTGCCAGAATCTTTGTGACGTCCGCAGCCAGCTGGGGGTCCAGCTTCGACAGCAATAGGGCTGCCGCGGCCGGCTGCATGTAATAGACAATGACGGCAATCTGCTGCGCATCATAAACCTTTGTCATAATCGCGCCCGCCGAAACAGCGTCCATTTTGCTGTAAATCGCGCCGACCTGCTGGAGCTCCGTGAGCTTTTCAGTGGACAGCCCGGTGAGCAGTTCTTCAAGTGTCTGCGTTGATGTTGTCGTTGTCGTCTGCCCGTCCGTTCCGGAAGGACTCGTGGAGGGAGCCGTGCTGCTTTGCGCCGCTTGGTCATCGAGCTGCTTCTGCAAGTCGTTGAGCGCCTGTTCTCTGGCATTGAGCGCCGCCTCGCGCGCGTCGAGTGCCGCCGCGCGGTCACCCTGCGACGTATCGACAAGGCTGCCAAGGCCGACGGCCTGCAAAAGAGGGTTTAGGTTTCCTGTTAAATAAAGCCCCGCAACGCCGCCTGCAATTAAAACGAGTATAATCAGGACAATGATGACGACCATGACGAGGGGGGATTTCTTCTTCGCCTTCCCCACCTTATCGGCGGGAACGCCCTTCGTCCCCGGCTTGAATGCCTCTTCAAATTCTTTGTCACCAAGTTTTCCGGGCTTTCCGGCCGTCGACGCTGGACTCATGCGCTCATCTCCCGATGTCGTATTATGGTATCGCCGCCCCCGGCCCGCGGCCGCCCGACTCCGTCACGTTGTAGGAGACGATATCGTCAACCGTTTTCGTTTCGCTCTTTTCAAACTCTTTTACATACTCGGCATACTGTTTGTCATACAGTTTTTCAAGCACCTTGATTTCCTTGTGCACGGCCACGAGCTCCCCGCGCCGTGCTTCAACCTCTCTGGCGGCTCTGTCAACCTCGCGCCCTGCCTTTTGAATGGTCTCCAGCAGCTCTTCGAAATAGACGGCATACCCTTTAAAATCACTAACGGTCATACCGGCCTTCGCCTGCTGTTCATATTGCGCCTTTTTCTCTTTATGCGTTTTTTCAAGTGCTTCTTTTCTGGCCTTCGCGGCTTCAAGCGCCGCCGTTGCGGCGGCAAACTGCGCCTGCCGGGCATCCTTTTCGGCTTTTTTAACGTCGTACAGGGCACCGAGGGAAAACATAAATTTTTTCATGCACGCGCCCTCCGAAGCCGTCGTTATTCAATCGCATACAGGCCTTCTTTAACCGCGTCGTACGTCGCCGCCTCATCAACTGTCTGTCTTAAAAATCCGGTAACCACAGGGTTTAATCGGACGGCTTCGTCAATTTCTATGCTGGAGCCTGCCTTATAGGCACCGATATCGATGAGGTCTTTCGCCTTGCGGTAGACGGCCATCGTGTTTTTGATGTATCCGGCCTTGTCGTACTGCTCCGGGGGAATAATGTCCTTCATAACACGGCTGATGCTTTCCAACACGTCAATCGCCGGATAATGGTTTGCCGTTGCCAGCGCCCGCGAGAGGACGATATGCCCGTCAAGAATGCCGCGGACGGTGTCGGAGATCGGTTCGTTCATGTCGTCGCCTTCAACGAGAACGGTGTAGAGGCCGGTGATCGAGCCCTTATCCGACGTTCCCGAGCGCTCTAAAAGCTTCGGCAGAATTGAGTACACTGATGGGGGGAAGCCGCGCGAAATCGGCGGCTCGCCGACAGCCATGCCAATCTCCCGCTGGGCCATGGCAAAGCGCGTGACGGAATCCATCAGGAGTAAAACCTTAAGGCCCTTGTCTCTGAAATACTCAGCAATGCTTGTCCCCACAAGCGCCGCCTTCAACCGAAGGAGAGCGGGCTGGTCGCTCGTTGCAACGATGAGGGCCGTTTTTCGCAAGCCTTCCGGCCCCAAGTCTTTTTCTATAAAATCCTTGACCTCGCGCCCGCGTTCACCGACGAGGACGATGACGTTGACGTCCGCCACAGCGTTGCGCGCAATCATACCGAGAAGCGTTGATTTACCGACGCCGCTGCCGGCGAAAATGCCGAGGCGCTGTCCCTGGCCGACTGTCAAGAGTCCGTCAATGGCACGTACACCGAGTGGGAACTCTTCCGATATGCGCGTGCGCGTCAGAGGATTGGGCGGCATATTGTCAACAGGATAGCAAATGTCGTCCGGGATGGGCGGGCCATCGTCCATTGGTTTACCGAGCGCGTTCAAAACGCGACCGATGAGTTCGTCGGACACAGCCACCCGCAGAGAGTGGCCCGTTGAAACAACCCGACTGCCGAAGCCAATGCCGGTCATGTCGCCGAACGGCATCAGTAAAACGCGCTGGTCGCGAAAGCCGACGACTTCGGCTTCAACGTAATCGTCACCGACGGAGGGGTAGATGCGGCAGATATTGCCGATGTTGACGGCAGGGCCGTTTGACTCCACCGTCAGCCCGACGACCTTCATGACCTTACCGCTGTGCTCAACGGTGTTAAGGTTTTTCAGAATATCGTGAAAGCTTTGGAAATCGCTCTGCATCGGCTGTCCCTCTCAGTTTGAAAAAGCCTGTTCAATCAGGTCGAGCTGCCGGTCGATGGAGATGTCAACGACTTCCCCGTCCGACTCAACGACAAGGTCCCCCGGTTTAAATGCCGGGTCCTCAACGGCAACGATGCGGGCGTCGCTGTTTTCCGGCTCCAGCTCGGGCCGTTCGGCCCCGAAATATCGGGCGTAATCCTGTGGGCTGACGCGAATGGTTATTGTCCCCGTCTGCTTCAGGCGTTCTAAAGCGTCTTTGATCAGATTCAGAAAAACAGCATCGGATTCCTCAAGCTTATACCCGATGATTTTTTTGGTGATATCCATCACCAGTGTCACAAAGTCGCCGCGCATTTGCTCGACCATAACCTTGTAGCGGCTTTGCAGGTCACTTTCCATTTGAAGCAGCCGGTTTGCCTCGTCACTTTTGCGTTCGGCTTCAGCCGCTGCCAGCGCCTGCTCGGTTTCCGCACAACGGCGGTCACTCTCGTCCTGCGCCGCGCTGAGCATGTCGGAGGCTTCTCTTTTTGCCCTGTCAATGATTTCCTGCGCCTCTTCCTTGGCTTTTTGCAGCATTGTTTCGGCCTGTTCAGCGTGCTCCTGCTGAAGCCGTTCGTAAATTTCGTTATATAGCCTGTTAATATCGTCACCCGGCGCGGCGGGATGTTCCACCGGCACCGGCTCGTGCCGCTGCGCGTAAACGGTCTGCGTTTCAGCCGTTTCAAAAGAGACATACTGCCTGTCGATTCTAAACGAGGACATCGCTGGCGTCCCCCCTGGAAACGATAATTTCGCCGTTTTCCTCCAGCGCCCGGACAGCGTTCACAATCTTCTGCTGCGCTTCCTCCACATCCTTCATACGCATCGGGCCCATGACAGAGAGGTCGTCGGCGATCATTTCCTGCAGCCGCTTACTGAGATTAGACATGATGACATTTTTGACCTCTTCGTTGGCACCCTTCAGCGCCACGGCGATGTCGCTTTGCTGCACATCTTTGAGAACGCGCTGGATCGCCTGGTTTGAAAGCTTGGCGATATCTTCGAAAACGAACATATTCTTTTTAATATTTTCAGACAGGTCCGGGTCAAGGACGTCGAGGCTTTCCAAAATATTTTTCTCTGTGCCGCGGTCGACACTGTTAATAATTTTAACAACGGCGTCGATCCCGCCGACGGTCGTTTGGTCGCTCATGCCCATTTTGGCGAGGCGCTGCTCTAAAATCATTTCGGCTTCGCGGATATATTCCGGGATGACGCTTTCCATATTCGCCATGCGCGTGATAACTTCTACCTGCAGGCTGTTCGGCAGCGCTGCCAGCACACCGGATGCTTTTTTCGGCTCCAGATAGGACATAAGGAGGGCAATCATCTGCGGGTTCTCGTTGGCCACGAGGTGAACAATCTGCATCGTGTCAGCCTTGCGGACGAACTCGAAGGGCCGCACCTGAAGCGTCTCCGTGAGCTTGTCAAGAATTTCACCGGCTTTGTTATCGCCAAGCGCTTTTTTTAAAACGCCGCGCGCGTAATCCAGCCCGCCCTCTGAAATAAATTTCTGGGCCAGAACCGTCTCCAGAAATTCGGATAGAACGCTTTCGCTTTCTTCCTTTGTCACCTTTTCCGTCGTTGTGATTGCCAGTGTCAGTGTGGCAATCTCCTCTTCTGTGAGGTATTTAAAAATTTCGGCGGCCTGATTCTTTCCGAGTGCGATCAAAAGGATCGCCGCTTTCTCCCGCCGTGTCAGGCGTCTTGAATCCGTGCTGGCCATATCAATTATCCTCCGCCAGCCATGTGCGCAGAATCAGCGCCACCGTCTCGGGATATCTGTCCATCAGCTCTTCAATTTTCTCCGCTTCTGTTGATTTTTTAAGGACGAGGTCTGCCAAGTCAAAGTTTGGAAGCTCCGGCATAACGTCGCCGTCACCTGCCGTCACGCCGACAGGCTGCGGCTTGAGACCGTGCCCTTCATCTTCCCGATGTTTGAAGGTCCTCTTCCCAAAGAAACGGAGCGTAATGATAACGGCTGCCAGCAGCGCCGCGATGGTAACGATTGTTTTAATAAGGCTGTTTTGCGTGACCTGCTTGATCGTATCCTGGTTTTGCTCAAACGCGCTGTCAATGCCGTTACTCTGTGAAAACGGCATCAGCTCCACCGAAATGTAATCCGGCTTCACGCCAATCGCCTTGGCGACAAGATTTTTAACTTTATCAACGTAACCGTCGATCCCATCGGCGGCACTGGAGTTAACGAGTACGGCGACCGAGAGGTTCTGAACGGAACCCTGGGCCTTTTCAATCTGCGTCTGGATCTCGTTGAGCTCATAATTATAGGTTTTCGACGAGTTTGTACTGCTGCTTCCCGTTCCAGTCGTATCGGCAACATAAGCTGGCGTTCCCGTGCCGTTTGTATCGGTTCCGGCTGAACCGGAAGCGCCGGTCGTCCCTGTCCCGCTGGCGTTTATAATCTCCTCACTACTGCGGACAAGGCCGTCCGTTTCGCCGGCAATCGGTGGGGCAAATTCGACCTTGCTGACGGTCTGCTTATCAAAATCGAGGCTTAAATTCACCGAGACGGCGACATTGCCTGTTCCGATAACCGGTTCCAAGATGTTCAAGGCCTGATCGGAGAGAATCGATTTCATCTGCTCTGTCAGCTGCTGCTGACTTGCCGAATATTCCCCGGCGCCGTCGTCCTCATTAATACTGTATGAATTCATCTTGGCGTCGACAATGCTCACATTTTCCGGCTTGAGGTCCGGTACGCACTTGAGCACGAATTCGCCGATCGTTTTTGCTTCGCCGCTTGTCAGCGTCTGCGTGTCCTTTAATTTGAGCATAACGGCGACGCTGGCGTCTTTTGTCGTATCCGTGACGACAAAAGAGGAATCCGACGCGAGATTGACGATGACAACAGAATCCTGTATCTTGTCCATCTTGTTGATTGTGGCCCGCATGTTTTCCTGAAGCTGGTACTGCAAATATGTGCGCCGTTCCAAATCCGTCGAGCCGATAGCAGAGGAATTTGAAAAGATGTCGTAATTGAGGCCGGTGCTTGGGTAGCCTTCCGAGGCCAGCTCAATGCGCAGCTCGTCGGCCTGATCGTCCGGAACGAGGATCGTGCTCGTCCCCTGAACTTTTGATTTGACGCCCTTGTTGTCCAACAGCGTTTTAATCGTCCCGGCTTCGCCGGCGTCAAGCCCTGAGTAGAGCACTGTGTAATGCACCTGATTGAGCAGCAGCGCACCAACAACACCGGCAGCGACAACCGTAACCGCCAACGAAATCAGCATTATTAACTTCTTTTTTTCGATATTCTGAAAAAACTCACGCGTTCTATCCAGCATCGATTTCATAAAAGCAGCCAATCCTACCGCCCCTGCTCTCCATTCAGACTACGCTTTCAGCCTTTTTTCGCGAATTTCGGCACGCGCCGAACAGCTATTTTTGTGCAAAAATAGTGAATAAATATACAATTTCAGTATAATTATTCACGCCGAACACCATTGGAGAAGGAGCCGTAATGAAACGGTTTACATAGGTCATTTTCACGGTTCTCCCCTTATCTGTGTTTTAGGTTACTATAATTTTTGCCAAAATGCAATATAATTCTACAAATTTCGATTTTCAATTTATTATACTTTTTGTCAATTATAACTGCCTATTTTATTATTTTTTTGTACTTATTGCATAATATTTTGGCTTTTTTCAGTACCTGCCCGACAATTTTCTGGGTTTCGCCCAAAAATTCTATTAAAATTCACACTAAATTATTTTTGAAATGTTTCGATAATAGCTTTTTACTTCATTTCTCTCACCGTTTTCTCACAAAACAACTGAAAATGATGAGAATTTTTGCAAAATAACTCACAAAAATTTTTTTATCAAAATGACTAAAGTCCGTGTCGAATTTTGCGATAAAGGACAATGTAAGGAGTCTCCCGTTCGACAGGGAACTCAAAAAACAAAAACCGAGCGGCATGGACGCCGCCGGAAACATCAAGGAGGAACAATCATGCGTATTAACACGAACCTTACCGCGATGAACACCTATACCCAGTACACGAAGAACCAGAACAAAATCTCCAGCGCGGTGGCCAAGCTTTCATCCGGCTACGCCATCAACACGGCGGCTGACAACGCAGCCGGCCTTGCGATCTCCGAAAAAATGCGCGCCCAGATCCGTGGCCTCGACAAAGCCTCTGCCAACGCCCAGGACGCCATATCCCTTGTTCAGACGGCAGAAGGCGCACTCGACAGCTCGACCCAGATCCTCCAGCGCATGCGCGAACTGGCTGTGCAATCGGCTTCCGACACGAACGAGAACGATATAGACCGCGCCGCTTTGCAGGATGAGTTTACGCAGCTTCAGTCGGAGCTGGACGACATCGCCAAGAACACAACCTTCAATAAGAAAAACCTTCTCGACGGCTCCCTCGCCACAGAAACCAAAAACCTTGGCACGACAAGTCTTGCCAACAGCGGCATGACCGTCAACCTCGGCAACGCGGCAACCGGAGACTACAATTTCAGCGTTTCTACAAAGCTTGAGAGTGCTGCTGTCACCGGCGTTGAACCCACCAGCGTTGAGCTCGTCACCGACGGCGCGGCCACGTATTTCAGCGGCTCCAACAGCGTCGCACTCGGTGCCAATGTCGCAGCTTCAGACCTCTTAAACGGCAACTACACGCTTTCTGCCACCTACGCTGACCCAACGAATGACCAAGGTGACGGCCAGATCACCGTAAAAGCGACGGGCGATAACAATCAAAAGTTTGAAGCAAAAGTTTCCGTTGCGGATCTCGAAGCACTGAAGACAGGCACAACGTTGACGCTTAGCTTTAACAAAGATGCTGACGATGCGTTTAACATCACATTAGGCCTGAATTCTACGATACCAACCGCCAGCGAATCTAATTACGACACACTCGCTCAGAATATCTCGAAGCTGTCAGTCTCCGTCTCCGGCGGTGTGACGGCCAGAGATGCCGAATATGGCGTCTATGCCAACCTCACCGGCGCTGAAAGCGTTAAATTAGAAGCTGGGATGAGTTCCGTCACTTTTGGCAACGGCGTCAAAGTCAATTTTGATACATTGACGGCGTCATCTGTCGACACTGCTAACGATGCGTCTTTAACAGCTACTGTTACATTCACAGGTAACGGCACAAACGGAATGGCTGCCGCGGCCACAGCTGCTTTTACCAATATGCAGGCTTTGGACGATGCTACAGTTGTCAATGGCGCCGGAACGGTGAGCATTACCGCAGCCGATGCTACAACGGTTACTTTCACATTTACCGACAATGATACAAACACATATACTTCAACCGTGAATAAGGCAGATTTAGGTCTGTCAGCAGCTAACGGCGGTGTCAGCGATACCACGACGCTCACTTTCACGGACGCTGATGGAAACAATGAGTTTTCTTTGGATCTGGCGGTAACAAATACCGGTACTGCAACGAACTTCCTTAATACTGTTGCTACTGCAACAACACAAGCTGCAACTGTACAAGACGCAGGTCACAATTATACAAAAATATTCGGTGCCGGTACTGACGCTGATCTTGAAGTTTCCACGGCCTCCAATTTCTCCGTCGAAGCCACGAAAAACGCCGGTCTCACTTTCCAAGTCGGTGCCAACGAAGGTGACTCAATGGTCATTAACATCGACAAGATGGATGCCAACTACCTCGGCGTTTCTTCCACTAGTGTTGCCACCCGCACGGCAGCCGCTGCAGCCATCGAGACAGTCGACAGCGCTATCAATCAGGTCTCTGGGCAGCGCGCGACGCTCGGCGCCGTTCAGAACCGCCTTGAGTACAAGATCGACAACCTGAGCACATCTTCCACGAACCTGACATCAGCCGAGAGCCAGATCCGCAACGTCGATATGGCCAAGGAGATGACGGAGTTCACCAACGCGAACATCCTGTCCCAGGCCGCCACGGCGATGCTGGCTCAGGCCAACAGCCTCCCGCAGAGCGTCCTCTCCCTCATCGGCAAATAAATATCCCTCTTTTGATAAAGAAAAGCCCGGATTTCCGGGCTTTTCTTATTTTTATTCTCTTATTTTCTCATTCTTCCTGTTTATCCCATTTTTGTTTTTATGTCATCTAAACCTATATATTGTGTTTTGCATAATATTCATTTTGAATATTGCATAGATGTAGTGCCCATTGAATACGCCTTTAGCTTGACGGGCCCGGCGATTATATCCCGGCCGATGTAGATGGTGCCATCCTCCCGCGTCTTCTCCCCCCATTTGACGAGCGCTATGCTGCCGTCTGTAATTTCGATGGCGGTGATGTTAAATAGATGCACGCAGCAGCCGTCGTTAAAATACCGGCCGCCCGGTGCGTCGGAGAACACCGGCCTGTGCGTATGACCGGCAATGAGCAGCTTGTTTTCCGTCTCGGCCCAATGTTTCAGGTGGCGTTCGACACTCGCTTTGACTTTGTTGTTTTTCGCGGCACTCGTCGGGTCATGCACGCCAAGCAGCTCAAGCGGCTGCCAAACATATCGCACAAGGAAGCGCGACAGCCGCCACAGCGTGTCGTTTAACACATCGGCCTGATGGCCGTGCAGCAGAAAAATCTCCCCGTCTGTTACCTTGTCCTTCAAAATGAGCCCCTCATAGAGCGTCGTACCCGTCTGGAAAGGCGTGGCATTTTGTGCCGCCCCGGCGGAAGCCGTCGTGGTTTTTTTCAACTTTTCCAGGTCATGATTGCCGACAACGAGATAAAGCCTGTTGCCCTTATCAAAGTGGCGCAGCGCCGCGAATACATCACCGTGGGCTGCATAGATGTCCTCCAGGCGCTTGTTTTCCCACAGCTCGTCACCATCACCCAGTTCGATATATGTATAGCCGAGTCTGTCGTAATGCTTCAGCGCCGCTAGATAAATGGTTTGATTTTTCGTAAAATCATCCGCCCAGGAACCGATACCCCTGTGGCAGTCGCTCATGACGACGATACTGGATGCCGCGCCGAACGGTATGACGCGGGCTGACCGATACACCCGATCAATTCGTTTTTTTCGTGAGACCATCCCGGCCCCCACCCTCCTGCACATGATGTTTAATACCTGGTATGCGGCGGCGGGCGACCTGCCGCCCGCCGCCGCACCGATTAATCGAGATAGTCAAGCAGCTTTTCGTGAAATTTGAAAAATCTTTCCTGGCGGCCGACGTTAAGTGTGAGCCCGTAGAGTACGGGAGACTTCTCTTTCAAGGTCGTCAGGATATCGTAGAGATTGTCGCCCATATCCTTTGTCAGCCGCCTGTACGACGCGACAAGGCGCCTGTTCCGCCGGAGCGCCAGCCATGCCAGAAAGCCGTGGCGCGTCAGCGGCTGCCTTGCGTGTGGCTTCCCAAACAGGATAAGCACCGTGTTCCCGTTTATGCGGATTTCATTATCCTTGTAGCCGTTATTTTTTAGTCCCCCGAGGAAGGCCTTTAGCATCATCCGATCTCTGAAGGTAATGGATGCCTCCATCGTCAGCGCGGCCGGTTTTGAAAATTCGCCGAGCCTGAAGCCGGTCAGCCACCAGTGGCGGCCCGCTCTCTGAAACAGCACCTCGTTGTTACGCAGCAGTGTATACGTCATGCTCAGCGTGTCCTCATCCTTAGCGCAGTGGTAAAACGTGCCGTTGAAGACACCGGGAATGTCAAGGTCCGGCCCCGTCGTATTATAGACGCCGATTTCGCCGCCGATGGTGATTCCGTACTGCCCCTTCCACAGCTCAATGAGCCAGCGTTTCCCGCCATATTCAAACGTGACGGGCTCGCAGTCAATCACCATGCCGAAGGGGACAGACGATTCGTCATACAGGCTGCAATAGCCGAAATCCCGCTGCCAGGGGTACAAAAGCGAATAAAAAATGTTCTGCTGCCAGTCGTACGCATACCCAGTTCCTGCCAGCAGCTGCCGAACGGCTTGCAGCTGCGCGGCGGTATAAAGCACCTGTGTCTGCTGCGATGGGAGCGGCTCTTTGAGCAGCGCGTCAATCCGACGCTGACGCAGGACGTATGCGATAAACGCGGCGGCCGCGAGTACGGGCAGCGAGACGAGCACATAGAACAAGATGCCGCCCGTGACAATGCCGGCTGAAAATATGCCCATTTGATACGCCTCATTTCTAAAGTCTGTATCATCATATTCAAAAGCTGCCCAATGCGACAAAGAAGACGCGAAAAGCCGCCCCGCTGACAGCAGGACGGCCAGATAACGCTTTAATCAGTTAGTCAAAAATTTGAGTTTACGGACGCTTTTCGTTCAGAGAGTCGGCAAGGTCGGTAATCGCTTTTTGAATATCATCACGCGCTGCGGCGGGCGTTGAATCGGAATCATCGGCAAAGACAATGCCCGCAATATCCCTGGCATTTATATCGCCGAGCAACACTTTTGCCGTGCCGATACCCTTCGTCAGCTCCCCTGCGCCGCCGCGGACGATGATGATACCGCCACGTTTTTTCTTTTGAACCGGCTCTTCCTTCCGGAGATATTTGGCACACCAATATGTCTGAAGGCGGCTCATAACAGCCAGAAGCTGGCCGGAGAGCTCTGTAAAATACGTCGGCGAGGCGATAACGATGTTGTCCGCCTCCTGTATATCATCATAAATTGCCTGCATGCCGTCATGAATGGCACAGCCGGGATTCTTCCAGCAATAGCGGCAATCGATGCAGGGCTTGACATCGCAGTCATAGGCCGTCACGACTTTAACCTCCCCGCTGAGCTTTTTCTGCAATGTGGCGACGAGCTGCGACGTATTGCCGTTTTTCCTCGGCGAGCCGTTGAAAATGAGTGTTTTCATAGTGACCTCCGTTGTCCATATCTTGCAATCCGTATTATACCGCGATCAAAACAAAAAAGCCATATGCTTAAAAGCATACGGCTTTTATTGACAGGATAACGCTATTCCGATAACTCCTGAACGATATCAAAAACAGCGCTGACATTGAGAAGCTGCTTAATGTCACCGTCAATACTGGCAATTTTCGACGTATACGAAAGCTGCTCGGCACTCCCGGCGATCGCCGGTGAATCAATCAAATCTTCCTCAGAGATGTGGATGACATCCTTGACCGCGTCGACAATCGCACCAACCATCTCGGATTCCAGGGTGACAACGATTATGCAGGCTCTGCCGTCGTATTCAATCATCTCATACCCCAGCTTAACGCGCATATCAAGCACTGGCACGATCATCCCGCGGATATTGATGATACCACGGCAAAAATCAAGCGCATTCGGGATGGGGGCAGCGGGTTGGAATTCGATAATCTCTTGGACGAGGCCGATATCAATGCCGAAATCAATCCCATTGACCGTAAAAATCAGGTACTCTTGTATATCTTCATCCGTTGCCGTCGTCATAAGCGGCTCTTCCATATGATGCACCCCTGTCTTTCGTTATTAGACCTGCAGGCTGTTGACGTCAATGATCAGATTAATGGAACCATCACCCAGCATGGCGCAGCCGCCAATACCGTCCAGCCGTGCGGAACAGCGTTTGAGGTAATTCGGGAGTTTCTTAACGACGACCTGATACTCGCCGTCAAGGCTGTCAAAAAAGATGCAGAACTCTCTGTCCTCCGAGGCAATCAGCATGAGCATGCCTTCGGCAAGGTCTGAAACAGCGTCGTCTATGTTGAAAAACCGGCTCAGGCGGAACAGCGCGTAACAATTGCCCTGCAGCATGATCATTTCGTTGCCTTCGGGGTCCGTAAAAATATCATCGAGATTCGGCTTGACGGCCGAGCGGACGGAGACAGTCGGCACAATGAAATTCATTTTTCCGACGCTGAATTTCATGCCGTCCACAATTGTCAGTGTCAGTGGGATACGAATGGTGTGTACCGTGCCTTTTCCCGGTGTGCTGTCCACAGTGACCGAGCCGCCAATGAGGCCGATATTCTTGCGGACAACGTCCATGCCGACGCCGCGCCCGGAAAACTCCGTGACAGCGTCTTTCGTTGAAAAGCCCGGCAAGAAAATGAGGTTGTAGACGTCTTTGTCCGACATCTCCACGTCTGTTTTCGTTATAATCCCTTTTTCATAGGCCTTTTTCAAAATTTTCTCGCGGGACAGGCCACCGCCGTCGTCCGAGATGGTGACGATGACATCGCTGCCCGTCATTTTAGCTTCCAGCGTGATTTTTCCATGGGCGGGTTTGCCAAGGGCGCGGCGTGTGGCTTCATCCTCAATGCCGTGGTCAACAGAATTGCGGATAATGTGCAAAAGCGGATCGGACAGATTGTCGATCACGTTTTTATCGACCTCCGTCTCCTCTCCGAAGATTTGAAGGTCAATCGTTTTATCAAATTTCTTGGCCATGTCCCGGATGAGACGGCGCATCTTCTGGAACAGCGTTGAGACCGGGATCATACGGATGGACATGACAATATCCTGCAGCTCATTGATGAGCGCATGCAACTGCTGGGCAGCCGAATCAAAGCTGTCATGCGTTTGGCTGCCGAAGTCGGCGTTGCTCATAACCATGGACTGCGCCGTGACGATTTCACCGACGATATTGAGCAGATTGTCCAGCTTATTGACATTAACGCTGATAAAATTCTGTTTTGAGATTGACTCTGTACCGCCGCTTTCAGCGGCAGCTTGATGCTCCTGATGCTTCTCGACGGCTACTTCTGCAGTGTGCTCTTTGACAAGACGAATGGCGGCGGGGATCTCCTCGTCATCACCCTCGATCGGCAGAATGCTGCACGATTTTAGGAAGAGCGTCTCATCGATAATCGCCTTAATTTTGTCAGGATTCTCCGGTGTCTGGAGGTACAGCTTAAAGCCGTTAATCTGAATTTCCTCCGACGCGGCATCAACGTTTAAGTCTTCTGGGACGTGCGCGCAGCGAACGTCCTGCTTGCAAAGATTCTGGACGACGCCGAATGCACGGATGCTTTCCATCAAACAATTATCTTCAAAATAAATTTTAATCTTATAAAATGCGCCCTCGCCCGTTTTTGTCTCTGCCGGCGTGCCGGATGCAGCCTCTGCCACCCCTTCCGCCACTGCTATTGTCGGCGCTGTCGCCCTTGCCGGACTCGGCTCGACCGATTCGCCCTTCATCCAGGCAACAATCTCTTTAAGCCTGTCGACAATGTCGGAAGCATCGCCGTCCATGGGCGTTTTTTCGAGCAGCTTTGCCAGCTCACCGTTGAAAAATGATACCGTGGTGAAAACGATATCAAAAATTTCGGTCCAGTCCGATACAATACTGTTGTCGTCCCGGATGAGGGCAAACATATCCTCCAGAGAGTGGGCGAGCTTGGCCATGTTGTCAAATTCCATCATGGCAGAAGCACCCTTGACGGTGTGCATCACGCGGAAGATTTCATTAACCTGGTCGGCGTTGAGCTTTTTCTCATTTTCACCCGCAAACAAGGTGTTTTCGAGGGATTCCAGAAGCTGCTGCGTTTCGTATATGTACACATCGAGCATGGACTCGTCAACGTTCATACTGATCCCCTGTTTCTCTA
This sequence comes from Oscillospiraceae bacterium CM, assembly GCA_022870705.1. NCBI lineage: Bacteria > Bacillati > Bacillota > Clostridia > Eubacteriales > Oscillospiraceae > Oscillospiraceae bacterium JHJ. The sequence continues at coordinate 1,771,384 of CP072107.1, forward strand.
AAGAATTTTGTCGTCAGGCCAGCTTATCGATCGCCGATAGGATGCCTTCCTCCTTGAAAGGTTTGACGATAAAGCCCTTCGCCCCACTCATGATGGCTTCCCGTACCATGGCCTCCTGCCCCATCGCAGACACCATAATGACATTGGCCGCGGGATTGATGGCCAAAATCTCTTTCAGGGCATGCAGCCCGTCCATCTCCGGCATCGTGATGTCCATGGTGACGATATCGGGCGAAAGCGCTTTGTAGCGCTCGACGGCGATTTTGCCGTTTTCCGCCTCTCCGACAACCTCATGAACGCTCTTTTTCAGCATGTTTTTAATGGTAATCCGCATAAAGGCCGCGTCATCCACGATCATAATTTTTGCCATTCAAATAACCTCCAGCAATGTGTTTGGAAAATGCTCATTTTTACACTTAAATCACTTTGACAGCCCTATCGACCGTCTTGATTGTCATTTGACCCGTTTCCAGATCGAAGATGACCGTTCTGCCCTTGTTGCCGCCCGTATCGTGCGCGATGAGTTCTATGCCAAGCCTCTTAAGCGTCTCACGTGAGCTGTGAATGTTGCGTTTGCCCACCTCGTGGACGTCCGACGTGTGCTTGATTACAAACATGGACGCCCCGCCCGCCATTTTCGCTTTCATCCGCGACCGTGACGCACCGTTTTTGATCAGCGCTTCCACGAGGTCGGCAATGCCGGAATCGGCAAATTTCGTTCGCGGGTGATAGGACAAATCAAATCCCTCACTGAAAGGGAGAAGCACGTGAATGAGGCCACCGACTTTTGTCAGCGGATCATAGATGGCAACGCCAATACAGGAACCAAGCCCAAGAGAATAAAGCTGCGCCGGGGCACGGGCAATTTTCATCATTGCAATATCGACAGCATGCCTTAATTCACTCATTACATATACCCTAAAGACCCCAGTATTTTGTCACAGGACGACTTTTCGGGTATAAGGAAAAGATCCCCGATAAGACACTCCTGTTCATTGGAGAGCTCGGATTTGAACATGACCGCGAAATTGCCGCTCTTTCCGGCTTCCGCCATGGCAATATTCAAAACAGCACCGACCATATCAATACTTAAATACGGCGTTGACGGCTGAAGATTAAGTCCAGTCATCTCGTTGACGGCCGTTAAGTATGACCCGCCGAGGATGTTGACGGTTTCCGCAATAACGGATTTTTCAATTGCCGAAAAGCGGCGTCCTTCATCGCTGTGCTTGCGCATTTTCTTGTGAAGCATCATGCTGATGATCCGCTCAGCCTGGCTGATCTCCAAAACAACCATGAAAAAGCCTGTCATTTCGCCCTGAATTTCTAAGAGCCCCGCGACGACGATTTTCTCCGCACCGCCAAGCCTGTCCGGCATCTCGCTGAGCGGGATGAGCATCACGTCCGGCACCGTTTGATTGATCGGGCGCTCTAAAAGGGCGGCCAGCGCCGTCGCGGCGTGGCCCGCGCCGATATTGGCGATTTCCTTTAAAACGTCTCTCTTGTCTGAATCGATGGATTCGGCGTTGCTGTTCATTTATTTCCTCCGTCAGCGTTTTGTCAATGGTATCATAGTATAATTTCGTCACTTTTAATGATAAATTAAGATGAATCATTTTAATTCAGCAGTATCGTCCTAATAGATAAATAATCTCATCGTAAATTGTCTAAATTGTCAGGTCTCGCTCATTTCATGCACAAACAGACGTCATCTGCCAATGAAAAACGCAAAAATTTTTACAACGTATCTTAATTTCGGGACGATTGGAACGATAATTGAATTAGAGCCAATATTTGTTGCACGATCTGCCTTTAATGGCATTTAATTCCTCATTTCGCCATCATATCAACCGCGCGGCAGACGCCGCAGGGTTATATTCGGAAAGGAGATGGCAGGATGTCTACGGTCAGTTCCACATCGGGTTCGTCGGGCTCCGGCACAACAACGGGCACAAATTCAGCCTATCGGACGAGTTCCCGTTTAACAGGCATGTTTTCGTCCCTTGATACGGATGCTCTTGTCAAAAGCATGTGCTCGTCGCAGCAGGCAAAGATTGACGCCGTCAAGCAGAAGCAAACACGTCAGCAATGGTATAACGACGCCTTGGAGGGTGTCCAAGATGACGTGAACGATTTCCTGAATACATATGTCAGCGTGACCGGTTCGTCAAGCATGCTTAAGTCGGCCTCTTACATGTCCTACAAAACCGTTACAGCGAGCACCGCCGGAGCTGTGAGTATTTCGGCGGCGAGCGGTGCCGATACGGGTAATATTACAGTTCAAGTCAGCAAGCTGGCGGCAAACGCCTATGCCGCCAGCAGCGGCAAGGTGTCAAAAAACGGAACGGAAATTTCCTCGAGCAACACGGCCACGCTGGGCAGCCTATCCTTGGCAACACCGCTCCAGTTCGGCACCGACGGAAAAATCACCTTTTCTATCAACAGCAAAACATTTTCTTTTACAAAAGACACAACGCTGCAAAGCATGATCAACACCATTAACACCGATAAAACAGCTAATGTCACAATGAAATACAGCCGTTTGACAGACGCCTTCACCATTACGGCCGATGCCGGCGGGGCCGACAGCAGCGTTAACATCACGAACTTGAAAGGCAACGCCTTCGGCACGAACAGTGCATTTAAAATCGGGACGGGGATCGTCAAAAACGGCAGTGACGCCACCGCTATCATCAACGGAACGACCGTTAATCAGGACAGCAACACCTTTACGATAGACAACATCACCTATAATCTGAAAAAAGTGACGACCGGCACAAGTGAAGAAACGGTCAGCTTCTCTATCGAACGTGACTTCAGCACAACGTCGGACGCCGTCTCAAAATTTGTTGACGCCTACAACACGCTGTATAAAAAACTATCGGCGCTCAACAGTCAGAAGGACTACTCCGCCGATTATCCGCCGCTGACGGATGACCAGAAAGCTGAAATGACGACAGAGCAAATTACAGCATGGGAAACGAAAGCGAAAAGCGGCCTTCTCCGCCATAACACAGACCTCGAAAACCTGCTGTCAAATCTGAAAAACGCCTTTTACTCAGCTCTGGGCGGAACCGGCAGGAACGCAACAGACATCGGCATCTCATTTGCCGGCTACTTTGAAAGCAATGCCGGCCAGATAGTTTTTGACAAGACGGTCTTTGAAGCGTCCCTTGAAAACAACCCGGACGAGGTCGTCAAGATGTTCACAAACGGCAGCAGCACCGCAGCCAGTGCCGATCAGGGGCTTATCTACAAGCTTAAAAACAGCATCACAGGCTATACGTCGGTTGTGACAAACCAGATGAAGACTGCGTCCACTAAAATTACTTCTTACGGGACGGAGGTCAGCGATCTGGAGGACAAGCTGCAATCTCTGGCCGACACGTATTACAAGAAATTTTCGAATATGGAGACGGCGCTGTCTAAACTCAACACTCAAGCCTCTTACATCAGTCAGCTGTTCGGTTCAACATCGTCATAAAATGGTGAGGTATAAACGTGGATTATAAGAAAATTAAACAGGAATACTTAAAGCAAAGCGTGATGACGGCGAGCCCGGCAGAACTGATTGTCATGCTGTTTGACGCGGCTTTGCGGCATTTGAAGCTCGCACAGATTAGCTTGGAAGACAATCAGAACGTCAGCAGCGCGCATACGCATTTCATTAACGCGCAGGAAATTATCCTCGAGCTTGTGAATTGTCTGGATACAAGTGTCGATCTCTCTGCCCAACTGCTGGATATTTACGATTTCCTGCTTCGGACACTGCGCGAGATGAACAGCCGAAAAGACCTCTCCCTCATGCCCGACGTTCTGGAAATTCTCACCGCCATGCGAGACACCTGGGAGAAAATCGCCAAAGCGCCGTATGCACCGACGCAAGAGGTCAGCTGCGGATGAATACGTCCGAACAGCACATCACTGTACTGAGCACGCTGATGGCGGAGGCGCTCGATATCAGCCGCGCCTTGAAGGCATATACCGACGAACACTACGATGTTTTTTTAAGCGGAGATGACGAGAAAATCGTCGCCGTCGTCAACGACCGTGAAAAGATTATCGAAAAGCTTGTCAGTATTGAATATCAGATCGACGACCTCTTGGAAAACGTCGAGGCGTTTGAAAACGGCAGGGCGCTGCCGCCCGACGCCGAAGAACTCCGACGCGCTGCCCGCGCTGTTTTACACGATGTTTCGAAAAAGGATCTGGACATCATGAAGATCATCGGCGGCAAAATGAAAATTTATAAAAATGAAACGCTAAAAGCCAGAAACAAAAAAAATATCTCCGCTTATATGAAAACGGTATTGAGCGAGCAGCCGGGCGACAGTGTTGATTTATCAAAATAACTGCCGGCACAGACCGAAAGAGGTTTGCGATGGACATCAATAAAATCAGCCGCGCGGAAAAGCCGCCCCTATACGGCGTGACATCTTCTTCCGGCGGCGGCACGGCCGGAGAACGCTTCCGCGACCAGATGGGCCAATCGCTGAAGGACAACCTGAAAAAACGCGCGCAGGAGCTGTTTGATGACCTGAAGGAAACGGCGCAGTGTCTTGAAACGCCCGTCAATCTTGATACGTTCGAGCGCTGCCGCCTCTTAATAAAGGAGCTGTTGTCCGACATTCTTCAGAACGCTTACACGCTGCAGACGGAGCAAGTAACAGACGCCAACGGGCGTCAGCGCCTTTTTGAAACTGTTACCGTCATTGATCAGAAGCTCAGCACATTGGCATCCGACCTCTTTGTCGAGACGGGTGATAAGCTCGATATCCTAAGCCGCGTTGACGATATCCGAGGCCTTGTGATGGATCTGCTTCTATGAACAAAAACATCCTGCGCCCTGCTGCGCGGGATGTTTCTTGATGTCACCGATGATTTTTGGCGTTTGCGACAAAAGATGCGGCCTGTTTTCGTTTTTTTATGATATTTTGTGTTTTTTATAAACCGCCGATAAATCCTGTCGATAATATTTGTAAACAGTAATCCGTCCCGTTTGTTCGGGCGCGATTAAATTTGACTACGGGGTGCTGTAACCATGAATAATACGTTTAAAAAATCGAGCATAACGGTTAAGCTGCTGTCCAGTTTTTCCATTGTCGGCGTGGCGCTGATCATCCTTGGCCTGATGGCGCTGGATGTACTCCCGTTTGGGCAGACAGGCCGCATCATCATCGTTATATTCCTTTTCCTGCTGGGGCTGGCAGCCGCCACCATTGTAACGCGTTATTTCAGAAACAACATTATCGCGCATCTTGAGGCTGTCACAACCGGCCTGAATATGCTGGCCGAAGGCAACCTCTCCTATTTTGACAAAGATGTCTGGCTCGACGCATCAAGCACGGAGACATGCAAGCAGTCCGATGCTTTCAACAACCTCATTAAACGTTCGAAGGAAAAGGTTGAAGACACGCGCCAGATCGCCAACGGCGATTTAACGACACACATACATATGCAAAGTGACAACGATGAACTCGGCCAGGCGCTTTTAGACGTCGTTCACAACACGCACCGCGTCGTGAGCGCGATTTTTGCGGCGGCCGATCAGGTCTCCTCCGGCTCCAATCTCGTAGCCGATTCGAGCTTTTCCCTCTCGCAGGGCGCAACAGTTCAGGCAAGCTCCATCCAGCAGCTGACGGCTTCACTTGTTGAGATCGCCTCACAGACGAATCTCAACGCGAAAAATGCGGAAAAAGCAAACGATTTGTCCCAAAAGGCTAAAGTCAATGCTGCCGAAGGCAATGAGCATATGCAGGATATGCTCAACGCGATGGACGAAATAAATGATTCCTCCGCCAACATCGGTAAAATCATAAAGGTCATTGACGATATCGCCTTCCAGACAAATATCCTGGCGCTCAATGCTGCGGTCGAGGCAGCCCGCGCCGGCCAGCACGGCAAGGGCTTTGCCGTTGTCGCTGAGGAGGTCAGAAACCTCGCTGCCAAGTCCGCACAGGCCGCACAGGAGACGACGAATCTCATTGAAGGTTCCAAACGCAAGGTCGAGTCCGGCACGAAAATTGCCAGAGACACGGCTGAAGCGCTTCGCGAAATCGTCACGCATGTTGAGATTGCCGCTGACTTAATCCACTCAATCGCACAGGCGTCAAACGAACAGGCCTTGTCCATAGAACAGATTAACAGCGGTATTCAGCAGGTCTCGGAAGTCGTGCAGACAAATGCCGCGACAAGCCAGGAAAGCGCCGCCGCCAGCGAGCAGCTATCCGGCCAGGCAGCTCAGCTGAAGGAATCTGTCAGTGTATTTAAACTCAAAAGAGCCGGCGGGGCTTCCCGGCAGACAAAAACCGACCGCAGCCCGGAGTCGATTCAGATGCTCAATCAGCTCTCCAGCAAACCGCAGACCAAACAGAAAATTTCGCTGAGTGAAGGTGATTTTGGCAAATATTAAGCGTTAATCAACCTGCAGGAGGGAATCAAGATGAGCGAAGTCATCAATAACGCCGTCAACGAGGAAGATGCCCAAAAAGGCCGTTTTCTGGACTTCTTGGTCGGCACGGAATCATACGGCATTGAAATAAAATATGTGACGGAGATTATTGGCATCCAGAGCATCACGGAGCTGCCGGAGATGCCGGATTATGTGAAAGGCATTATTAACCTGAGAGGGCGCATCATCCCGCTTATCGATATCCGTCTGCGTTTTGCACTTGAGCCGAAGCCATATGATGACAGAACATGTGTCATCGTCGTCGACATCGGCGGCTTCTCCTATGGCTTGATTGTCGACAGTGTTGCCGAGGTGCTGACGATTCCGGACGAGGAAATCTCCCCTCTTCCGGGCCTAAACACCATATCAGGGAACAGATTCGTTAAAAGTATCGGTAAAACACCATCCGCCATCGTTTTGATCTTAGACTGCGAAAAGCTCTTGTCGGATGACGTTATGGGCGAGCTCGCCGATATCAGTGCCTGAGGCGGGTCTTCATTCGCCTGTCAACAAAATAGCTACGGAGAGAACGCCAGCCGTTCTCTCCGATTCACAGTCAAAGAGGTGATGGATTCATTGGTTAAAATTACGGAAAAGGAATTCAAGCAAATCACAGATTACGTGAAAGCCAACTTTGGCATCCAACTGAAGGAAGAAAAGCTGGCACTTGTCACCGGCAGGCTTCAAAGCCTTTTGGTTCAAAAAAATTTCCGGACCTTTTCGGAATATTATGCCTACGTCGTCGGCGATACAACAGGCCAAGCAGCCATTGACCTCATAAATAAAATAACGACGAATCATACATTTTTCATGCGGGAAGTCGAGCATTTTAACTTTTTCCGCGACCGCGTCCTGCCTTATCTGAAAAATGAAATCAGTGACCGCGACCTGCGCGTCTGGAGTGCCGGGTGCAGCACCGGCGAGGAGCCGTATACACTCGCGATGATTATCGACGAATTTTTTGGTGCTGAGAAAAAGAATTGGGATACGGCAATTCTCGCCACCGATATCTCACTCAAAGCCCTCAATGAGGCAAAAAACGGCGTATACAGCAACAAGGAACTGGCGCCCTTGCCCACCCACTGGCGGTCGAATTATTTTAAGAAAGTCGATGCTGAAACAAGTGCCGTCAGCGACGCCATAAAAAACGGGGTCATCTTCCGGCCTTTCAATCTTATGAACGAAACATTTTCCTTCCGCAAGAAATTTCATGTGATTTTCTGCCGGAACGTGATGATCTATTTCAATAATGAAACGAAGGCCGAGCTTGTCAATAAATTTTATGAGATGACAGAGAAAGGCGGCTACCTGTTCATCGGTCAGGCGGAGTCGCTCAACAAGGAGCTGACAAAATACAAATTTGTCATGCCAGCTGTTTATCGGAAGGAATAAGGAGGCTTACCCCGTGCTCTCAAAGAAAATACGTGTATTGATAGTTGACGACAGCGCCCTATTCAGAGGCGTTGTTTCAAAAGGCATTTCGGCAGACCCTGACATTGTCGTTGTCGGAACGGCCATTGACCCGTTTGATGCACGGGATAAAATCGTTGAGACAGACCCTGATGTGATGATCTGTGACGTTGTCATGCCACGGATGGACGGTATTGAATTTATCAGAAGGCTTCTGCCGCAATATCCGTTGCGCGTCGTTGTCGTCAGCTCGCAAAGTGAAGCTGTGCTTGACGCTATGAACGCCGGTGCTGTTGACTTTGTTGCCAAACCTGATACAACGTCCGGCCGCTCTTCCAGCATTTTCATAGCGGATCTAATAGAAAAAATAAAAATCTCCTCCTACGCGAAGCTCCCCGTTGTCCAGTCAGCGGCGCCAGCGGCAAGAAGCATTCTACAGCCCGTTTCAACCGCCACCAAAAAGCTCATCGCTCTGGGGGCTTCGACCGGCGGCACCGAGGCCATTTTCTCTGTTTTAAACGCGCTGCCGACCAACCTACCCGGTATTGTCATCGTTCAGCATATCCCGCCTGTTTTTTCTAGGACTTTCGCCGAGCGTCTTAACAGGACAACGCGCCTGCGCGTGAAAGAAGCTCAGACAGGTGATTTTGTGGAACCCGGCACTGCTTTTATAGCCCCCGGTGACAAGCATCTGATAGTCAACAAAATCGGCGACAAGATCCGTCTGGAATGCTATGTTGGTGAAAAGGTCAACGGGCATTGCCCCTCCGTCGACGTTTTGTTTAACTCTGTGGCGCTCTCCATCGGTAAAGATGCTGTCGGGGTCATCCTGACAGGCATGGGTGCCGACGGCGCAAGAGGGCTCGCGCTGATGCGCCAGAAAGGTGCCAGGACAATTGGCCAGGACGAGGCGACCTCTGTCGTCTACGGTATGCCCAAAGTCGCGTTTGAAATCGGCGCCGTTGAAAAGCAGGCGCCCCTTGATGCCATTGCACAAGCCATCGTCACCGCTGCAACTTAATCGCCTCTTCATCCGAATAACAGCAATTCACAGCATGCGCTTTGACCGGCGCATGCTGTTTTGTCGGCTGATACCGTGTCAGATGCCTATAAGCGCACGCCTAGGATATGCAGAAAACGGATTTTTTCATATGTATATGTTTCAAGCGGATTATGGTCCGTGTCATCCGTATGCGTGGCGACTTGTATGGTTTTCTTCCCTGCGCCACGGCCGGTGTCCACAACAAACAGGGAGTGTTGGAAATACTGGCCGTTAAAGGACATCTGGATGATATCGCCGGGCAGGATGTCCTCTGCCGAGCTCAACGCGGCAAATGGACCGAGCCCACTGTTGCCGACTAAAAATTCATAGAGAAATTCAACGCCGGACCAGGAGGCCGACTTGTTGTTGGCATCATAATAATACCAGCCATTTCGTGCGTGATTCATCACCTGCGCGCCCGCGAACAGGCATTGAGAGACGAAATTGGTGCAGTCACCACCGATGTTTTCATAATTATAATACATGGGGTTTCTCCCATATGCCCATGTGTGCGCATATCCGACAGCGCGAAGCCTGTCATATGACGCCGAACCGTTGCCCATTCCGACCGTCCTTTTCCGTTTCTGTCATTGTATGCAGCGGCGCGTGCATTGTAACACATCTTGCATGAAACGGAAATTTCGTTTAAAATAGAGGCATCAGAAAAAGCGGAGGTTAATCGATGGAAGTGGCGGATACAACCTCAACCTTAGCGAGGTCTTTTTCGGCCTGGGATCACCTGACGCCGGACGAGCGGGAAAGCGTTTTGGCAAACACAACCTTAATGCATTACCCAAAAGGTACCTGCGTGCATAACGGCGAGAATGACTGTAAAGGCATGCTCATTATTAAAAGCGGCGTTTTGCGGACGTATATGCTGTCCGAAAACGGTAAGGAGATCACACTTTACCGGCTCAAAGCAGGCGATGTGTGCGTCCTTTCCGCTTCATGTGTTTTATCGGCCATCACGTTTGACGTACAGATTGACGCCGAGGAAAACGCCGACGTCTATTTTACAAGCTCTCTGTACCTGCAGGGCCTTGTTGAGCGCAATATTTATGTTGAATGCTTCGTCTATAAAACAGCGACCGACCGTTTTTCCGACGTGATGTGGGCGATGCAGCAGATCCTCTTTATGAGCATGGATAAACGTCTGGCTGTCTTTCTCTGGGATGAGATTGCCAAATCAGCCGACGATACGGTGCACCTGACACACGAACAGGTGGCACGTGACGTCGGCAGTGCTCGTGAAGTCGTCAGCCGGATGCTGAAATATTTTTCATCAGAGGGCATCGTCGAACTCTCCCGCGGCGGAATCAGGATCATTGACAAAAAGAAGCTTCGAAAGCTTACCGAGTAGAAAATCGCTTATAAAAGGCGCGGCGGCGGTGATTGCACCGCCGCCGCTTTAACCATTCTCCTGTTATACGTCAAGCAGGCGCAGGATGTCCGCCTTCGGGCGGACGCCGACAGCTGTTTTGACAACCTTGCCGCCCTTGACTACGGCCAGCGTCGGAATGCTCATAACGTTAAACGCCTGCGCCAATTCGGGCTGTTCATCCACGTTGATTTTGCCGACCTTCGCATTTGTGGTTTCATTGGCTACCTCGTCGACAATCGGCGATACCATGCGGCACGGCCCGCACCATGATGCCCAGAAATCGAGCAGAACCGGTTTGTCCGAACGAATGACCTCAGCTTCAAAATTATCTCTTGTGATTGTCAGTACCGACATCTTCATCGCTCCTTTGTTTTTTTGATTAACTTTATTATACCCGAATGGCGCTTTTTATCTGTGAGCAGGTCACATTGCTGTGTGGCGGCGCTTCGTTTTGGCAGGCAAAGCCTTTAGGCCGTTTGATTAGAAAAAAAGCTGTCGCAGGGCAAGACTTGTGTAAAATCATTCTTGTTAATTGAATCCTCCTATGTTAAAATTCAGATAACTATACGTCATACACTCGGCCAAATGTCGGTCAGTAACAAACCCAGCCAAAGGTCGCCGGAATCCGGTACAACACCTGACTTGCTGGGTTTTTGTACGCGAATATTCTCAGGGCATCGCATTTTCGAATCGCGGCAAATAAATTTCATTGAACGAAAGAAGTGGGAGCATGTTCCGAGTCACACGCAAGGAAGAAGTATTTTTTACGATGTTTGAAAACACGGCCGAAATGGCTTGCAAGGCCGCGAAAAAGCTGCATGACCTTATCAGCAATTATTCTGACGTCGATGCAAAAATTGATGCGATTGAAAAGATTGAACACGAGTGTGACATTCTTGTTCATGGTATCGTCGACCAGCTCAACAAATCCTTTATCACGCCGATTGACCGCGAGGATATCAACGAAATCGCCAAGGAGCTCGACAATATCACCGACGCCATTGAGGATACGGCCCACCGTTTTCGAATGTTTGACATTAAAGCTGTCACCGACGACGCCAAGCTCCTTTCCGCCCTCATTGTCCGCTGTACGGAAGAACTTAAATGCGTCATGTCTGAGCTTAAAAACATGAAAACCAGCAAAACGCTGTGTGAAAAAATTATCGAGGTCAATCGCATTGAAAACGAGGGCGACGATATTTACCGCCGTGTAACGGCCGACCTCTTTACAAGCGGTCTGGACGCGTTGGAAATCATCAAATGGAAAGAAATTTACGAGTTCCTCGAGCGCTCCTTCGACGCCTGCGAGGATGTCGCCAATATTGTTGAAGGGATCGTCACAAAGCATGCTTAGTCTGATGCTGATTGCGGTGATTATCGCCGCTTTGACCTTTGACTTTATCAATGGCTTTCACGACACGGCAAATGCCATCGCAACATCCGTTTCGACCCGTGTATTAACGCCGCGAAAGGCTATTATCATGGCTGCCGGTCTAAATTTTCTCGGTGCTCTCGTCAGCACGGGCGTCGCCGAGACGATATCCAAAGGTCTTGTTCACGCCTCTTTAGAGCAATACGTTATTGTTGCTGCGCTGCTTGCCGCTATCATCTGGGACCTTTTCACATGGTATCTCGGCATTCCGAGCAGCTCCTCTCACGCGCTCATCGGCGGCCTTGTCGGCTCGGCTATCGTCTATGCCGCAAGCTTTGATACCATCATCTGGTCGGGTGTCCTGAAAAAAGTTATTATCCCGCTCTTCTCTTCCCCCGTCATCGGCTTTTTGATGGGCTATATCATTATGTCCGGATTGTACAAGCTGCTCAAGCGCTGTACGCCACAGTTCGTCGACAAATGGTTTTCCAAGTTTCAGGTCGTCTCAGCCGCCTTTATGTCATTCTCTCACGGCAGCAACGACGCGCAGAAATCAATGGGTATTATCACGCTCGCGCTTGTCAGCGCCGGTGTCATCAATCGTGATTTCGGCATCCCAGTCGAGGTGAAGCTGGCCTGTGCCCTTGCGATGGCCATCGGCACATCCCTTGGCGGCTGGAAGATCATTAAGACAATCGGCGTCAATATGATCCGCCTTCAGCCAATTGGCGGCTTCGCGGCTGAGACAAGCGCCGCTATCGTCATTCAAGTCATGACAGCGCTCAAAGCGCCCGTGAGCACAACACACGTTATCTCCGCGTCCATCATGGGCGTCGGCGCTTCCAAACGCCTGTCGGCCGTCCGCTGGTCGCTTGTCAAGAATATTATTACTTCCTGGTTTATTACAATCCCGGCAACGATGCTCCTTGGTGCCGGTATAACATTTATCTTTAAGCTGATCGCAAACCATTAATCACATACGGTGGCACGCCCTTTTGGAAAAGGCCGGTATAATGCGCTTCTTTTTGGGGTAATATCCGTATGGAAAGGAGAACGCCATGAAAGCTACTGTAGATAAATCAGGCTGCATCGCCTGCACGCTGTGCGCCTCCATCTGCCCGGACGTCTTCCGTATGGGCTCAGACGGATTGGCGGAGGCTTATGCCGACGTCACCCAAGAGCTGCAGTCCAGTGCCGAGGAAGCGCGGGATTCCTGCCCCGTTTCCGTCATCTCTCTCGAAGACTGAGCGCGAAAGAACTGAATACAATATCCAAAAGGCGGCTTTTACAGCCGCCTTTTATTATTTTGCGGCTTCAAAGTGTCCTCTGACGGATGCCGGAATATATTAGTAAAAGATGAGGTGATGTGTTTGGATACAAGAGAATTATTTGCACGGCTGATTCGCTGCGAGGCAGAAGGCGAGGGTGACGCCGGTATGCGGGCTGTCGCCACCGTCGTTATGAACCGCGTCCACGTCGCGTACGGCGAGTATCTCCGCACAGGTCAGGGCGACCTTCGCCGTGTGATCGAGCAGGCATGCCAGTTTTCCTGTCTGAAAACTGTGATCGGCGGCTCAGATAACGGGCAAAATATCTGGAACATGACGCCGCTGCAGGTTCACTACGATATCGCCGACTGGGCCATTCAGGGCGGCACTTTCACCGGTGTCGGCAGTCAGTCACTCTGGTATATGAACCCGTTTGTCCCGACCTGCCCAGACCCCTTCCCGTATAACGGCTCAGGCTACTGGTTCACGCGCGTTAATCAGCATTGCTTCTATAATCCGACAGACTTATACGCGCAAACATAATTGAATGAAGGTGTTTTGCTATGAACAAAAACAACATTAACTGGGCTGACAACCGCGTTTTTAATCCAGCGCAAGCTAAGCCCTACAACGACGCCCCCCCAATCAGACCATACATAAATAACATGAACCCCGCGAATACGGGCCTTTCACCTGCGGCGATGCCAGAGCCGACACCAAAAGCCCCGAACATGGGGCTCTCCCCGGCTTACCAGGATTCAAACACCCCGAGCATGACCGGTCTCTCCCCGGCTGCCTACCAAGACCCGTCACCGATGGCGATGCCGTATGGTGATATGCCCACGCAACAGGCCCCCACGAGGCAGAATACGACGACACGGGACGACGCCTATGCCACAGACCCATTCTTCAATGTTCAGGGCCCGCCGTCCGTTATGAGCCCCGGCTATATTCCAAATTATTTGAAATCTCAAATCGGCAAACGCGTTCGTGCGGAATTCGTTTTTTCAAGCCTTTATCTTGACAAAACAGGGATTCTCCGCGAAGTCGGCGTCAATTATTTCGTTCTCGAAGATAATGCCACGCACGCCATGATCATGTGCGACCTCTACTCTGCCAGATTCGTCACCTCCGTTTGATATTGATTGCAAAAACCCCCTGAAAGCCTGTTTCAGGGGGTTTTTGTATGTTTTATTTATATTGAATTTAAATTCAACATAAATATATCGGCTCTCTTTGGGGTGATCCAGAGTCGATCTCATCAACAAGCAGTTGGCGTACGTCGTCTTCCCGGCCGAACAGGGCACAGCCGCCGAGATGCTCAGTGGCAAGCAAACCGCCGAGGCCGAGCTTTCGAAACAGCGGGGATGTGAGCGCGTCTTTTAATGGTCGTGCGCGGAGGTTCGTATCTGAAAACGGCGAAAACGGGCACGGCTCGGCGTCCCCTGTCGGGCTGATGTGGAAAAAGCCCCGCCCGGCCGCGAGGCAGCCCCCAAGCGCTTCCTCATCGCCCGGGAAGGCGATGAGAAGCATATCGTCAAACTCGCAGCGCAGTCGATCCTGCCGCGCCAGCAGCACGGCCCTGTCCTCCATGTCCGGCGCTGTGGCCGCCGAGGCGTCCACCGGGACATATTCGACAAAGACGACGACTTTGCAGCCGCTCTCACGCAGTCTTTCAATATATGTCTGATCGGTCACGCGTAAAAGGTTTTCCTTTGTCACAGTGATAGAGGCGCCAAAGAGAATGCCCATTTCCCTAAGGCGTGCCATCGCGACCTCCAGCGCCGCGTGGACGCCGTCGCCACGGCGCGTGTCCGTCTGCTGCGCGTCTCCTTCAAGGCTTAGCATCGGCACGAGATTTCTTTTTTTGTTGAAAAGGCGAACCATAGCCTCGTCAAACAGTGTTCCGTTTGTAAAGACCGGAAAGACGATTTCAGGAAAGCCGGCAGCGGCTTCAATAACGTCCCGCCGCAAAAGCGGCTCACCGCCCGCGAGAAGGATAAACGTCACGCCCAATGCGCGCGCTTCCCCGAATAAGCGCGCCCAGTCGCCGCTGGTGAGCTGCGTGGCGCAGGCACTTTCGCCGACGCTATTGTTCGCGCGTGCGTAACACCCGGCGCAGAACAGATTGCACTGTGACGAGATGCTGGCGATGAGAAAGGGCGGAACGTGCACGCCACCCTCTGATGCAAAAAGGCGCCTATCCGCCGCCTTTTTTGCCTCAGCCATGAACTTTAGTATAAAAGCCGTCTCATTCGGGTTAGAGAGCGCCGAGCGGAGCGCCTGCCGAACGATGATTTCAACGCCTTCGTTTAAGTACGCCGCAAAGTTTTCCATATGCCACCTCTTCGTCTCGGTATCGCCTATTGATGCTATCCTATCATACAAAAGGCAGAATAGAATTAAAATGAGATTAAAATGTCAGCGACGCCGATTTTTGTATTATTATATTAATACAATAGCCATCTTCATGTCAAGAGACGATCACCAAAAACATGTTGAAACGCACAATTTAAAGGCTGCCGATTTGAGACATTTGATGCTTTTAATATATACAATATTGGTATATAATAGCCCTATCATATCCACGAAAGGGGTGCACGTTATGAATAACACAGTATTGTTTGAAGCTTTTGAAAACGGCGTTCTCCGCGTTCCTAACATGACAAAGCCGTTTGCCGACATACCGTGGACAGATCATCCTGCCTATGGCGGCGTTCAGCTGAAGCATCTCATTACATCGAAGGACACGGACGGCAAGTTCAGCTACCATCTCATCCGGATTGCACCGAACATGAGCATCAACGGCCACATGCATCAGACACAGCTCGAGACGCACGAGGTCATCTCAGGCACGGGGGTCTGCGTCAACAACGGGCAGGAGCTCGCCTACGAGACAGGCGTGATGACGATTTTCCAGCCGCAGACACTGCACTCGGTCACCGCAGGCGATGACGGTTTGCAGATTTTCGCCAAATTCATGCCCCCACTCGTTTAAACTCACAACAAAAAATCACAACGCAGGAAAGCACCCGGAAGGGTGCTTTCCTGCACATTCATGAAGCCGGTATGGCTTGGGTTTACTGCGTTATACTTTTAATCCGGTTTCGCTTCTTTGCCCTTTGTTATTGTGCGTAAAAATAAAGAGCGAACCGATTGTGTCAATCAGCTCGCTCTTTAAAATTGCGAAATGTATTATTCTTATGGCAAAAGGTACCTAGGAGGTAAAATCGTTCAATTCCAAAGCCTCAAAATATAATTTGTCCAACTAATAATACGTGCGGGATGAGGCTACGCCATGCGGACGTTGACAGCTCTCATTTTGCGTCTGTCTTTCGGGTCATTCTCCGTATCAAACGTGACCTTCTGTCCCTCTTCAAGCGTTTTGTAGCCTGTGCTGGCAATTGCTGAGAAATGCACGAACACATCGTCTCCGCCATTGTCATTTGCTATGAATCCAAAGCCTTTTTCAGAATTAAACCATTTTACTGTACCACTATTCATTCGGTACCTCCAAAAATTATTCATACCAATAAAACAAAGAACTCACATCAGTTCGTTCATCAACAAAAACTGTGATTTACGAACATGTGAGATCATAGCTGTCATATTGAATACAGGGGTATTATAGCACGATAGTGCAGATCTGTCAATACCCGTATTTTCCCATTTTTCTTGTGATATGATTTGCTTTGCAAGAGCGCGCATGGAATCGTCTCGCGCTCTTGCCGCTGCGACGAGTTCCTACTCCCACTCGCTAAATGAAAACTGCTTGTAACAAGAACGAGGAAATTTTGTATAATGTAAAGATGCAACCTGAAAGGTGGGTCACTTTTGTCCGTTTCCTATGGTTGTTCAGATTCTCAGTCTGCATCAGCCATATTGAATAAAAATCTTTCACAATCCGATCCAATACAATGTCCAGCAATAGTCCATGAAAATGTGTGTATACAGGCGTCAGTCTCAATTATTCCGGTTGTCGCAACTGGGAATGTTGAGTCATTTTGCGTCGGCTCACCGTCTATTGGCGGGTGCATGGGAACGCCGTCACCGACGGATTCATGCAAATTTGCAGTAAGCCAGAATATCTGTGTTCAGATTCCTTTAACGTTTAAAGCGGATGTCTCTGCCATATCGGCAGGCATTGCCTGCGGAACACCGGCATCAGGTAATTGCTCGACTGTCACTGGCTGCACGTATTCATTTGGGTATTTCAGCACGCATCCTGCGTTAACAAACTCATTAATCACCGCCGCAGGCGGGTCAATCATACTTGGTATCGATAACCTAGGTGCAAGCTTTACAGTCACAACGGCAAACTCTGCTGCGGTATTGTCGCTGAATACCCCGTCGCCGCCTGCCCCGTCCCTGCCGCCCTTCGCCAGGCAATATCAAAATCTCTATGCTCAGCTCCTTGCGTCTAATTTAAATGTCATAAACGGAGCAACCTGCGACAATGTTAGCATAGCAATCTCCAATGCCAATACTTTCATCGCAACGTCTCCATCGGGCGTCGGGAAGGCCGGTGCGCCGCTTGTAGCAGCACCGCTGGCTGCATTTAACTTAGGAAATTTATCCGGATGCCCTGAGCATTGCCCATAACAAAAGCCATCCAAATAAATTAAAATTATTCAGTAATTAAATACCAGAAAGGTGTGTTATATTTGTCAAATCCTTGTGGATGTAGTGAAACAGCTTCCGATATCGCTACTGCCGCTGCAGCGCCGAACGAACTGATAGAATGTCCGGCACTGGTCCATGAAACCGTTTGCATTCAGGCTGAAGTTGTCATTACGCCGAATGTCACTGTGGGAGACATTGAATCCTTTTGTGTTGGTGGCCCGGTTATAGGCGCATGCCCCGGGACGCCTTCACCTACTGACTCCTGTACGTTTATTGTCAGCCAGAGTATCTGCGTTCAGGTACCGCTCGCTTTCTCTGCGGAGGCAACAGCCATTCCGACAGGTATTGTTTGTGGAACTCCCGCTACCGGGCCATGCGCAATTTGACATTCTAATCGACAATTTTAACGGCTCTCCACAGAAATGGAGAGCCGTTTTCAGTTCTTATTTTAGAGCCAAAATTGAATTATAAGCAAAAACGCCGCCTATAATAACCGAGTATTTGCAATGGTTCCCGTGGTTCAATTATTCACTCCCATTCTATCGTCGCGGGGGGTTTTCCGGTGATGTCGTAGACGACGCGGGAGACGCCGCGGACTTCGTTGACGATGCGGGTTGCCGTACGGGTGAGAAGGTTATAGGAGATCGGGACAACCTGGCATGTCATAAAATCGGTCGTCTTGACGGCGCGGAGCGCGACCGTCCACCCGTGGGTGCGGAAATCGCCCATGACGCCGACGGAGCGCGTGTCCGTTAAGACGGCAAAATACTGATCCGACTTGACGCGGGAACGCTTCATTTCCTGACGGAAAATGGCGTCGGCCTCTCGCAGCATGTCGAGCTTTTCCTTCGTGATATCCCCGATGACACGGACGGCAAGGCCCGGCCCGGGGAACGGCTGGCGCTCGACAAGCGCCTTCGGCAGGCCGAGCTGGCGGCCTAAGGCGCGCACCTCGTCTTTAAACAGGCCGCGCAGCGGCTCGACAAGCTCTGTAAACGACATATCCTTCGGCAAGCCGCCCACGTTGTGATGGCTTTTGATGACGGCGGCGTTGACGCCCGATTCGATCACGTCCGGGTAAATCGTCCCCTGCGCGAGAAAGCGGATCTTACCGAGTTTTTTCGCCTCATCCTCAAAAACGCGGACAAATTCGGTGCCGATGATCTTGCGCTTTTGCTCCGGGTCGTCGACGCCTTTTAAGAGCTTTAAAAACCGCTCTTCAGCGTTGACGCGGATAAAATGGAGGTCGCGGCCGCGAAAGGCCGCCTCAACCTCATCGCCCTCGTCTTTACGCAAGAGGCCGTGGTCGACAAAGATGCAGTGGAGCCGCCCCGGGATGGCCTTAGCCAAGAGCGCGGCGCACACGGAGGAGTCCACACCGCCGGAGAGGCCGAGGATGACATGCTCCTCGCCGACCTGTTCGCGGATTTCGCCGATCATGCGCGTCTCGTAATCATGAATATTGTAGTCTCCGGCGGCATTACAGACCTCAAAAAGAAAATTGCGGATCATCTGCGTGCCGTTCGGTGTGTTTTCAACCTCGGGATGAAACTGCGTGCCGTAAAGGTGCCGTTTGTCGTCGGCAACGGCGGCATTCCGGCAGGCCGCGGTGGCGGCTATGGCCGTGAATCCCGGCGGCAGCATATCCACCTGGTCGGTATGGCTCATGAGCCCGATTTGATTTTTATCAAGGCCTCGAAAAAGCGGCGATACGGGATCCACCGTCATCTTCGTGCGCCCGTATTCACTGACGGTGCACGGCTTAACCGCGCCCCCTGTCGAATGCACAAGCAGCTGAAGGCCATAGCAGATGCCGAGAACCGGGATGGCAAGGTCAAACAGTGCGGGGTCGCACCGGGGTGCATTATCACAATAGACGCTGTCCGGGCCGCCGGTGAGGATAATACCGATTGGATTGAGCGCCTTAATATCGCCAAGCGGCATGTTGCCGGGCTTGATGACGGAACAGACGCTGCACTCGCGGACGCGCCGTGCGATAAGCTCCTTATACTGCCCGCCGAAATCCAATACAATGACAAGCTGATTGTCCATAATATCCTCCCGATCTTGACCCATTGCCGGAATAGTTTATTTATGTTAACACGAAGGCAAAGCCGTGTCAAGCAAGCGGAACCTTTCGGCGCATTTTATGCTTGTTTTCGGAAAATGGCTCAACAAACATTATAAAATACCGAAATATATACTAAAAGTAAGGGCCAAAAAGGGGGTGAACCTGATGGACGGGATTCCTTCCGGGCTGACGTCGGTTACGCCGATTCTGCCGGACAGCAGCACCATTGCGGAAAAAGGCATTATTAAGGGTCCACCCGTCGAGATCATGCCCCTGCCCGACAACAATTTTCAGTCCGACACCGCGACGTCGGAGTTTCTGAACAATCCATATACGCTCAGTCTTCAAATCAAAGGCTATGACCAGAAAGCGGCCGACAGGCAAGCACCGCCACGGCGGCAGAACGCACCAAACAGCGGGCAAAACAGCGCGCCACTGCCTGGCGACGCATATTCGCTCAGCTTGGGCGGCGACGAGGCACCCCTACCCGCTGAAACGCTGCGGGAACTGGCGCGGATCAGAAATTATGAGCAGTTGGGAAAAACAGGCGGACGGCAGATCTCAAAGCCCGTCAACCAGGCAGGCACTGCTGAATCAGCTGTCATCCCCGACACGGCCGATGAAGCACAGACCTTTTTGCAGGAAAAGGTTCAAGCGCTGCTCTCGCGGTTCGGCGTCCTTCGTGAAGAATCGTTTATGCAGGAGGCTCCTTTGGGCGCTTTTTCCAGCACGTCTGTCCCTCAGCCGCCACCGAACAGCGCCGATTCCGCACAGGGCCCCGGCGTGCGCCAGCCTGCTGTGATACAGGAGGATGAGACTGCGGGGCAAAGCCGTGCTTTGTTGGTCAGCCTCTCCAAATCCGACTACGAGCTTATTCTGACTTTGGAGCCGGAACTGCGCGAAGCGCTGATGACAATGCTTCGGGAAGATACCGTTCCCATCATGAAAGCGCCAGATAACGGCGGTGCTGCAGCTCTCGGCAAAACGGTGACGCCGATGACCGTCCGTCCTGACGCGACGGGCGATGAGACGCCGATGACTGTTCGTCCTGACGCGACGGGCGGTGAGACGATGTTACAGCCTGAAAACGACTTCAGGCCATATATTGAACCAAGATTCAATGAACGCATTTTAACAGGCAAGCCACCTGCCGACCTTGTTCGCCCGGCAGTTAATGGGCCGGAAAGCGGCTTTTCTGATGATGTGACACGTCTGGCCTCAACGCTGCTGACTGCGGCACATGCGACGGGTGATGTGCCTGCCGCCGCTTCCGGGGCGCTGTCAAACCTCAGAAAAATTACGGAGCTGCCATATGCGCTTTACATTTTTGGGCCGGCGCCCGATGAAAAGCGTTTTGACGACGATGCGGCGGATCCGCCCAAACCGGCACCGTCAAAACGCGCCGCCGCTGGGCCTTCTGATTTTCTCACGCTAGCCGAAGCTGTTAAAATGGCAGCCGTTTTGCACAACATCTATCACAGCGGCAGCGGGGCCTTCCCGCAGACGTCGCCGTGGTACACCCCGTATTTCCAATATGCCGTCAAACACGGTATCGTTTCACGCGGTGCCTTTGACGATGTTTTGGCATACGCAACGCGCGCGGACGCGGCGTTTATTTTCTCCCGCTGCGTACCGCAGGCCGAATTCCCTGTCATCAATCATATCGCAAATATCCCGGATGTTGAAGAAACTACACCCTCCGGTGAAAGCATCTACCGGCTGGCGCGGGCCGGCGTTCTGCTACTTCCCCCCGGCCGCTATGATCCGATGGGACTCATCACAAAAGCGGAGGCCGCAGCGCTCATCGGCCGGATTGCAACCCCGGAGGACAGAAAAAGGCTTTAATCAACGTAAAATAATAAAAAAAGATTCTTCGGGGCTTCAAGCCCCTCGGCATGACACCACTGTCATGCCGAGCCATACGGCGAAGAATCTTTTTACTTGTGAACACTACATCTTTTCCGGTGCCGTGACACCGAGGATTGACAGGCTGTTGCGAATAACGGTTTGCGCCAATTCGGCCAGCTTGAGCCGCGCTGCGAGCATGTCTGGTGCTTCACCCTTGATACGGCAGGCATTGTAAAACCGGTGGAACCGGGCGGCCAGCTCGATGACATAGCGGTTGATGCGGGAGGGGTCGTAATCTCTGGCGGCGAGCTTCACTTCCTCCGGCAGCAGCGAAAGCTGCTTGACAAGCTCGCGCTCCGTCTCGTGGGATAATAAAGCGCCATCGATCTGTGCCATGGGCAAAACATCGTGCCCTTCCCCTTTCAGCGCAGCTAAAAGGCTGGCGATGCGGGCATGCGCGTACTGGACATAGTAGACGGGGTTCTCGCTGTCCTGCCGGACGGCGAGACCAAGGTCGAATTCCAGATGCGTATCCGGCTTGGCATTGAAGAAAAAGCGGCAAGCGTCAACAGAAATTTCGTCGAGGAGGTCATTTAATGTCAGCGCCTTCCCCGTTCGCTTCGAAACCTTGACGGTCTCCCCGTCCCGGACGAGGCGCACCATTTGCATAATAACGAAATCGAGCCTGTCCGGGTTGATACCAAGCGCCGGAGACGTCATCGTCGATTTGAAGCGGATGGCGTGGCCGTGATGGTCGGCCCCCCAAACGTCAATGACGCGGTCAAAGGCACGCTCGACGAATTTGTTACGGTGATAAGCGATATCGACGGCATAATATGTGTAAAAGCCGTTGGCGCGGCGCAGCACCTCATCCTTATCGGCACCGAGCTCTATGTTTTTAAGCCAGAGGGCGCCGTCTTTCTCATACGTATAGCCGTTCGTTTCAAGCAATGCGACCGTCTCGGCGACGTAGCCGCTTTCATGGAGTGTGCTTTCAAGAAACCATGTGTCAAAGCGAATTCGATAGCGCTCCAGATGCTGCTTCATCAGCGCGATGTTATGCGGCAGGGCAAAGGCGACGAAGGCGCGGCTGCGGGCGTCCTGCTCCCAGGCGGCGTATTTGTCACCGTCACGCTCAAATAAAAGCGCTGCCAGCGCTCGGATATCGTCGCCATGATAGCCATTTTCCGGGAACGCGTAATTGTCTTCGCCAAGGCACAGCTGCATATAGCGCGCCTCAATCGACCGGCCAAACAGCTCGACCTGGTTGCCCGCGTCATTGACGTAAAACTCGCGCGAGACACTGTAGCCCGCCATATCGAGGACGGCGGCAAGTGTATCCCCCAAAACGCCGCCGCGGGCGTTGCCGATTGTCATCGGCCCCGTTGGGTTGGCAGAGACAAACTCAACCATGACGCGCTGGCCCTTACCGATATCACACCGGCCAAAGTTCTGCCCCTCTGCCTCGACGGCGCATAAGACATCCCTGTACCAATTGTCGGACAGATAGAAGTTGATAAAGCCCGGCCCGGCAATCTCACACCGGGAAAAATAGCTGTCATTTAAAACGAGACAAGCGGCAAGCGCTTCCGCGATTTTGCGCGGCGGCATTTTAAGCGCGCGCGCAGCTGCCATGGCGTGCGTCGCGGCATAGTCGCCATGAGATGTCTCCCGCGGAATTTCAACGCCGCCCGTCAAGTCAAAGCCATCGGGTAAGAGCTTGTCCGAAACCGCTTTGTCATAAGCGGCGCGCAAAAGCGCGTCAATTTGAAATTTTGCGATGTCAATGAAATTTGCCATGTCGTACCTCAGCTATTTGACGTTGATTTTGAAGGAATTTCGGCTCATAACAACGTTATCCACGTCAATTGAATAATGGATTTCAAGGTCACCGCCGTTTTCGCCGAGACTTTGTGTAATGCTTTTCGTATCGATGCCCATCATCAGAGAGCCATACGGTGTTTCATAGACGAAATGGTGCTTGCGGCCTTCGGAGAAAATCATTTCACCGTTGAGCCCCCCGGCCCGTGTCAGCACCACACGCTCCGGCTCGACGACGAACGACGTTTTTTGCCCGGCGTATCCGGTCAGTTCGCTTTCCATATAACAAAACTCAATCACGCCGTCATTGACGGCGTATTCCCCGTCGGTCTCGAGCTCAAAGCTCTCCTCGTCCGTGTATTGCGTTGATTGAAAACCCTTGATCGAGATGAGAACATTTTTCATATGTTTTATTCCATTCGCATATCCAAAGAAGCCGCCATGGTTCACGCCCATCGCCCTGCCGGCGGGCGGCCCGGTTACGACGCCGCCGGAGCGGTGAACCCTTCCCCAAAAACGTCCATACTATGATATGCTATAATAATTAATAAAACAAGTCAAAAATAAAGATAAGTGTGGAATTTTTAAAACGATTTTGCTATACTATAAAGACTGAAAAAACATGAGAGCTGGGAGGGCCAAAATGAAAATCGAACTGACAGAAATTGAATTACGGCGTCTTCTGGATTTGGTTTATATCGGTAACTGGATTTTGAATTCAACACGCGGCACCGACCGCTTTGAAGATTACGACCACGTTGAGAGCCTCATTTTCTCTCAGTGTGCCAAAGCCGGTATGAAGGCGCTTTATGATACCCGCGAGGGGCGCGTTGTGCCGTCTGCCGCATTTGAAAACGGCGGGATTCACGAGGCAATTGCCGATTACGAGGACACCGTCTTTTTTGAGATTCTGGCTGAAGAACTGGCCAGGCGCGATATGGATTTCGAACCGATCGGTCCCGATAATTTCAGTGAGCTGACAAGCCGGATCGACGAATATATTGAAGAGTTCGAACAAAATGGCATGGATAATATTTCGTTAAATCGATAGGACCTGATGGTTCAAGAAGCGAACGGTATTGCCGTTTCGCTTCTTTTTTTGTCGAATTATTTACAATTTAAATACAATAGTTTACAAATTAGTTTCACTCAATTATAATGGATATTAAGAAAATATTTCCATTATATGGAGGTTGTGATGAAAATGCGAAGGCTTCTCACCCTATTAGCCGCCCTGCTGCTAGCCGTCTGGTCGGCACCGACCGCGGCGGCTGCCGGTTCCGTCCAGGTCTGTCTCCGCATTGAGGGTGCTGCAAAAAACCTGTATAACAATAGCGCTCTGACCGTATCTTCCATAACACCGACAGTCGCCGATATCCTCGACAGCCTTGCCGGGGCCGATGATGCACCCGCCGTCACACTTGCCGGGGAGGTCGGCGCGCGGCGGGTATGCGCTGTCAACGACCTATCTGAAAACAGCCTTCAAAGCCCTTTTCAGGATGTCTGGACGGTGCGTCTCAACGGGCAAAACATCACGTCCGGGCTTGACGCAACGCCGGTGCATACAGGGGACGACCTTGTCGTTTTTTACGGCGATATATCGCTGATGCAATACCCCATCATTGATTTAAGCCGCATGCTGACGGATGGCATTGTCCGCTTTACAAGCTCTGACGGCCAGCAGCCCGCATCCGGAAATGCCATGCCCGGCAGCCCAATTACCGGCGCGACGGTGACGTGGGACGGCATGACATATGTAACGGACCCAAACGGCGAAATAATCATTGATTCGACAGGCGCGGGCGTCCGCCACTTTGTTCAAATTGAGCGGTATTACGCCAACGGGCTGCCAACGGTTCTGCGCCTGCCGCCCGATGACGTCATTCAATACGGCTTTCGGGACGTTAGCACGTCCGCCTGGTATTATAACGATGTGATGTCTATCGCCGAACGCCATTTAATGAGCGGCATCTCCCTAGACGCCTTCGGCCCGGATACACCGCTCAGCCGGGCGATGTTCGTCACAATTCTCGGGCGGCTGGCGGGAGCCGATGTCGACCAGACGGCGGAGACAGGCTTTTCCGACGTTACCGCAGACGGCTGGTCAGCCGGTTATATCGCTTGGGCCGCATCGGAAGGCCTCGTCAGCGGCGGGAGTGACGGCACCTTCCGCCCTGCCGACGCCATCACACGCGAGCAGATTGCCGTCTTGCTCTACCGTTTTGGGGGGCTACTCGGCTATAACTTAGACACGCCCGATAAAGTCACGGCGGATTATACCGATATAAGCAGTGTATCGCCTTATGCCGTCCAAGCGGTTACGTGGGCGGTAAACAAGGGCATTCTCGGCGGCTCCGGCTGGCGATTAAATCCGAAAAGCAGCGCAACGCGCGCTGAGACAGCCGCTGTTTTACACCGATTCCTTCAGCTTTATGAATCCTGAGATACCGGAGGTATCCCCATGCCAAACATGACAGTCAAAATAAAAAAACTCTGCCCGGCTGCTATCGCGCCAACGTATGCAACGGCCTCTTCGGCCGGTGCCGACTTGTACGCCTGCCTTGAGACGGACGTCACCATCGTGCCCGGTGAAACAGCAATGATTCCAACAGGGCTCTCACTTGAGTTGCCCCCGTCTCACGCCGGGCTCGTTTTTGCCAGAAGCGGTCTCGCCACAAAAAAGGGGCTCGCCCCCGCCAACAAGGTCGGCGTCATTGACAGCGATTACCGCGGCGAGGTGCTTGTAGCGCTTTTTAATCACGGCAGAGGGCCTGTCACGATCACACCGGGCGAGCGTGTTGCCCAGCTCGTTGTGACGCCTGTTTTGACGTGTGATTTTATCGAAACAGACACTTTGGACGCGACGGCGCGTGGCACAGGCGGCTTCGGTTCGACCGGCCAAACCTGAAATTCGCAAAAAATTTATAAAATTATACTCTCCTCCTAAAGATATCAGGAATAAATACGATAGATTTAGTAGAGTTAATCCAAAGGAGGAGAAAGTATGACCTGGAAAGACAGCTTCGCGCTCGGCATTCCGGCAATCGACAAACAGCACAAGGATCTTTGCGATCAGGTGGACAAACTGTCTGACGCGTGTTCTCACGGCAAAGGTGCCGAAGAGGTTAAAAAAGTTCTTGATTTTCTCGCAAGCTACACTGTCAAGCATTTTGCCGACGAGGAGGCCTTTCAGCTGAAGATCAAGTATCCGAACTTTCAGCAGCACAAAGCAAAACACACCGAATTTCTTAATCAGGTGACGAAGCTTAAAAAAGAAGCTTTGGAAGGCGGCGTCAATATCAGCATGGTCATCAAAATCAACCGGATTATCACTGAGTGGCTCGTCGATCACATCAAGGCAACCGACAGCGACCTGAAAAACTACGTGTAACCGACAGATACAAAAATAATGGCCGGGGATGTCGACAATATCGGCATCCTCGGCTATAATACTTTTATGATCTGAGGCGGGCCGTCTTACCACCCGCTTGAAAGGAGCCCTGACAAATGGACCTTTTTGACGAAATCCGGCTACAATCGGAAAATTTGGCGTGGGCGCTTTGTGAAGCAGCACATCTCCAGCCGGGACAGCTCGTTGTCGTCGGCTGCTCGTCGAGCGAGATTGCCGGCGCGCGAGTTGGGAGTCTGTCAAATCCCGAGATTGGTAAAGCTGTCTTCGAGGGAATCTACAACGTCCTGCGTCAGAAGGGTCTTCATCTTGCCGCACAGTGCTGTGAGCATCTCAACAGGGCGCTCATCCTAGAGCGCGCAGCGGCGGTCGGCTGCGCGCTTGTCAACGTCGTTCCGCAGCCAAAGGCGGGCGGGTCGTTTGCTACAGCCGCATACCGGGGTTTGACGGACCCTGTCGCCATTGAAGAAATCCGTGCCGACGCCGGGCTCGACATTGGGGGCACGCTGATTGGCATGCATTTAAAGCGCGTAGCCGTCCCTCTGCGGCTTTCAATAACGCATATCGGTCAGGCACCTGTCAACGCCGCCAGGACGCGGCCAAAATTTATCGGCGGGGCAAGGGCCGTCTATGACGAGCGCCTTTTTTAAAAAGATCGCTACTCTGTATATAATAAATTCCGGCCTTTTCTAGGCCGGAATTTATTATACCTCTCGGATATAACGTGTATTGAATTAGCATTCAATACAAATTTTTCATTGTGCCGCCCTTCTTACATCAACCTTGTTACGTCAAAATCAGAAAGTAAACGAGCACGGCGATGCCGAGCGCAATCCTGTACCAGCCGAAAACCTTGAAGTCATGCTTTTTAACGTAGTTCATCAGGAATTTTATCGATATCATTGAAACAATAAATGCGGCAAGCATACCGATAATCAGCACGGCGGCCTCAAGTCCGGTGAAATTCAGCCCGAATTTAAAGAGCTTTATGAAGCTCGCGCCGAACATGATCGGAATTGAGAGCACGAACGTGAATTCCGCGGCCACCGTCCTCGACGTGCCGAGCAGGATTGCACCGATAATCGTGGCACCGGAGCGCGACGTGCCGGGAATGAGCGACAGGAGCTGGAACAACCCGATGAACAGAGCGGTTTTATATGTAAGCTGCGGCAACGCCTTGATCTTGGCGATTTTATCCCTATTGCGGTTTTCGATGACGATGAACAGAATGCCGTAAAATATGAGCGCCGCGGCGATGGTAATGGCTGACGAGACGGCGTTGTGGTAAAACAGCTCTTCAATCTTGTCGTTGAACGGGATGCCGACGATGGCGGCCGGAAGACCGGCAATAATGATTTTCCCCCAGAGCGACCAGGATTCGCGCTTTTCATCGGGCTTCATCGATGGCCTGAACGGAAAGATTTTATTCCAGAATAAAAAGACAACGGCCAGAATTGCGCCAAGCTGGATAACGACGAGGAACATGTCGCTGAAGGCCTGCGCCTGGGCCGGATTATCTGAAACATTGAGTTTCAGGAATTCATCCAGCAGCAGCAGGTGACCCGTGCTGCTGATCGGGAGCCACTCCGTGACGCCCTCGACGATGCCAAGTATGATGGATTTGATGATCTCAAGAAAGCCCGATACTAAAATCATGGTAATTCTCCTGTTCAGATGTCGGCATATTTCTTCCCTATGTTACCACCAACCGGCAGACCTGTACAGGGCAATAATGCGTCGAAATTGTAAAAATTCTGCCGTCAAAGGCCTGTGAAACGCAAAAAAAGATTCTTCGGGGCAAAGCCCCTCAGAATGACATATCCTGTCATTCCAAGCCGCGAGGCGAAGAATCTTTTTAATCGTGCAAACAGGTTGGTTTACAGCTGTTTCAGCGCATTGATTTTGACGCCGGGGCCCATCGTGGAAGCCGTGACGCAGCTTCTGATGTACTGGCCTTTGGCGGCTGAAGGTTTGGCCTTGATGACTGCGGAAATCAGCGCCGTATAGTTATCAACAAGCTTTTCAACGCCGAAGGAGACCTTGCCGATCGGGCAGTGAATAATGTTCGTCTTGTCGAGGCGGTACTCGATCTTACCGGCTTTAATTTCCTGAATCGCCTGAGCGAGGTTCGGCGTAACCGTACCGGCTTTCGGCGTCGGCATGAGGCCCTTCGGGCCGAGCACTTTACCAAGTCGGCCGACGACACCCATCATATCGGGCGTGGCGACGACAACGTCGTAATCGAAAAAGTTCTCTTTCTGGATGCGGTCAACCATGTCCTGTGCGCCGACGTAATCGGCACCGGCATCAAGCGCTTCCTGCTGGCGCTCTTCTTTACAAAAGACAAGCACCTTGCGGGTTTTGCCGGTTCCGTGCGGGAGGACGATGGCGCCTCTCACCTGCTGGTCAGCGTGGCGGGAGTCGACACCGAGCTTGATGTGAAGCTCAACCGTCTCGTCAAACTTGGCCTTGGCGGCCTTGATGACAAGGTCAAAAGCGTCTGCCGCTTCATACTGCTGTGTTCTGTCAACGAGCTTAACGCTCTCTTTATAATTTTTTCCTCTAAACATGACTTAGCCCTCCAAAACGACGATGCCCATGCTGCGGGCCGTACCGGCAACCATGCTCATGGCGGCCTCAATGCTCGCGGCGTTTAAGTCGGGCATTTTCATTTCGGCGATCTTGCGGACCTCGTCCTTGGAGATCTTCGCGACCTTGTCACGCTGGGGAACGCCGGAGCCTTTTTCAATCCCGCAGGCCTTCTTTAAAAGGTCGGGGACAGGGGGTGTTTTTGTGATAAAGGAAAAGCTTCTGTCGGAATAGACGGTGATGACGACAGGGATCGTCATGCCGAGGTCATTTTTTGTCCGTTCGTTGAATTCCTTTGTAAACAAGCCGATGTTGACGCCGTGCTGACCGAGCGCCGGGCCAACCGGGGGGGCCGGCGTCGCTTTGCCGGCAGGGATCTGAAGTTTAACGAATCCTGTAACTTTTAGTGCCACTGTGTGTGCACCTCCTAATTAAGATGTGGTGATACGCGCCTACAGATCGCGCACCTTGGCGGAGCAGTGCTCCTCCCACTTGCCGGGCGCAGCCGGCAAAAACGGTTTCCCGAAAATGTCTCGTTTGATTGCTGGATTATTTGACGGCCTCGACCTGGTCGAAATCCAAGTCAACAGGTGTTTCGCGCCCGAACATGGAAACGATGACGCGAACGCGGGACTTGTCCGTCTCGATTTCCTCAACGGTACCAAGAAAGCCCAACAGCGGGCCGTCGGTGACCTTGACGGTGTTGCCGACCTCATAGCCGACGATGATCTCATGCTTTTCGATGCCGAGAGAAGAAATCTCCTCCTCCGTCAGCGGAACTGCCTTATTGGCAGAGCCGACGAAACCGGTCACGCCGCGTACATTGCGCACGAGATGCCAGCTCTCATCCGTCATGATCATCTTAATGAGGACATAACCCGGAAAAGTCTTGCGCTCCACTGTTTTCGCTTGGGAGTCATGAATTTCCGTGACGGTCTCCATCGGGATTTTGACCTCGAGGATCAGATCCTGCATTTTTCTGTTTTCAGCGGCCTTCTCAATTGTCGCGGCAACGGCATTTTCATAACCGGAGTAAGTGTGGACAACATACCACTTTGCTTCCTCTGACATGGCGGTTATTTCCCCCCAAGCGTGAGCAGGGCCTGAACGATCTGGGCACCAGCTTGGTCGACGCACCAGACGACAATGCTTGAAGCAAGCATTATGACAAGCGCGACAGCCGTGTTGTTAAGCGTCTGTTT
Source organism: Oscillospiraceae bacterium CM (assembly GCA_022870705.1). Lineage (NCBI taxonomy): Bacteria > Bacillati > Bacillota > Clostridia > Eubacteriales > Oscillospiraceae > Oscillospiraceae bacterium JHJ. Next base: position 1,801,871 of record CP072107.1, read on the forward strand.
TGGTGTCGGCCAGACGACCTTTTTCAGTTCGCTTTTCATTTCACGCAGCCATTTGATCACGGGATTTCTGCGCTTTTTCTTTTCCTTCTTCTTGTCTTTTCTGCCGTCGGGTGTTTTTGCGAGCTTATCTTCCGACATTAAAACACATCCTTTCCCTTAGATGTACGGCTTTACTTCGTTTCACTGTGGACTGTGTGTTTGCGGCAGAAGCGGCAGTATTTGTTCATCTCAAGCTTTTCCGGTGTGTTTTTCTTGTTCTTCATCGTGTTGTAGTTTCTCTGCTTGCACTCGTTGCAGCGGAGCACGACTTTGACGCGCATGGCGGCACCTCCAATTCGTTTGCCTCCCTGTTTGAATTTGACAGAATCATTTCTTCGCGCGCGAAATTTTGGCACACAAAATAAACCCATCTGCCGACAGGTACAGAGAGTATATCACAGCGAAAAGTAAAAGGTCAACTGTTTTTTATAATGTCACCACGGTGTAAAAGATGGCCCTGCTTCCGCCCCGCGCGGCCACAAGCGACATCTTTATTTTTTAAGAAATGTCAGGTATAATACCGACAAGACATCATGCGGCTGTGAGAGCCTTGTATGCTCAACGCAAACCGAAAGGGATGACCTCCTATGGATAAGCTGACTTTTACAATGGAAAATTACTTGGAAGCCATCTATGAGCTCTCCCCCGAAGGGGACGGCGCGCGCGTGACGGATATAGCAGAGCGTTTGGGCGTTACCAAGGCCAGCACCAACAGTGCCATGTGTACCCTCTCGGAAAAAGGCCTCATCGTTAACGAAAAATATAAGGAAGTATACTTAACGGCGGAAGGCCTGCGGATTGCCCAGCTTACCGCCAATAAGCATCATATTATTCAGCAGTTTCTGATCCATGTGCTCAAAATCGACGCCGCCGTCGCCAACGAGGACGCCTGCGCTATTGAGCACGTCATCAGCTCCACTTCCGTTTCGGCGATGGAAGCGTTTTTAAAAACGCTGTGAGGCACGCCTTGTCAATCATTTACTAAATGGTATGAATATCTTTCATCAGGCAGCTTTGTTTCAATGCAAAGCTGCTTTTTGTATGTTGTGAATAAATTTCAAATACGGTCTTGACAACAAGAGTTAGATGCGTTAAACTTTTATCAGTTAGTTCGATCTAACTGTTTAATTGGCTTTATGGTTAGTATACTCTAACTCTCGGCATAGGAGGAACGTGTGATGCCACTGACATTTGCAAAGACCGGTGATACAAATTGTATTTTAAAAATCACAGGAAATGACGAGGTTCGTCGCCATCTGGCCGAGCTGGGCTTTGTGGCGGGCGAATGCGTAACCGTCGTCTCCGAAATGGGCGGCAGCATGATTTTGTCGGTTAAGAACAGCCGTATCGCCCTGGATAGAACAATGACAAACCGTATTCTGATTTGAGGAGAACGCTATGAAGACATTGAAAGACATTAAAATCGGTGAAACAGCCACCGTTGTTAAGCTGCATGGCAACGGCCCCGTCAGGCGCCGGATCATGGACATGGGTGTAACGAAAGGCGCGGCAGTCTATGTGCGCAAGGTGGCGCCCTTGGGTGACCCCGTCGAGGTCACCGTCCGCGGTTATGAGCTGAGCATCCGCAAGGGTGACGCGGAAATGATTGAGGTCAGTTAGTTTTTGACGCAAAGGTTAGAATATTCTAACCGGCACTTGACTGGAGGAAGATAAAATGACCAGAAAAATTGCGCTGGCGGGCAATCCCAACAGCGGCAAAACAACGATGTTTAACGACCTGACCGGTTCCGCCCAGTATGTCGGCAACTGGCCGGGCGTCACCGTGGAAAAAAAGGAAGGCAAGCTCAAGGGCTTCAAAGACATTGTCATTCAGGATCTGCCCGGTATATATTCCCTGTCGCCGTACACACTGGAAGAGGTTGTCGCGCGCGGCTATCTCGTCGGCGAAAAGCCGGATGCCATTATAAATATCATTGACGGCACAAATATCGAACGGAATTTGTATCTAACGACACAGCTGATTGAGCTGGGTATCCCAACCGTCATCGCCGTCAACATGATTGACCTTGTCCGTAAGAACGGCGATTTGATCAATCTGCAAAAGCTGGGCGAGGCTTTGGGATGTAAGGTCGTTGAGACGAGTGCGCTGAAGGGCACGGGTTCTCAGGAGGTGGCCTCGATCGCAGCAGAGCTGGCACGCCAAGGCGATTCGGATAGCCGCGCCTTGCCCGCCGTCTTCAACGGCAGCGTTGAACAAGCCATCGCGCACATTGAGAAATCCATTGAGGGTCACGTTCCGGCACAAAATCTGCGCTGGTATGCCATTAAGCTTTTCGAACGGGACGCCAAGGTGCTGGAGGAGCTGAAGCTGGACGCGGCGCTGTGGACGCATTTGCAGTCGTATATCACCACCTGCGAACTAGAGCTGGACGACGATGCGGAGAGCATCATCACCAACCAGCGCTATGCGTATATTTCAAATATTGTCTCTAATGCCGTTAAGAAAAAGATCCATGCGGGCGGTACCGTATCGGATAAAATCGACCGCATTGTCACCAACCGCATTCTGGCACTGCCGATTTTTGCGCTTGTTATGTTCCTTGTCTATTACTTATCCGTCACGACAATCGGCACGATCGTGACCGATTTTACAAATGACAAACTCTTTGGCGAATGGATCATTGGCAATCTCGGCCCTTGGCTCACCGGCATCGGTGTGGCCGACTGGCTGACTGGTTTGATTGTGGACGGTATTGTCGGCGGCGTTGGTGCTGTTATTGGCTTTGTACCCCAGATGATCGTCTTGTTTTTAATGCTCTCCATTCTTGAAGATATTGGCTATATGGCGCGCGTGGCGTTTATCATGGACCGCGTCTTCCGCAAATTCGGACTGTCGGGCAAAAGCTTTATCCCCATGCTCATCGGCTCAGGTTGCTCCGTCCCCGGCATTATGGCCTCCCGAACCATTGAAAACGAGCGCGATCGTCGTATGACGATTATGACCACCTCCTTAATCCCCTGCGGTGCGAAAATGCCCATAGTGGCACTTTTTGCCGGGGCGCTATTCGGTGGTGCCGGCTGGGTGGCCACGTCCGCCTATTTCATCGGTGTCGCGGCTGTTGTCATATCCGGCATCATCCTCAAAAAAACGAAGCCCTTTGCAGGCAGTCCGGCACCATTCGTTATGGAGCTGCCCGCCTATCACATTCCGTCCGCAGGAAATGTGCTCAGAAGTACTTGGGAGCGTGGGTGGAGCTTTATCAAACGCGCAGGGACCGTCATACTGGCCTCATCCGTTGTCCTGTGGTTCCTGCAAGCCTTTGGCGTTGTGAACGGCGTGTTCGGCATGGTGGAGGACAACAATACAAGCCTTTTGGCCTCCATCGGCGGCTTTATTGCCCCACTTTTCGCCCCGCTGGGCTTTGGTGACTGGAAAGCTGCGGTGGCAACGATCACCGGTCTCATCGCCAAGGAAAATGTCGTCGGTACCTTCGGCGTTCTGTACGGCTTTGCCAAGGTGGCTGAAAACGGTGCGGAGATCTGGGCCAATCTCTCCACAAGCTTTACCGGCCTCACGGCTTACAGCTTCATGCTGTTCAATCTCCTTTGCGCTCCCTGCTTTGCCGCCATGGGTGCCATGAAGCGGGAAATGAACAACGCCAGATGGACCTGGGCGGCCATTGGCTATCTCACAGTATTCGCCTATGCCGTTTCGCTCATGGTATTTCAGTATGGCCTGCTGTTTACCGGCGGCGGCTTTACACCCGGGACGGCAGCCGCTCTGCTCTGCCTGGCGATTATGCTCTGGCTGCTGTTTCGGCGTAAACGAACCGAACGGTCTGAGACGGCAACGCTCAAAGGAAAGGTGACTGAGAATGTTTAGCTTCATTGCCGAAAATCTGGCGACGATCCTCGTCGGTACCTGCGTTTTGGCTGTTTTCACAGCCGTCGTTATTAAGCTCATCCGGGACAAAAGGCAGCACAAATCCTCCTGCAGCGGCTGCTCCGGCTGCTCTTGCGCCGGGGACAGCGTCTGTGGCCGCAACCATCATTAATAAACTCTTAAGCCATGGAAGCGACGGCCATCCGCCGCACTTCCCGTACAAATACCAAAAACCCCCGCAGTCACCACACTGCGGGGGTTTTCTTGGAGCTGGTAGTCAGACTCGAACTGACGACCTGCGCATTACGAATGCGCTGCTCTACCGGCTGAGCTATACCAGCATCGCGCCATTATTAATGGGCGAGGGTTATTATACAGCAAACGGTCTTCGCTTGTCAATCCAAAAAAACGACCGGGTTAAATATCGGCGGGCACGGCGGGCAGCTATCTTTTCCACCCGCCGATTATATTTTGAACATATATTCAATATATAATTTTGCTCAGCGCCGCACGGCGCCGAGTTCCTTTTCCAGAAGCGCCAGAATACTTTTCATTGTCTTGTCGGCGTCATCATCCGTAAGTGTTGTATCGTCGCTACGCAGTTTGAGCGAGAAGGCGACGCTTTTTTTGCCTTGAGGAATCGGCGCGCCGGTGTAGATATCAAACAGGGCTACTTCCTTTAAAAGCGCACCGCCGCGGCGAATAACATCCGTCAGCGCAGCAACGGTAACGGCGGCGTCGCAGATCACGGCAAGATCGCGCGTGACAGCCGGGAAACGCGGCAGCGGCATGTATTTGCTCTCCTCGGAGCGGCAAGCTAAGAGCAGACCAAAGTCAAGCTCCGCCGCGAAAGCGTCACCGAGGTCATAATTTTTGGCGACGGCTGGGTGAATCTGGCCTATGGTGCCGACGGTTGTCTGCCCGGAAAAAATGAAAGCGCACCGTTCGGGATGATAGGAGGGGTTTTCCCGGTCCGCTTCAAAGGCAACGGCGGGGATGCGCAAATCGCGCAAAAGGGCCTCAACGGCGCCCTTGAGGGCAAAAAAGTCCGTCGCGCCGTCAGCGCCCAACGTTAGAATCAGGCGCTCGTCCGGCAACATCTCGCCGGATGGGCGATAGACCTTTGCCATCTCGTACAGCCGGACGTTTGTATTTCTATAGTTCTCGTTACGCGCAAGCGTCTCCAGCATCGACGGCAGCGACGTGGTTCGCATCACGCTTGTGTCCTCGCCGAGCGGGTTTAAGATGACGACGCTGTCGCGCATTTTTGAATTACAATTCAATTTAATTTTATCATAGGCGGACGGGCTGATAAACGAATACGTGTATATTTCGGAAAAACCCATACCCCGCAAAAGGTACCCGATATGGCGTTCCAGTGTCTGCTTTTCAGTAAAGCCGCCCGCAACGGTCGCGCCGCCGAACATCGTCGGCTCAATGCTGCTGTAACCATAGAAGCGTGCGATTTCTTCGGCAAGGTCGGAGTAATGCTCGATATCGCCGCGCCAGGAGGGCACGGTGACGGCAGTGCCCTCAACCGTAAAGCCGAGGTTTTTAAGCGTTGACGTCATGAAGCCTGTCGGTATATCGGTGCCTAGAAGGCGGTTTATTTTTTCCGGCTCGAGCTGCAGCGTCCGCGGGACGTATTGTTTGGCCGTGATGTCAACAACGCCGTCGAGCACTTCCCCGGCGCCGAGTTCTTCAACAAGCTCGCACGCGCGCTGGACAGCCCGGAAGGTGTTTTCCGGGTCGAGGCCTTTTTCAAAGCGGGACGAGGCGTCTGTGCGCATGCCCAGCGCCAGTGCCGTTTTGCGGATGGAGACGCCGTTAAAATTAGCCGACTCAAAGACGGCGTAGGCAGTGTTGTCGGTGATTTCGCTGTTTTCGCCGCCCATGACGCCCGCAACCCCAACAGGTTTTTTGGCGTCGGCAATGACGAGCATGTCGGGCGTTAGAGCGCGGGCTGTTCCGTCAAGCGTGTGAATTGTCTCGCCGGTCTTCGCCGTCCGGACAATAATTTTGCCACCGTCAAGGCAGGCGTAATCAAACGCGTGCATCGGCTGGCCGTATTCGAGCATGACGTAGTTCGTGATGTCGACAATATTATTGATGGGGCGGACACCGGCGCTGCGCAGGCGCTGGCGCAGCCATTTCGGCGATGGCGCGATTTTGATGTTTTTGACCATCCGGGCCGTGTAGCGCGGGCAGAGCGCCGGGCTTTCAATGTCGATGGCGAGGTGCTCTGCGATATTTCCGGCGCCGCCTTTAACAACCGGCTCGGGAACGGTAAGCGCCGTTCCAAACGTGACGGCGCTTTCACGGGCAAGGCCGATAACGGACAGGCAGTCCGGCCTGTTGTTTGTGATTTCAAATTCGACGATGCTGTCGTCGGCGCCGATGACGGGCTTAATATCGTCACCGGGCTGTACGTCCTCGTTGAGAATGAAAATTCCATCCTCAACAGCGTCCGGGAAGTCATGGCGGTCGAGGTTCAACTCTTTGAGCGAGCAGAGCATGCCGTTTGAAACCATGCCGCGCAGCTTACCCTTTTCAATTTTCACGCCGCCCGGCAATAGCGACTTGTGCAGGGCGACGGGGACAAGGTCACCGGCTTTGACGTTCTGCGCGCCGGTAATAATCTGGACCGCCTCCCCCTTGCCGACGTCAACCTGGCAGACCCACAAATGGTCGGAATCGGGGTGGCGCTCGATGGTGTCGACGCGCCCGACGAGGACGTTTTTAATCTCCTCGGAAGGTTCGTGCGTCATTTCGACCTTAGAGCCGGACATTGTCATCCGTTCGGCATACTCTTTGGAGGACGCCGTTATATTTGTATAGGCTGACAGCCATTTTCTTGAAAGATTCATGGATTCGTACCTCCTAAAACTGAGACAAAAAGCGCATATCATTTTCGAAGATGAGGCGCATGTCGTCAATGCTGTAGCGCAGCATCGTCATGCGCTCAAGCCCGATGCCGAAGGCAAAGCCGGCGTAGACCTCTGGGTCGATGCCGCAGCCGGAGAGCACCTTTTGGTGCACCATACCGGCGCCGAGGAGTTCAATCCAGCCCTCGCCCTTGCAGACGCGGCAGCCCGCTCCGCCGCAGGCGAAGCATTGCACGTCAACCTCGCACGACGGCTCTGTGAACGGGAAATGATGCGGGCGGAAACGTGTCTGCGTCCCTTCTCCGTAAAGTTTACCGACGAGCGCGTTGAGCGTGCCTTTCAGGTCACCCATGGTGATACCGCGGTCAACGACGAGGCCCTCGATCTGGTGGAACATAGGGGAATGCGTGGCGTCCACCTCGTCCTTCCGGTAAACGCGGCCGGGCGAAATGATGCGGATGGGCGGCGTTTGCCGCTCCATCACGCGCACCTGAACGGGCGACGTCTGGCATCGGAGATGGACGGTTTCATCCTCTGTGATATAAAACGTGTCGTGCCATTCACGCACCGTGTGGCCGACAGGGATATTCAAACGATCAAAATCGTAAACGGACAGCTCGACCTCCGGCCCTTCCGCGACGGAAAAGCCCATGCCGATAAAAATGTCCTTCGCCTCGTCAAGGACAATCGACATCGGGTGCCGGTGGCCGACGGCGACTTTCGTGCCGGGTATCGTCACATCAAGCGCTTCGCGCTCAAGGCGCGCCGTGAGCTCCTGCGCCTCGATGCGCGCAGCGTGCTCTTCAATCGCTTCTTCAATGTCGGCGCGAACTTGATTGGCCAGTTGGCCGATGACAGGCCGCTCCTCGGCTGAAAGGCCGCCCATCTGCTTTAAAATCACCGTGATTTCGCCCTTTTTTCCGAGAAAACGAACGCGCGCCGTCTCCAGCGCGGCAGGCGTTTCCGACGACGCGACCGCGGACAAAGCTTCGCTTTTGAGTTTTTCAAGCTGCTGTTTCATAAAATTCAACTCCTGAATTTGAATAGACAATGCCACAGGGGCGGGCGTAAAAAATAATGCCCTCCGTCCCACAATAAGGGACGAAAGGCGCAGACCTTCCGCGATACCACCCGAATTCGGCCACAAGGCCGCACTCATCAGTCTGTAACGTGACAAAACGCCGGTGATTAGCCGGAGCTCACGGGCGAACCAAGCGAATTCTGACGCAGGGGGCTTTCAGCCGTCGGCCTCCCCTCTCTTTGGCGTCTTCCGGCGCTATTTTCCCGATCACAGCCATGACATATGATTCCTGTTTATTAGATATATCATACCCCGGTGCAAAAGGCAACAAAAAATTGACTATACCAGGCGTTTGACATATAATGAGGCTAATTGACGGCCATACCCGGAGGTGACGTTTTGAAGCTGTGTACCGCCGCGCAAATGCGCGAAATGGATCATATCGCCATCGACAGGCTTGGCGTGCCGTCGACGCTTCTCATGACGAACGCCTCGCGCGCCGTTGCCGAAGCGGCGATGGCTCTGCTGGGTGAAGCCGGAACGGCCGCTGTTTTCTGCGGCAGCGGCAACAACGGCGGCGACGGCGTGGCCGCCGCCGTCGCGCTTATAAAACACGGCTGCACCGTTCGCGTTTTCTTAACGGGCAATCGCAGCAAAATGACGCCCGATACAGTTGAAATGGTACGCCGCCTCGAAGAGGCCGGCGGCGTTTTAGAAGATTTCGACGACGCGCCGGACGTCGGCGTATATGTGGCGCGCTGTGGCGTCATAATTGACGCGATGTTCGGCATCGGCCTGAACACCCCGTTGCGCGGGGCATCTCTTGACGCAGTCCGGCTCATCAACAGCGCCGCAGCGCGCGTTGTCTCAGCCGATATCCCTTCCGGCGTCGAGGCTGATACGGGGCGCATTTTGGGTGTTGCCGTCCGCGCCGACGTGACAGTCACGTTCACCTATCCCAAGCCGGGCCAATATATTGAGCCCGGCTGCACGGTTTGCGGCGATGTCCGCGTCGTCCCGATTGGCATCCCGGACGAGCTCGTTCAAGCGCTTGAAACGGACTGCCACACTGTTGCAAACGGCGATATTTCGCTGCCGCGCCGCCGCCCCGACACGCACAAAGGCGACTATGGGCGCGACTTGATCATAGCGGGCAGCGTTGGTTTTACGGGTGCCCCGGTGCTTGCCGCCCGCGCCGCTTCCGCCATGGGAGCCGGGCTTGTTTTTCTCGGCGTACCGGAGGATGTATATACCATCGCCGCTGTCAAATGCGTGGAGGAGATGGTGTTCCCTCTGCCCGCTCAGAACGGGCAATTGGCAACATCGGCCGAAGGGCCTATTCTCGACCGGCTGAAATCGTGCGACGTTTGCCTTCTCGGCCCTGGCCTTGGGCGTTCTGAGGCCATATCCGAGCTTGTCACAGCAGTTATCCGCCGGTCTGCCGTCCCGCTCGTTCTTGACGCTGACGGCATAAACGCTTTGAGCGCGAATATAGATGTATTGGACGAGGCGCGCTGTCCCGTCATTCTCACCCCGCACGATGGCGAGTACCTTCGGCTCGGCGGTGACCTCTCCGATGGCGACAGGCTCACGTCCGCGCGCTCGTTTGCAACGGATCACAACTGCATATTGGTACTCAAAGGCCACAGGACGATCATCGCCCTGCCGGACGGCACGGCTTATATCAACACGACGGGCGGGCCCTCAATGGCCAAGGGTGGCTCGGGCGACGTGCTCTCCGGTATGATTGCCGCTCTTATCGGGCAGAAATTTCCTTTAAAAGACGCGGTTCTCGCCGCTGTCTTCCTCCACGGGCAATCCGGCGATCGCTGCGCGGCGCGGTTTGGGGAATACGCCGTCACAGCGTCCGACCTCATCGGCATGCTGCCGGATGTGACGAAAGCGGTCACGACAAACGAATAAAGTGTGGTGAAAACGCGTTGAAACACGTGAAAACACTTACACGAATGATACTGCCGATCCTGCTGCTCACATCATGCTCGGCGAAAAACAACGGTGAGGCGTTGGCTCTTAAAATCCGAGCAAATCTCCTTGAGACGACGGCGCTGACGCTGACGGCGGTCATAACCGCCGACTACGGCGATCGTGTTTATGATTTTACCATTCAGTATACGGGCGGTGCTGACAAAGGCGATATTGACATTCTGGCACCTCAAGATATCGCCGGGCTGAAAGCGCACGTCTCCATCTCCGGCGGGACGCTTGAATATGACGGTGCCGTGCTCGACACCGGCGCGTTAACAAAAAACGGGCTTTCCCCGGCGGAAGCCGTCCCGCTTCTGCTCAGCCAGTGGCAACGCGGTTATATCAGCGGCTGTAACTATGAAAATCTCGGGGATACGAAAGCCCTCGCCGTGACGACGGATATCACGGAAACAACAACGCAGCGCACGTGGTTTGATGTGAAAACGCTCCTCCCGCTCCGCTCGGAGCTCAACGAGAACGGCAAAATGGTACTCGCCTGCGTTTTTGAAAACGTCACAGTCGGGCCGTAAAGACAGACAAAGGAAAAAGACAGATGAGTCATATGCAAATGAGAACATGGGCGGAAGTCAGCCTAAAAAATATCGAACACAACTATAAAGCCATGAAAGCGCGTTTAAGCGATAAAACGCGCTTTCTCGGCATTGTCAAAGCCGACGCGTACGGCCACGGTGCCGTTCCCGTTGCCAAGCTTCTCGAAGCGCTCGGCTGCGATTATCTGGGTGTTGCATGTATTGACGAGGCGCTTCAACTACGAGAAAACGGCGTCACGCTGCCAATTCTAATCATGGGCTATACATCGCCCCAGTTTGTCCATGAGCTTGTTGATAACGCCCTGACGCAGACGGTATACAGTCTGGAGATGGCAGAGAGCGTCTCCCGCGCGGCGCAGCAGCTCGGCAAATCGCTGAAGGTGCATTTAAAAGCTGACAGCGGCATGGGCCGCCTCGGCTTCACTTGTCACAGCGGGCGCGACCCCTATCAGGACATGCTGACTGTTTTAAAGCTGCCCGGCCTTTCCGTCGAGGGTATTTTCACGCATTTCGCCGTCTCTGACACACGCGGGGATGTCTTTACCAAGCAGCAGTTTGACGATTTTAAAGCCCTTGTGGACAAGCTGGAAGATAGTGCCGGCATCCGTTTTGCGATTAAGCATTGCGCCAACAGCGGTGCGATGATAAACTATGACTGGACATATTTTGATATGGTGCGCCCAGGCCTGTCCCTCTACGGCCACTATCCAGACAAGGACACAGGAGGCCTTGACCTGTTGCCCGCCATGGCACTTAAAACGCGCGTGGCACAGATAAAAGTCGTTGAGGCGGGTGACACGATCAGTTACGGCCGCATTTACTCGGCGCCGGAAAAGAAAAAAATCGCCGTCATCACGATTGGTTATGCCGACGGTCTGCACCGCGTTCTTTCTGGCAAGATGGATGTTTTGGTGCGCTCTCACCGAGCCCATCAGGTCGGCCGCATCTGCATGGATATGTGCATGATCGATGTAACGGGGCTTGATGACGTCACTGTCGGCGACGAGGTGACAATTTTCGGGCGGGATGGGGATTCTTTTATCCCGGTTGAAGAACCGGCGCGCCTCGCCGGGACGATATCCTACGAGCTTTTATGCGCCGTCTCACCGCGCGTACCGCGCGTCTATTTGAAATAGGACGATCCAAGGGCTTGACACCAACCGTCTTCTACAACATATACTGGTAATGGGAGCAATCCCGCCACACGTGATTTTTCTCATTTGCCATGGCAGCAGCTGTATAAATTGTTTTGCTTTGTGAAAGAATTATAGAAGTCCGGTTACATAAATATTCCTGAAATGGGAAGTAACCGCGGCATCTATACTTCGTCGGAGAGTGAAGCTGTGTGTTAATTGGAGTAAAAAGAGGAGACATCTATTACGCCGACCTGAGCCCCGTCGTTGGGAGCGAACAGGGCGGCCTGCGGCCTGTGCTCATCGTGCAGAATGACACGGGAAACAAGCACAGCCCGACTGTAATCGCCGCGGCGATTACCTCGCAGATAAACAAAGCACGCCTTCCGACCCACATCGAGCTGGAGGCAAAAAGCTACGGGCTTACAAAAGACTCTGTGGTGCTTTTAGAGCAGATCCGCACGATTGACAAGCGGCGGCTCAAGGAGCGCATGGGTTCGCTGGATGAACGGCTGATGAATCAGGTTGACAACGCCATCGCCGTGAGCTTTGGACTTGGATGAAAAATTTTGGGGCTTTCGCGCGGCGCTGCGCGCCGCGCGCACCCCAGCTGTCCGGCTCTTTGTTGGACAGGCTTATAGGGCAGCACATGCGCCCGACCGGATCATACGGAGGATACATAATGAATCGGAAGAAGAAAATCCTAATCGCGCTTGGCGTCATCGTCGCTGTTGTTTTGATATCGGGGGTCAGCATCCTGGCGGCGACGAACCTCGGCACATCGTCCGACCCGCTTGTAACGCTGAGCTATCTGACGAACAAGCTGAGGCCTCAGATCATGAGCGATGTAAGCGCCAACATCTCAGCGGCTGAAGTGTCTATGTCGTCCTCGCTCGACACCAAGCTTGATGCGTTTGAGGCGGATATCAACGCCCGCGTTTCAGGTTCTGGCCAGACCGGTTTTACCGTCGTCACGCTCAGCAAGGATCAGACCGTTACCTGCGCCGCCGGGGCGGAAGTGATGCTGCGCGTTGGGACAGCGTCGGCTGCCGGGGGCTCTCCAGCCCTTGTCGACACAACGGCGGGGTCAACGTTAGTTGCCGGCGATGCCCTGACAGCAAATCATTTGTATATGGTAACGATTCAAAGCAGTGGTTTGAAGGCCACAGGTGCTTCCGTCAAGATCCTCATCCGGGGGACGTATACAGTCAGCTAAATGATCGCACCGCCTCTTCATGGACAAATTGACGTCTAAATAAAAATCCCATGCATAGAAATAGGCATGGGATTTTGTTTTTTGGAGGGAAAACGATGACGACTTTGACAGGAGAATTTCCCGTCTATATGAGCGGAACGGAAGCCGGCACCGTGACGGTCTCCCAAAACGGGCAGACAACTGTTTTTGACTGCGCTTGCACACAAAAAAGCCGTGATATTCTGCGTCTGGCGGCGGTTTGTGAGGGCAAATATATTCCGCTTGGCGTGCTGGTACCGGAAGCAGGCGTGCTGCGCCTGAAAAAAAGCTACACAAGAAACGGACTGGCCTTTATCGGCTACCAAGACGCCCAGTCCTATCACCTCGTCAAACCCGCCGAGGTCTACGCCGACGCGCCTGCTTTAAGGCAAGCCACCGCTGACGCGGGCACCCCGCGGATTGCCGTATCAGCCAATACAACTGAGAAGGCTGATGAAGCGGCCGCCGACACACGCCTCGCGCCGACCGCAAACAGCATTGACACAACCGTGTCGGTACCGGAGGCCCCGCTCCATACCACCGAGCACGACGATGCTTTTGAGGAAATGCCGCTTTTAAAAGTTCACGGTGACGCGGAACCTGAATCGACGCCCGATTCGCCAAGCGCCGTCGGTGGCTGGCGTCCCATTGGCGAGCCGGCCCGCTTGTTTGACGACGAGACGATTTCAGAGGCCTGCCAGGGTATTGAAGGCGCCTTAACTACCGAGCAGGATGGTCTGACGCTGCTGGCTGTTCCGGTCTCTCCAAGCGCACCTTTTCCGATGATGTCGATTTTCTGCTTTGGCGAACCCTTCGAAATTGGAAGTGGCGAATACCTTTTGTTTAAAATAAAAAATGGCAGTCTTTCATTCTGATGGAGAATATGGTCACCCTTGGCGGGTCATACTAAAACCGGGGCTTCCAGCGGGAAAGCTCCGGTCAAATTTTTCACAGCCGAAACAGGAGGTAGTATTTTGGCAAATCTCACGTCGAAGGAGCTGTCGGCCCTTGAAGATCAGGTCGGGCAGGAACAGACGCTCGTCAAGAAGTATCAGGCGATGGCCACTATGTGTAAAGACACACAGATTCAGCAGTGCCTCAACGATTATGCAGGCAGGCACCAGCAGCATGTTAATTCCCTAGTCTCATTTTTACAGTAACAGGAGGTACAATGATGAACACAAATCAGGCCACCTCGCTCTTAAATGAACAGCAGATTCTGCAAGATTCGCTCATCAGCGAGAAGCATATGACGGACAGCTACAATCTTTACGCTGGTGAATGCATCAACCAGCAACTGCGCTCAACGATGCTCAATATTTTAAACGATGTCCATCAAATACAGTCCGATATTTTCTCAACCATGCAGTCACACGGCTGGTATCAGGTTGAACCGGCCGAGCAGCAGAAAATTCAGAAAGCACGACAGAAGTTTTCCGCAAGTTAACACAAGACGATCAAAAAGCTGTGCCGATTCTGGTACAGCTTTTTTGCGCCTCGGCTTTGTAACGTTTCAGTGATGACAAAAAATTGCGCCACGAATATCGTGACGCAATTTTTTATTCAGCTCCACATACCGGTGATGTTGTCAATTACTTCTCCGGCAGCCTTGAGCGCCTTACCGGCAGCGCTTTTTGTGTTCTTGCTTCTCGGCGCGAGGACCATACCGAGGGCGGTGCCCGTCATGACGCCGATCGTCATACCTTTCACAAACCCTGCTCTTGTCATAATTATTGCTCCATTTCTGCCGCTGCGCCCGGCATTTTTTAATTCAGAAGCGCCCGAATCTGCGCAGTCAAATTCCCCATTTCAGGACGTTTTTAGTATGTGCTTGCGAAAAATTTTTTATTCCTATATAATTCAACGCAAGAATTGCCGGATTTTCGACCAAAGTGAGGGGCACTGGCATGTTATTGATTCAAAACGGGCGCGTCGTCGGCTTTGGCGCGCAGGAGCCGAGCCGACGCGACATTTTTATTAATAAAGGCAAAATTGCGCCATTGAGCGACATGCCGAAGGACCTTCGAGACGTCACGGTGCTTGACGCCGCCGGTTGTATCGTCGCGCCCGGCCTTGTCGATATGCATGTCCATCTGCGTGACCCCGGCCAGACCGACAAAGAAGATCTTTTGAGCGGTGCACTGGCCGCTGCTGCAGGCGGCGTGACAACTGTTGCCTGCATGCCCAACACCTCCCCCGTCATCGACACGGCCGACAGCGTTCGTGATATCGTTTTACGGGCTAAAAAGGCTGCCGTCAACATCCTGCCATATGCGGCCGTAACAGTCGGGCAAAAAGGGACGGCACTATCCGATTTCGCCGCTGTCAAGGCCGCCGGTGCCTGTGCTTTATCGGACGACGGCGTGCCGGTCATGAATGCCGCTGTTTTGCGCCGCGCGATGCTGGAAGCGAAAAATAACGGGCTTTTCATCAGCAGCCACTGTGAGGACGCCGATCTGGTGAAAAATTACGCCGTCAACGATGGGGCCGTTTCCCGCCGTCTCGGCATGCCGGGCCGACCTGCCGTCGCCGAGTCTTTGATGGCGGCGCGGGACGTGATGCTTGCGCATGAAACGGGCTCCCGTCTGCACATCGCGCATGTCAGTGCCGCCGAAACCGTTCATATCATCCGCCGGGCCAAGGCGCTCGGCATTTCTGTCACGGCTGAGACGTGCCCGCAATATTTCACACTGACGGAAGACGAAGTGCTCCGTCAGGGCGCGCTGGCCCGCGTCAATCCCCCGCTCCGGACGGAGACGGACATTGAGGCTGTGATTGAAGGCTTGTGTGACGGGACGCTCGACGCCATCGCCACTGACCACGCGCCGCACTTGTCAGCAGAAAAAGCGCGCCCTCTCCCCGACGCGCCAAGCGGCATGGTCGGGCTTGAGACGTCCCTCGCCCTTTCACTGACGGCGCTTTGCCACACTGGCCGCATGTCAGTCGGAACACTGATCCGCCTGATGAGCGAAAACCCTGCCAAAATCCTCGGTCTTTCTAAAGGCCGTCTCGATGTCGGCAGCTGCGCCGACGTCGTCATCTTCGACCCGGACGAAGCGTGGACGGTTGACAGCGGCCGTTTTTACTCCAAAAGCCGCAACACACCGTTTAACGGCATGTCTGTCAAGGGCCGTGTCAAATACACCCTTGTCGCTGGGGAGATTGTTTTTAAGGAGACTGACCATGTCATTTGATATTCTGCAGGAGAAAATTCTGGCACGCAATAACCCCACCGTCGTCGGCCTTGACCCAAAACCGGATTATATCCCGCCATTCATCCTAGAAAAGCACATCGCCGAAAAGGGCGAAACGCTGGCAGCCGCAGCCGATGCGTTTGTGGAATTCAACCGCGGTCTGATTGACGCCGTCTGTGACATTGTTCCAGCCGTTAAGCCGCAGTCGGCTTATTATGAGCTTCTCGGCTTTGAGGGTGTGCGGGCGCTGAAGGAAACAGCAGATTACGCGAAATCCAAAGGACTGTACACCATTGCCGATATCAAACGCAACGACATCGGTTCAACGGCCGAAGCCTACAGCGCCGCCTATCTCGGCAGTGTGACAGTCGGTACACGCCAGCTTTTCCCGTTTGACTTTGACGCGGTGACGGTTAATGCTTATCTTGGCTCAGACGGCGTGAAGCCTTTTATCGAGACGTGCCGCCAAAACAATAAGGCCATCTTTGGGCTTGTCAAAACGTCCAACCCATCCAGTGCGGAGCTGCAGGACCTGATGGTTCATGACCGCCGGGTCTACACTGTCGTCGGCGAGCTTCTGGAGGGACTTTCTTCAGATACCGTAGGTGCATACGGCTATTCGTGTGTCGGCGCCGTCGTTGGTGCAACGTATCCGGAAGAGCTGCGTTATTTGCGTGAGCATTTGAGCAAAACGTTTTTCCTTGTTCCCGGTTATGGCGCGCAGGGTGGCAGCGCCAGCGATGTCGCGCATGCCTTCAGTGAAAAAGGCCGCGGCGCCATCATCAACTCCTCCCGCGCGATCATCTGTGCCTGGCGGAAAACAGGCCACGACGGCCGCGATTTCGCCGAGGCCGCCCGCGCGGAAGCCCTGTCCATGCGCGACGCGCTCCGCGCTGTTATTCATATGGCTTAAAAACGCTTTTTGTGCGCGGCTGTTCGGCTTGACATGTCTATGAGCTTTTTTTACAAGACCCAAACCGGTGACGGGATCAATGACCCGCCACCGGTTTATTTTTTTCTGAGCAAGCACATTTTTTTGCATCATTATATTTACATTTTTTAGCAATAGTTATATATTGAATTAATATTCAGTGTATAAGCGTCAGTGATTATATTTTAACGTTCGTTATATTACGTGCTGTTATTGTTCTTAAATTTTTTCATATTCGTGATTATTGAGTATCTTTTATCTCGTTTAATATTGTAGCAATAAGAAACCCGCCATAAGGCGGGTTTCTTTAAGCAAACGTTGTAATTTTACAGCCCCATGATGTTAAAGCCGCAGTCGACATAGGTCACTTCGCCGGTAATACCGGACGAGAGGTTGCTTAAATAGAATACGGCGGCGTTTCCGAGGTCTTCAATCGTCACACGGCGCTTGAGCGGCGCCTTCTCATCGGTCGTCGTCAGAATCGTGTTGAAGTTCTTAACGCCTTTGGCAGACATTGTCTTGACAGGGCCTGCCGAAATCGCATTGACGCGAATGTTCGCCGGGCCGAGGTCGGACGCTAGATAGCGGACGCTGGCTTCTAAGGCGGCTTTGGCAACACCCATAACATTGTAGCCTGTAAAGACTTTTTCCGAGCCCATATAAGTGAGCGTTACGATACCGCCGCCCTCTGTCATCAGGTCCTTTGCCTTACGGGAAACGGCGACGAGAGAATAGGCGCTGACATCGAGCGCGTGGGCGAAGCCCTCTCTAGAGGTGTAGATGAAATCATTCGTCAAATCCTCGGGATTGGCGTGCGCAATCGCGTGGACAACGCCATGGAGGACGCCGTACTTTTCCTTAATGACGTCAAAAGTCGCATTAATATTGTCGTCTGACGAAATGTCGCAGATATACACGCCGAACGCGCCGAGCTCCGCTGTCAGCTTTTCCGTCTCTTCCTTTTCCCGCTCGCTTAAACAGGTAAAAATCAGATTGGCGCCCTCAGCGGCGGCGGCTTGTGTAATGCCCCAGGCAATGCTCCATTTGTTGCGCAGTCCCATGATTAAAATATTTTTATTTTCCAATAAAGTCCCCATCTGCATAACTCCTTCGGTCAGTAATCACGGTGTTTGAGTCATTATACAAGATTCCAGCAAAATTTTCAATTTTGATTTTTAGCAGGATAAGATGCCAAAACAAGCGGGGGCGGCGGGCGGTGTTTCCACCTGCCCGCCGCTCTCGCGATGTGTCGATTTAATACGTCTTACAAACCAGCACGGCTGACAATCGTCTCGCCGACGTCCTCAGCCGATTGAAACGGAAAATCGTCGGCCTTGAGCAGTTTGCCGGCCTCTCCGGCTGTCACCTTCAGGTCCCCGGCCTGGCATGTTGTATCCGCACCGTTAGGAAAGGCAGCCAGCAAAGCTTCCGGTGTCGCGATTGGGAAAGATGCGTTTTTAAGCGCACCGACGATCTGGCCTTTGATTGTCTGACGAACATCCATAATATGCACCTCTTTAATTAAGATGTTGTCAGTTTACAGTATTAATGCGCGTATTTCCGTCAAGTGTTTTACAAAATAGAATTCTTTCTGCCGGCAGCGGCAACTTTATCCTCATGATGGGTTGGCAGAATAAAGCGGCGCTGATGGCTGATGATTCTGCCTTCCTGCCGCAGCGCGTTGATTGAATTTGTCACCATAACGCGCGAGGCGTTGACGAGATGCGCGATATCCTCATGGCTGAGGCGAACCGTCAGCTGGGTGCCTTCTGGCGTTACGGTGCCGTATTTCCGACTCAGCCGGACGAGCGTATTGAGTACTCTGTTCTTCACATCGCAAAAAGCCATGTCCGACATAGAGTTCGTGTAGCTGTTGAGCCTGTCCGTCAGCGCTTTGATGAGTTTTATCGAGATTTCCGGGTTCTTCAATAGCTTCACAAAGTCGTTTTTATAGCAGCGACAGACAAACGTCTCCTCCAGCGCCCGGGCATTGAGCGTCTGGAACATATCGTCAAAAATCGTGTTTTCCCCGATTATATCGTTTTCCTCGAGAATATCGAGCGCGATTTCCTTGCCTTCTTCGGAGCATTTGTACAAAAGCACCTTGCCGTAGCGCACTAGAAAAATTGTATCCGCCGGGTCTCCCTCAGCGAAAATGCGGTCGCCTTTGGCGTAGCGCCTGCCTTTTGCCAGCTTAATAATCTGCTGCTTTTCCGTGTCGTTAAGCGCCTGAAACAGGTCCAGATCCTTCATACATTTGAAATTTTTCATAAGCGGCTCCCAATCAATTTCGATAACACCATTATATTTCGTCTGTCCGCCTATTTCAATCGTGTTTTGGCGTGCGTCTGTCTTGACCGGCACAGTCAGATTTTTCCCGATTTGCGCCAGTCAAATAAGCAATTAAACCGCTAAATGGCAAGGTTGTTGAGTTGACATCCGAAAAAATATATTATAATATACGATAATCAAAAGTTATTCGGAAGGGTGCAATTTTCGTGTTATTAATTTTTCACAACATCTACGGCTCCATGTTATTGCTCTGCATTTTCGCGTTATTTACACCGGTCCTCTCCGCCAAAATGAAACTTTTTAAGATCCCAACCCTCATTTTGGAAATTATTGTAGGTATCATCCTTGGCAAAAGTTTTCTCGATTTATTCGCCTCACAGCATGAGCAGCTCCGTTATTTGTCGGAAATCGGCGTTCTGTTCTTTATGCTTGTATTAGGGTTAGAAATCAATCCTGATATTATTTTCCGTAAATCCAACGGCCCAAAAACAACAAACCCGCTTGTCTTAGTCCTCATCATCTTTGTCTCCTCACTTGTCATTTCCTTCGCGTTTGGTTACATACTGTACCATTTCGGCATCATTAAGAATATCTATATTATCAGCGTCATCATCGCGGCAACGGCACCCGGTATTGTCATCCCGGTTCTGAAAGAAAACAATATTTCGGATACCTTTTATGGCCAGACAATCGTGTTGTATATGACAATCAGCGAAGTTATCTGCCTATTCTTGATTTCCTCATACAGCCATTTGTCGCTGATGGGTCTTGTCTATAATATCCTCATCGTGCTCGGCATCTTCGTCACTGTTAAAGTCTTTAAAACGGTGAAAGACAAAGTCGGTGACCGCTACACCACCTTAAAGGTCAACAGCTTTTTTAACTTAGAATCGCGGTTTGCCTTGGCCATCATGTTCATCTTCGCAACAATTTTCTACATGCTCAATTATGATGTCGTGCTCGGTGCCTATCTGGCTGGTATCACGCTGGCGATCGTTTTAAAGAAAAGCGAAAAGGAAGTCATTCACAAGCAGCTCGACACGATCGGCTTTGGATTTTTTATCCCGCTCTTTTTTATCATCACAGGGTCAAATCTCAATATTCCGGCCGTTTTCAGCTCGTGGAACGTCATCGTGCTGATTCCCTGCCTCTTTGGTCTGATGTTCCTAGCGAAGTTTATTCCGGCCTTCCTTTTCACAAAGGTGTTCGGCAAAAAGCTTGCCATGCATACCGGTTCACTGCTGGCGGCGCAGTTTAGCCTTTTGCTGATCGGCTCTGCAATCGCCTTGGAGAATCATATTATTGACGAAACTTTCTACTCGGCGCTTGTTGTCACCGCTCTCATATCCAGCCTTGTGCTTCCGGTTATCTTCCTGAAGTTTATCAATAAAAATAAGCAAAAGCTCAATCTTGACAGCCCAGCGGTGTCAACCTCCATGTAAATCCAACAGTGTTTAGCGGCGGGACGTTAGAAAACGTCCCGCCGCTTTTTTAGATCATTTTCAGGGAAGTAAGCAAGCTCAATTATGTTCTTCCAAGGGTATTCGCAAAAATTTAATCCTCAACCATCCGATACCCGACGCCAACTTCAGTATCAATATACCGTGGTTCAGCGGGGTTAATCTCCAGTTTCCTCCGGATATTGGCCATATTTACACGAAGGGCTTGTACTTCACTCAAAAATGTATCACTCGTATAAGGCCCCCAGACTTCTTTGATGATAAAATCGTGTGTCAAAACTTTCCCGGCATGTTTTGAAAGTAACACGAGGATTTTATATTCAATCGGTGTAAGATGTAGCTCTTTTCCTGATAAGGCGACGAGTCTCTTTTCAAAATCGATTTCAAGGTCTCCGACGGCGAACTTACCCTTTTCAAGGACTGAGGATTCCGTTGACTTTAGACAGTGTCGCAAGGCAGTTCTGATCCGAGCCAACAATTCCGCTGTTCCGAATGGCTTCGTGATATAGTCGTCTGCGCCAAGGTCAAGCGCCTCAACCTTCTCACGTTCATGTCCCCGTGCAGAAACAACAATAATCGGAAGCCCTGTCCATTGCCGAATAGTTTTCAGGACTTCAAGTCCGTCCATATCGGGCAGACCGAGATCAAGCAAAATCAGATCTGGTACATGTGAGGCTGCCATCGAAATAGCTTCCTTGCCTGTTGCCGCTTTTATAACATTGAAATCATTTGATGTTAGCACGGCAGACATGAAATTGCAGATGCTTCCCTCGTCATCAACAATCATCACGAGTGTCTTATTCTCCATCTTTTTGTTCCTCTACAAGTGGCAAGGTGAATTTAAACGCTGCGCCGCCTTTTTTTCGGTTAGTGGCCTCCATACTTCCGTTATGAGACTTTATAATGGACATGCAAATTGACAAACCGATTCCCATATTTCTAGATGAATCGGCGCTTCGCTTTCTATCAGGTGCATAACTATCGAAAACGTAAGGTAAGTCCTGCTCTGAAATCCCTTCGCCGTTGTCAAGCACTTCAAAGACAGCGTCTTCAGCGTTTTTACTGACAATAACATCAATATTAGTTTCATTACCTGAGTGCTTTACCGCGTTTTCGAGCAAGTTTATAAGTACCTGTTCAATGAGTGTTCCATCCATCGGGACGATCAAGAGCTGATCTGGGACCTTAACCGCGATTTTACGTTCCGGAAATCTTTTTCGAATTCGGCTGATTGCTTCAGCGACAATTTCTTCAGCGGCCTCCGGTGTTTTGATAACACTGGAAGTACCTTCATTGATCCGTGTAACGGACAAAATATTTTCTACCATACGAATCAGCCACTGCGATTCTTCTTTAATATCTGTCAATAGCTTAACGTGGGTCTCCCGATCAAGTGACTCGCCACTTTCTAGAATCGCCTGACTTGATCCGAATATGCAAGTCAATGGGGTCCTCAGATCGTGTGAGATAGCACGTAGCAAATTGCTGCGCATTTTTTCTTTTTCGGAATCGATAAGGATTTTTCGTTGCTCGTCCGAGAGAATCTGCCGTTCAAGGGCTAGAGCAACCTGTGAGACAATCATTTGTAGGTACAGCCGACGGTCCTGACTCAGTTTTCCGTTCAAACAAGAAACGCCGATAACGCCTAGTGGCTTGCCCTGCGCGATCACAGGCACATAATATCCACTTGCACCCATCAGCGTATCGGTTCCAGCACCGGCATTTTTGAGATTTAGAAAAACCCAGTGCGCAACAGCACGTTCGTCAGCCGAAAAAAGTACTGATGCATCGGTCTCTGCTTCGGCTTGTTTGAACGAGAACTGCTTGTTATTTTCCGGGTCTTGTGTATAGAAAACGGCGGAGCGTGAAAAAAGCTTTGTAATATAATCGGTAGTCAGCGCAGTTATATTATCATTTCCTCGTGTGACAAGCAGCTTTTTGTTGATTTCATAAAGGACCTTAGTGCGCCGCTCTCTTTCCACAGCTTGCTGCGCGTTTGTTTTGACCCGAACAGTCATGGCGCTCGTGACGAGAGCGACAAGCAGCATGACAGCAAAAGTGACTGGGTAACCCGGTTGGATGGCGTTAAAGGTATAATAAGGTACGGTAAAGAAGAAATTGAAGACCAAAACACTCAGGATTGAAAAGAATACACCGTAAAAATACCCTTGAGTCGTCCGTGAAATCGTAAGGACTGACAGGATGTATACCATGATGATATTCTGGTCACCAATCTCAAGCGCTTTCAGGACAAAACAGAGAAGTGTCGCCAGCACTAAATAGCCTAGGGCTTTTATCGTATCCGACCAAGATAAGGAGATGTTTTGAGACAGTATTTTACGCCGCGGCTTTTTATATCTTTTCTGCCCAGGGATACCAGGTATGATATGAAGCTCGACAGTTGGCAGAAGGGCTATTAGTTTATCTTCAAGATCAGTTTCAAAGTAAGACAAAAATGTTTTTTTGTTCCGGCTTTTGCCGACAACGATATTTGTTATCCCTGATAGCTTAGCATAACTGGCAATGATCGTTGCAATATCGTCGCCATTGAGGGTGACAATTTCACCGCCGAGCTCCTCGGCTAGATCCATGTTCAACCGGATATTTTTCTTATCTTCTTCCGATATGTTTTGACTGTCCAAACAGTCGACATAGGCTGCTACCCAGGGGGCGTGGAATGAATCTGCAGTCCTCGCCGTCCAGCGGATACATTTTGCGGAGGAAGGGGATGGCCCAATGCAAACCAGCAGCCTTGTGCTGGCCATTTTCTCTGCCATATGTAATTCGTTCTGATTGTCGTGGCTGACGCGGTCAGTTGCTTTTCGCATGGCTATTTCACGGAGAAGACGCAGATTCCCCTTCGTGAAAAAGTTATCCATTGCCGTGCGGGCTCGCTCGGGACGGTATATTTTGCCTGCTTCGAAACGCCTAAGCAGTTCATCCGGTTCGATATCAATCAGCTTGACCATATCGGCCCGATCGAAGATGGCGTCGGGGATCGTTTCGCGGACTCGTACCTTCGTAATATTCTGCACAATGTCGTTTAAACTCTCGATATGCTGAACATTGACTGTCGTATAGACATTGATGCCAGCCTTCAGCAATTCTTCAATATCCTGATACCTTTTTTTGTTCCGAACCCCTTCCGCGTTTGTATGCGCAAGCTCGTCGACAAGTATCAGCTCCGGCTGGCGTTTCAGCGCGGCATCAAGGTCGAATTCTTTGAGCTGAATGTTCCGATACTGGATTGTTTGGGGCTGTAGCACCGGCAGACCCTCCAGCAAAGACATTGTCTCCGGCCTTGTGTGCGGCTCTAGATAGCCGACAAGAACATCCACGTCGTTTTTTTGTTGTTCTCTGGCGTCATCAAGCATGGCATATGTTTTGCCAACACCGGCGGCGAAGCCAAAAAATATTTTCAATTTTCCTTCTTTTCTCGGTTCGCTTAAATGAATACTTTCCAGCAATGCGTCCGGATCGGGCCGCCCATCATTGACTTCAGACATGTCTTTCACCAGCCTCTCGTATATGCAGTATGCCATTGTTTAACAGCTAAATCAAGCCGTCAAGCGCCATATTGACCTTCAGGACATTAACAGCGTCTTCGCCCCAAAAACCGAGAAATTTACCGGTTGTATATTTACTAATGATCTCTCGAACCGACTTCTCACTCATCCCGCGCTCACGCGCGATTCTGGCAACTTGGTACTCAGCCGCTGCGGGGGAAATATTTGGGTCTACACCGCTGGCAGAGCCAGTGACGAGATCCATCGGGATAGGTGCGGTATTGGTGGGATCAAAGGCGTGCCACCAGTCAATGCGCTCCTGAACCAGCTTTTTTTCATCGCTGCTGGCAGGGTTCAGATTCGTTGTACCAAGCGCTCGTCCAATTAAATACTGTGGTTTCGAAAACTCCTGCTCGATCAGTGCCGAGCCATATTCCTTTTTTGACCCGTCTTTCAGCGTCACCGTCATAATACTCCCATTAGCCTGCGCAGGAAATACCGCTTGTGCAACAACGGTGATAACACCTGGGTAAACGACGCCACACAGCATTGTCATGATGAAAAAACAGACAAGCACGGGCCGCAATGATTTTAAGATTCTTCTCACGTTATTTCACCTCACACGATATGACAGACAGTTAAAATGATATCAATCAGTTTGATTGCGATAAATGGCGCGATTATTCCACCTAAACCATAGACACCGAGATTACGTTTTAGCAGGTTTCCAGCGGATGTTTCCTGATATTTGACGCCTTTTAGAGACAATGGGATAAGCGCGATAATAATCAATGCATTGTAGATAATTGCTGACAAGATCGCACTCGTAGCGCTTGTCAAGCCCATGAAATTAAGAACGGCAAGTTGAGGATATATCCCAAAAAACAAAATGGGAATGATGGCAAAATATTTAGCGATATCATTTGTAACGCTAAAGGTCGTCAGCGCGCCACGCGTCATAAGAAGCTGTTTGCCAATACGTACGATATCGATGAGCTTTGTCGGGCTGGAATCTAGGTCGACCATGTTGCCTGCCTCTTTGGCGGCTTGCGTCCCGGTATTCATCGCAACAGCCACGTCCGCTTGGGCTAGAGCTGGCGCGTCGTTTGTACCGTCGCCGGTCATGGCTACGAGATGCCCCAGTGCCTGATAATCGCGGATGAGATTGAGCTTGGCATCCGGCGTGGCTTCAGCCAGAAAATCATCGACACCTGCCTCGGCAGCAATGGCGGCAGCTGTCATGGGGTTGTCGCCAGTGATCATAATCGTCTTTATGCCCATCTTCCGAAGATCGTCAAAGCGCTCCTTAACGCCATTCTTAACGATATCTTTTAAGTAGATTACACCGAGAACGGCCCCGTTTTTTGCCACAACAAGCGGTGTACCGCCTTTGCCGGCGATCTGCTTGACGATTTGATCACATTCGTCGGGATAGTCTTCGCCTTTATCAAGAACATAATTCTTGACAGCGTCAGCGGCGCCTTTTCTGATTTCATTACCCTTGTAGTCAATCCCACTCATTCTTGTCTTTGCGGTGAATTCTATGAAGGATGCGCCGAGATTTGACATGTCGCGCCCCCTTATATTGAAGCGCTCCTTGGCGAGGATGACGATGCTGCGTCCTTCTGCTGTTTCATCAGCCAGTGAAGACAGTTGTGCTGCGTCTGCCAGCTCCTGTTCTGAAACGCCTTTTACCGGGAAAAACGCACTTGCTTGCCTATTGCCGAGTGTAATGGTGCCAGTCTTATCCAACAGTAAGACATCAACATCACCCGCCGCTTCAATGGCACGCCCGCTCATCGCCAGGACATTCGCCTGATTGAGCCGACTCATACCCGCAATACCGATAGAGGACAATAATGCACCGATTGTCGTTGGTGCCAAGCAAACAAGAAGGGCAATAACATTGGTGATTGAAACAGCATGACCTGCACCGGCTTGTTTGCTGGCAAAATCGGAGAACGGAAGAAGTGTCGCTGTCACGACGAGAAATATAATTGTCAGTGTTACCAGCAAAATCTGCAGAGCGATTTCGTTGGGCGTTTTCTTTCTGGAAGCACCTTCGACCATGGCGATCATCTTGTCAAGGAAGCTCTCGCCTGGGTCAGCTGTTCCTTTGATAATCAACCAGTCGGAAACCAACGTTGTACCACCGGTCACGGCACTGCGGTCGCCGCCTGACTCGCGGATGACTGGAGCAGATTCACCAGTGATGGCGCTCTCGTCAACGGAGGCTGCGCCGTCAATGACTTCACCGTCAATTGGAATCTGTTCACCCACCTTCACATAAACGATATCGCCCTTTTTAAGGGTGCTTGATATCACCTCTTCATAATCATCCGGGTTACATGATGTTTTTAATTTCCGCGCCTTGACGTCCTTACGTGATTTCCGAAGCGTATCGGCCTGAGCGCGTCCGCGGCCTTCGGCAATCGCCTCGGCAAAATTCGCAAAAAGCACCGTAAACCAAAGGATTAACGCAATGGCCAATGT
The DNA here is from genome assembly GCA_022870705.1 of Oscillospiraceae bacterium CM. NCBI lineage: Bacteria > Bacillati > Bacillota > Clostridia > Eubacteriales > Oscillospiraceae > Oscillospiraceae bacterium JHJ. The sequence continues at coordinate 1,828,440 of CP072107.1, forward strand.
ATATCCCGTGCTTTCATCTCGAATTCCGACAAAAGTCAGAAGCCACAGTGCCGTTGTCAGAAAAGCTCCAATATAGACGACAAACATGACGGGATTTTTAATCTGAACAGCCGGCGTCAATTTTTTAAAGGATTGAACAATAGCGTCCGCATAGATTTTTGACTTTGTATGGTTTGTTTTCATTGTTCACACCTCATCTTACAGCTGTAAAGTAGTCTGCGATCGGTCCAAGGGCTAGCGCTGGTAAAAAAGTCAGCGCGCCGACGATCAGGATAATAGCAATCAGGAGACCGACGAACAATGCGTTGCTTGTTGATAGTGTCCCTTCCCCGGCGGCAACGATTTTTTTATTGGACAGATTGCCAGCTAAAAATATCACCGCAGTCATTGGCACAAAACGCGTGATCAGCATTATGATGCTGCCGATGACATTGGTAAAAACGGTATTTGCCGCATATCCGCCAAACGCGCTGCCGTTATTTGCCCCCATGGAAGTAAATGCATAAAGGATTTCTGAGAAACCGTGCGCGCCCGGATTTGTCAGCCACGTTGTGACCTGCGGCATTAATACGGCTGCCAGAGTGCCAAACAAGATGAACAAAGCCGGTGTCAGAATAATAATGCAGACCATTTTCATGTCAAACGGCTCTATTTTTTTACCGAGATATTCCGGTGTTCTCCCGACCATAAGACCTGCAATAAACACGGTGAGAATAATAAAACCAAGCATGCCATACAAGCCGCTCCCAACGCCGCCGAAGACAACCTCGCCGATGTGCATCAGGAACATAAGCACAACACCACTCAGGGGTGTAAAACTATCAAGCATTGCGTTAACGGAACCGTTTGAAGCCGCCGTTGTAGCCGTCCCCCAGAGCGCCGAAGTCGCGACGCCGTGTATAACCTCTTTGCCCTCCATACTTCCGGATGATACAACGCCACCGAAAACGGGCGCGCCATAAAGCTCACTGGCAGTAATGCCAACGAGGCAAACGACAAACAATATAAGCATCGCGGCATAGATAGATCGGCCTTGCTTACTATTCTTGACTGCTTTACCGAAGGAAACACAAAGCGCAGCGGGGATGAGAAGAATGGAGAGAAGCTGCAGCAGATTTGAAAGAGCTGTGGGATTTTCGAGTGGGTATGCCGAATTCATGCCGAAGAAGCCGCCGCCGTTTGTACCCAGCTCTTTAATGGCAATCTGGCTGGCCGCAGGGCCAAGCGGAATCGTCTGAACTGCTCCGCGCTCAAGCGTTGTCGTGTGTGTATATGAACTTAGTGTCTGAACAACGCCCTGTGAGACGAGAATGACGGCGAGCACGAGAGACAGCGGAATCAGGACATACAGCGTGACACGAACAAGATCCTTCCAGAAGTTGCCGATGGTCACTTGTTGTTTCTGAATGAAGCCGCGGATCAGCGCAAAAAGGACAGCAATGCCGACACCAGCCGACAGGAAATTCTGAACAGTCAATCCAAGACTCTGCGTGAAATATGATAATGTACTTTCGCCGGAATAGGCCTGCCAGTTTGTATTGCTTACAAAGCTGGCCGCGGTGTTCAATGCCAAATCCCAACTCACATTTTTTATATGTTCTGGATTGAAGGGTAAAACATTTTGCAGGAGCTGAATCAAAAAGACAACGACAAAGCTGAGAAGGCTTATAGAAATAACAGAAAACGCGTACGTCTTCGGCGTCATGTCGCCCTCTCCGCGCACGCCCATCAGTTTGTAAATGCCCTTTTCAACAGGGGATAGAATGCGCGTTAGGAAAATGCGCTGGCTTGTCATGACTTTGTAAATATACAAACCAAGCGGAATAGACAAGCCAATCAACACGAGGATGTAGAACAAATCCGATACAAAAATATTACTCATAGATTCTCACCCCTGAACAGAACATAAAACAGATACCCGAGGAGGGCTAACGCAATAATTGCTGCAATAATAAGGATAGCTTCCATAACACCCACACTTTTTTCTAATCAAGTTTTCGCACTTTTGATTATAATTATTTTCTCCTAAAGTTGGTGTAAAGGACACCATGGTACGTATAAAGATTGTATAAAGACGCTTTTTAAGCACAGTTTTTGCCTGCGGAATCACTAAACGCAGAAAAGTCCTTGGCTTAAGCAGTTTTCGCCCAATAAAACCAATAAAGGCTGACTCATAAGAGTCAGCCTTTATTGGTTCAAAGACAATTTTTAATTTGGTGGACGGTACAGGACTCGAACCTGTGACCCTCCGCACGTCAAGCGGATGCTCTACCAGCTGAGCTAACTGTCCATGTCAGCGAACGTTATTTTACAACGAATGCGGCAAATTGTCAAGCCCTTAATTTCATTCCGGGGGCTTGTAACGACCCCCGGAATCAAGGGCAAATGGGACCTCGCGGCAGCGCGAAACAGCTTCTACCACCGGTGGCAGGACCTCTGTTGCCTATCCTTTTTCTTGCACGCGCTTCATATCAATATACTCGTCATACGTCATATTCCGGTCGATAATCTTCCCATCGTCCGTAAACTCGATGATCCGGTTTGCCACCGTCTGGATGAGCTGATGGTCGTGGGTTGTGAAAATGATGTTGCCCTTAAACTCGTCCATACCATTGTTGAGCGCCGCAATGGATTCCAAGTCAAGGTGGTTCGTCGGCTGGTCGAATATCAGAACGTTTGCGCCTGAGAGCATCATCTTCGACAGCATACACCGGACTTTTTCGCCACCCGACAGCACCTTAACGGCTTTATAAACGTCATCCCCCGAAAAGAGCATCCTGCCGAGGAAGGTGCGTAGATAGCTCTCGCGCTTATCCTCGGAGAATTGGCGCATCCAGTCCATAATGCCCAGATCGCAGTCGTTGAAGTACGCCGAATTGTCCTTCGGGAAATACGCCTGTGTCGTTGAAACGCCCCACTTCACCGTCCCCTCGTCCGGCTCGAGTTCCCCGGCGAGAATTTTATACAGCGTTGTGATGGCGATCTCGTTGGCACCGATGAGGGCAATTTTATCGTCCTTGCCCATAATGAAGCTGACCTTGTCAAGGAGTTTCACGCCGTCTACTGTCATCGAGACATCTGTGACAAAGAGCCTGTCCTTACCCGGTTCGCGTTCCATTTTAAACCCGACCCACGGATAGCGTCGCGAGGAGGCCGGAATCTCGTCCATCGTTAGCTTATCGAGCATTTTGCGGCGCGATGTCGCCTGGCGGGACTTTGATTTGTTCGCCGAAAACCGGCGGATAAATTCCTCAAGGTCCTTGATTTTATCTTCATTTTTGCGGTTTTGATCCTTGATAAGCTTCTGCATAAGCTGGCTGGCGTCATACCAGAAGTCATAGTTGCCGACGTACATTTTGATCTTGCCGTAATCAATATCGACAATATGGGTACAGACCGTATTGAGGAAATACCGGTCGTGCGAGACGACGATGACAGTGCCCGCGTAATCGAGCAGAAAATCCTCCAGCCAGACGACAGAGTTCACGTCGAGATTGTTCGTTGGCTCATCGAGCAAAATGATATCGGGCGTGCCGAAGAGCGCCTGCGCGAGCAGCACCTTCACCTTTTGGCGCGGCTCCAAGTCCCGCATCATCTGCTCGTGCTGCGCCGTGGCGATCCCCAGCCCCTGCAACAACTGCGAGGCGTTTGATTCGGCTTCCCAGCCGCCCAACTCGGCAAACTCTTCTTCAAGCTCGGCTGCACGGATGCCGTCGGCGTCTGTAAAGTCTTCTTTTAAATACAGCGCGTCCTTTTCCTTGCCGCACGTATACAGGCGCATATTGCCCATGACGACGGTCTCGGTGACCGTATAGTCGTCATACATATTCTGATCCTGCTTGAGGACGGACATGCGCACCTTCTGCTTGATTTCAACGCTGCCGCTTGAGGGCTCAAGCTCTCCGGCGAGAATTTTTAAAAACGTGGATTTGCCGGAGCCGTTGGCACCGATCACACCATAGCAATTACCGGCGGAAAACTGTAGGTCAACGCGGGAAAACAAGGAGGTTCCACCGTATTGCAGGCTGAGGTTCGAGACAGTTATCATGTTATCTAATCATCCGTTTCTTTTGTTTGGCTTTATTATGCATCGCTGTCTGCGCATACATATGATGATTATAGCAAATCCTGCGGCAAAACAAAAGTTTGATTTATTCGGTCGCGTTGGCACTGTCAAATTCCTCAATTTTTGTCGGGAAAAGGCTCAATGCGTCTGGACAAGAAGCCAAATGTATCCTATAATATTTCTTACCGAAAGGCAGGTGCGAATGCCAATGAAGAAAAGCCGTTTCGCAGCGTTTTTTCTCTGTTTGCTGCTATGCGCCCCGTGCGAGGTGGCCTTGGCCGCTCAGGAACCCGAAGCACCGGTGCTCCGCCAGTATACGGCCGAGCTGACTGCGTTGACGAGTTCAAAATACTATTGGGATGACGATACACAGCGTTATCTTGATTATAAGGTGCTCCATCCTGACGCGTCATGGGTATCCGTCATAACAAATGTCAATATCGGTCTTGATCACGATTTTTATACCGACACGGTCAGCGCTATAAATATCGGCAGTACGAACGTGCTCGTCAACAAATACCACGCGCTGCCGAAAACGTATGTCCCAAAGGGCCTAGAGACGATTAACGCCAAATACAGCGTTGGGACACAAAAACTCACCCGCTCCGCCCGGCTCGCTTTTGAAAAAATGTGCGCAGACGCCAAAAAGCTTGGGTATAAAATCTTTGCCACATCTTCCTACAGAAGCTACGACAAGCAAGCGGCCGTCTACGACAGCTTTTATACGCCGGATGACCCAACGGTGCAGGACCGTCTGGCGGCACGCCCCGGCTACAGCGAACACCAGACAGGCCTTGCCGTCGACGTTATTCGTTCCAGCACCGCTCTTACAAACACATCAACCTATAAATGGTACGTAAAAAACGCCTATAAATACGGCTTTATTATCCGCTATCCCGACGGAAAAGAGTCTGTCACCGGGTACAGCTTCGAGCCCTGGCATCTGCGTTATGTCGGTGTTAAGCTGGCGACTGCCGTTTTTAAAAGCGGCCTGACGTTTGACGAATACTACGCGCAGGAAATCGCGCTGCCCGTTAAATCGGGCGTCGTTAAGGCCGTTGGTCTCACGGTGACAGCCCAAATTTCCGTTGCCGGTCTGATTACGCAACTGTCAACAATTGAGGTTAACGGGAATACATATTTCAAATTGCGGGACATTGCTGCATTGCTGAACAAAACGTCCCTTCAGTTTGATGTAGCGTGGGACCCGGCGGCGCAAAAAATTGTCCTTTTAAAGGGCAGCCCGTACACTGGAGACCCGACGATCACGGTTGTGGACGCGAACAAGACCGCTCTTGTCACATCGTCAATACCAGCACTCGCCCTCGGTGACGTCATCAGTCCTGCAAGCGCCATCAACACCGGCGGCACGACCTACGTCACGCTGCCAGACCTTGCCGCGCTCCTTGGTTTTACATACATGATTGACGAAGGTGGCGTCATTTATCTCAGCGGTGTTTAGATAAGATTTGAGGTGATGACGTGACCGCGGGAACAATAAATTGGCTCTCTTCAAACCTCTCCGGCGTTGTCGCCTTGACAGCCTTTCTCGTGACAGCCGTCGGCTACTACCTGTCATTAAGCGAGTACTATAACAAAAAAGCCTATTGGGACTATTTTTATATCCATGACCTGTGCCGGACAAGCATGCGCTCCGGCTTTCACCCGGAATATTTGTCGCTTGCCGCCGTCATCCTGCTGGTCGCCAGCTTGATTATCTGCTACTTATTTCAAAACAAAGCTTTTTTTATCATCGATTGGCCTGTCAAGCTCCTGATTCTGTGTATCGCCATTTTTGCCGTCGTGTCTCTCGCGCTGTTCTTGATTCTTTGGAAATTCCTGCTGCCAGAAGTCAATGAGCAGGGAATCTGGAAAAAGCGCCAATTTCTCAAGCATATTGGGCTTCAGGCTTTATTCATTGCCATCGGGATAACAGGCGCGTGCCTTGTTTTTCTCCTTGCCATTGTCTTTTTCATGCTTCAAGGCTTCAATTTGGTTTCAATCGTTCTCATAGCCTTCGTCCTTGTCGCTTTGCAATTTGCCAATTACTCTTATAATCAGCGGCAGCTTGCCCACAAAAAGTGGCTGTTTATAACGACATACCAGAATTCAACCTTTGCCGTGATAGAAACAAACAGCGACTTTATGCAGCTTGTGGCGTGCCACATCACCGGCGACCGGAAGCAATGCGCCGAGCTTGTGCTTGATGACGTTGTATTGTTGAAGACAAGGACAATCGCGTTTGAGAAAATGTATTTTGCCCAAATAAACCGCCGGATCAATCATAAAACCCGCCGCCGGAAAAGAAGCATCTTTAAAATTTTTGAATAACAGAAATTTTCAGAAAGTAATAAATCACCAAAGAAAAGAGAGCTTGCAATCACTTGCAAGCTCTCTTTTTTGGTGACCCGTCCGCGACTCGAACACGGGACACCCTGCTTAAAAGGCAGTATTTTATTATATCAGACTACCTCAATTTTACACCTGTTTTTCTATGGTCAAACTGCAGCCGAATTATTTTAAGTATTTCGTGTATGTCGGTGAATTCCGTTCCATATCAGCCTTTACCGCTTTTTTGTTGTCATTTGTGTGGAAACTAGGTTATTTGTAGTATCTAGTTTTTCAGTACTGTTTAATAAGTCTGTCCAATTTGTAGGAAATCCAATATGGTTAAGTTTAATAACACCATCGTACTCATTTATCAGAGCCTCAAGTGCCGTTAATGTCTCACTATTCCATCGTTGTTTATCTGGAAATAGGTATTTTATTATGCAAATATAATCAAATACTGTATTGCTCAGTTGGCGGTATCTTTCTGGCGTTTTTGGAAATTTTGAAAATCTCCGGTAATATAACCGCCCATAATGCGCGCAAATATTTCGTATGTCCGTACAGCAAGCCAGCCAGCTCTGTAATACATCTGCATTAACGGCAAAATCATTTTCTGCAACTGATCGACGGTCTACACCCTTTAAATCAGCAAAGAAAAATGATAACATCCCAAATGTAAACAATTCAACTGCAACCCATATCGGGAATTGACCCTCATAGTTCTCGAGGTGGTGCTTAACGTATAGGACATTTCTATTATTACTAATTTCAGCCTTAATCTTATTTTCAAAAAGTTCATGTTTGTGTTTCTGGTTGAAGTTGTTGCTGTCTTTATAGCCCAACGCGCCATATTCATGCGAGTGATAGTACGCTAATCTTGTCCTAAGTTTTATTTCAATCTCCTCTATAGCAGTTAAAAGGATTCGTCGCAATTTCCGGTCAAATTCGTAAATGTTATATATTCGTTCAATAGTGACGTCAAAATATGTATCATCAGCTTTTTTGAAGGGTAAAAAATATGCGGTAAGTCTATAGTAGTTGACATTTTGAAGAATTTTTTGGCATTCCCCATCATCAGAAATCTGGCACCCACGAGCTCTTAATTTTATTATTTGCTGCTCGTATGTTGTCGGTTGCTTTACCTCCACAAAATTTCCTCTCCGTCTATAAAAAATAAATGCCCCCCCGGGGACACTTCACACATTTCTGTGGAGAGGTGCGGGGGGTCCTGTTATCTTTATTATACACAGGATGAAAGGATTTGCAACACAATGCAATTTTGCACTGTGAATTTGGGCACTATATATTGTGCTTTAGCGAAAATTTTTGTCAATTATTTAAAAATTTTTTTAAATATGCAAAAAAACCACTGGACATTACGGGATTCAAGTTGCTGCCGATGGTTGCTAAACGTTACTAACAAATCTATATAAAAACAAAAAGTCCTGTAGTTCTTGTAACTACAGGACTTTTTTGGTGACCCGTCCGCGACTCGAACGCGGGACACCCTGCTTAAAAGGCAGGTGCTCTGCCGACTGAGCTAACGGGTCATATAACTGGGATGGCAGGGTTCGAACCTGCGAATGCCAGAGTCAAAGTCTGGTGCCTTACCGCTTGGCTACATCCCATGATCGGGACCTCTGGCTGGACTGGCGCTTGAGACGGGTGACGGGGCTTTGCATTATTTCAGTCCTTTTCGGGCGAAAAGGACTGAAAAGATAAGGGTGGATGAAGGGATTCGAACCCTCGACCCTCGGAACCACAATCCGATGCTCTAACCAACTGAGCTACACCCACCATTTGGGGAATGAAACCATTCCCTTTTTGGCCCTGCTGGCACGCCAAAAGGGATTCGAACCCCTGACCTACTGCTTAGAAGGCAGTTGCTCTATCCTACTGAGCTATTGGCGCGTATTAAAAAACGCCGTCTACTTTAAATTGATTGGAGCGGGTGATGGGAATCGAACCCACGCGGCCAGCTTGGAAGGCTGGAATTCTACCATTGAACTACACCCGCATGCGTCGGAAACTGAAACGGCGCTCCCACCGCTTCGCCCAGACGCAGCGGCAGCTGCCTGCGCGAAGGCCGGTTTTTTGTAACGCGGCCGTAAAACGACGGCTTAAAAATAATAGCATTCGGCCATTAAAATGTCAATATCTTTTTATCACAGTAGGCGCAGCTGCCCGCTTTAACAAGCGGCGGCAAATAGAGCTCTGAGGCCGTAATACATCTGGAATTTTGGCAGCAGCGCGGCGTGTCAAAACCGGCCGGGCCTGTTGCCTGCCGCTCGAAATGGCTCATTTTATAGAGCAGCGCCATGCGGATAAACATACCGTAGCGCGCCTGCTCAAAGTAAACGGCACGCGGGTCGTCATCCACGTCGCGTGCGATTTCGTCCAGCCGTGGCAGCGGGTGCATGACAAGCATGTCCGCCTTGGCGTGACGGAGCTTATCCCGCGTCAGAACGTAAATGCTTTTAAGACGCTCGAACTCGGCAGGATCATTAAACCGCTCGCGCTGGATGCGTGTCATATACAAAACGTCAAGCTCCGGCAGCGTCTCTTCCAGATTCGTCACTTCGACAAAGTTCTGATGGTTGGCCTTTAAATACTCCGTCATATAGTCCGGCATGGCCAGCTCGCGCGGGGCTATAAGGTAAAACTTAATGTCCGGGAATTTGGAAAGCGCCAGAATGAGTGAGTGCACCGTCCGCCCGTTTTTCAAATCGCCGCAGAGACCAACGTGCAGATTCTTGATGCCGCCGCGCTTTTGCGATATCGTCGTAAGATCCGTCAGCGTTTGGGTCGGGTGGAAATGGCCGCCGTCACCGGCATTGATGATCGGCACCTCGGAGTAAAGCGACGCCGCGAGCGCCGCGCCTTCGTGTGGGCTGCGGATAACGATGGTGTCGGCGTATGAGCTCATCATGCGCACCGTATCGGCAAGCGATTCCCCCTTGGCCATTGACGTCGCGCTCGGCTCTGAAAAGCCGAATACACTGCCGCCAAGACGCATCATGGCCGACTGAAAGGAGAAATTCGTCCGCGTACTCGGCTCGTAAAAGAGCGAAGCCATTACCCTGCCGCTGCAGGAGAGGCTAAAGTCGTTCGGATGTGCAATGATGTCGCAGCAGAGGGCGTACAGCTCGTCCCACCACGATACGGTGACATCCTCAATGCTGATGAGATGCCGCAGTGCCAAAACATCTCGCCTCCCCGTGTCAATATGTAAAAAGTATACCACATTTTATGGTTTTCGACAAGCAATCTTCCGCAAAATACATGCACTTACTCAAAGCAACCGCCGCCTGACGAAAGGGGACAAAGCGCTTATAAAACCAGCGGTGTTGCGGCCGGTACGCGGCGGTCTGTCCCCGTTTGAGCGCCGCCCTCAGACGACCTTGTTGATGCGGTACATCGCGTTGAGCACGAGAAATTGCGCTCTGAAGAGATCGTCAAGCGTCCAGTAGCTCAGGCCGCCAAGGCCATATTCATTCATGAGCCGGAGCCGTGCCTGAATACTGCGCGCGTCGTCAAACCACACCTCGTGCCGTTTGCCCTGCCGGTCATAATAGTTGAAAAATGGTGCCTGCGACTTTTCGTCGTAGCGGATCAGGGCACCCACGTCTGAAGCCAGTTCAACCGCCTCGGTGTTGGAAAGCGGCCGGGCTGTCGACCCCTGTACAAACGGCAGTGTCCAGTCATACCCGTAGTTCGGCATCCCCATCAGTATTTTCCGCGCCGGAATAGCGGTGACGGCGTAATCAAGCACTTTCCGAACCTGATCGATCGGGGCAACTGCCATCGCCGGCCCGGCGATATACCCCCATTCATACGTCATGATGATGACAAAATCAACGAGCGCACCGTGCACGGGATAGTCATGCGCCTCATATAGCGTGCCGACCTGTGATGCCGAGAGCTTCGGGGCGATGGCCGTCATGACGATGTATCCCTCGTTATGCAGCAGCGGGACGACACGGCGCAAAAACTGATTGTAGCTTTCGCGGTCATAAGGATAGATATACTCAAGATCAAAGATGACGCCTTCATAATCCCGCTGGCGGAGGGCCGCCATCATGTTCGTTATAAATGTATCCTGAACCGTTTCATCTGTTAAAAGCGCGTGGGCTATGTCGCTGGAAAAGCCGCCGCTTGGCTGGATATTGGTGACACACAGCATTGGCGCGACACCGGCGCGTCTGGCCTCTTGCCGGAGCACATCGTCTTTGACCGGCGTAATACCGCCGCCTTCATCGGCCATCCAGGAGAAGAGGCTTATGTACGTCAGAGACGGATACGATTCCCGCAACGCCTCCTTCGGTGCGGTGACGGTAAAACCGTTGACGCTGACAGACCCGAGCATGACGTCCGGGAACGGTATGGTGATCGTCTGGCCGGGGTATAATCTGGAACGGTCCGTCAGGGACGGATTGGCGGCGACAAGGGCGGCGACGCTGGTGCCGTAAGTACGCGCAATGGTATAAAGGCTATCGCCCGGCTTCACCTGATAGGCAACGCTCGTCACGGGGATGAAAAGTGCCTGGCCCTCCACAAGGCGCAGCGGGTCGCGAATCTGATTGTCATAGACGAGCGCGTCAACCGATACGCCATATTTATTGGCAATAGCATACAGGCTGTCACCCCGCCTGACGGTGTATATGGTCAATATGATCATCCTTTCTGCCAATTGACATGGCATAATATTTTATTGTATTCCTGACCACGCGGTATTGACTCTTGGACGAAGCGCGCCGATAATAATAAAAGCGGGGCAACGCGGCCCCGACGGATGCAATTAGAGGTGACACAGCAGATGATACGCGATCAATACACGCTCATAGACGATCTTTTCAAGCAGCCGCCCGCTGACGGTGACGATGTTGCCCTACGCGGCTGGATTCGTACAAACAGAGATAACGGCCATATCGGCTTTATCGATTTAAACGACGGGTCGTGCTTCTTAGGCTGTCAAATCGTCTATGATATGGACGAAAACAATATATTGAAGGACGCTTCAAAGTTTCCAACAGGAGCCGCCATTCGTGTATCCGGCCGATTTGTCGCAACGCCGGGGGCCAAGCAGCCCTTTGAAGTCCGCGCGGCGGCTATAACGCTATTCGGCGGGTGTGACCCGGATTACCCGATGCAAAAAAAGCGGCATTCGCTTGAGTTCCTCCGGGAAATACCGCACTTAAGGCCGCGCACGAACACGTTTTCCGCCCTCTTTCGGGTGCGTTCTCTCGTCTTTGGCGCGGTCCACGCGTATCTGCAGTCACATGGCTTTCTCTATATCACGCCGCCCATCATCACCGGCAACGACGCCGAGGGCGCGGGTGAAATCTTTACCGTCACGACGCGCGCCGACAGCGACTATGAAAAGGATTTTTTTGGCCGCCATGCCTGCCTGACCGTATCCGGCCAGTTGCACATTGAGCCGTTTGCGCTCAGCTGTGACAAGGTCTATTCCTTCGGCCCAACCTTTCGGGCGGAAAATTCCAACACGACGACGCACGCCAGCGAATTTTGGATGGCCGAGCCGGAGATGGCGTTTGCCGACCTTGACGACGACATGGCCGTTATGGAAGACCTTATCCGATCCTGCGTGAAAACTGTCCTTCAAGGGGCAGGGGCGGAGCTGCGCTTCTTTAACGATTTTATTGACAAGGACAAATCACTTATAAGCCGCTTGCAGGCGGTGGCCGAAACGCCCTTTCAGGTCATCACCTATACTGAGGCGATTGATCGCCTGAAAAAGTCCGGTGAAAGCTTCCGCTACCCCGTCGAGTGGGGTACCGATCTTAAAACGGAGCATGAGCGCTATATCTGCGAAAAAGTTGCGCAAGGCCCCGTCTTTATCACCGATTATCCGAAGGACATCAAGGCCTTTTACATGCGTTTGAATGACGACGGGAAGACGGTTGCCGCCTGCGACCTCTTAGTACCCGGCGTCGGCGAGCTCATCGGCGGGTCCCAGCGCGAGGAGCGCCATGATGTGCTTTTGCGCCGCATGCAGGAGATGAACGTTCCCGCCGATGCGCTCTCCTGGTATACGGACTTGCGGCGCTTCGGCTCTGTCCCCCACGCCGGTTTCGGTGTCGGTCTGGAGCGGCTTGTGATGTATCTGACCGGCATCGGCAACATCCGCGATACGATTCCATACCCCCGTACGCCGGGAAATCTCATCTTTTAGGAGCTTTTATGGAACAGGTAAAAATCGACAGGCTGAATGAACTGGCCCGCAAAGCGAAAACAACATTGCTGACGGATTCGGAGAAAGAAGAGCAGAAAGCGCTGCGTGCGGAATACTTGTGCGCCGTCCGTGCCTGCCTGGAAGAGACGCTTGACAACACCGTCATAGAGCGCCCCGACGGCACGAAGGAAAAGCTCAAACGCCGGGAGCAATCATCATGAAGAGATACGGCTTTTGAGAGCACATCAACAGCAAAAAAGATGGTAGGCACAAAACGTGTCTACCATCTTCTCATGCAATCAATTAAAGGCTCATTACGCAGCCAGGATTTCAATCTCGCCGCTGACGGCGGTGAGGCCAATGCGGCTCGTCTGGCGGGTATAATTGGCGATGATCTCAGAGGCGATCCGGTCTTCCACCTCACGTTGGATGAGGCGGCGCAGATTTCGGGCGCCGTATGTTTGTGAAAACGACTTTTTGACAAGATAATCAATAAGGCTGTCGTCATACTGGAGTTCAAGCTTCTTCTCAAGCATCACATCACGCAGCTCGTCAAGCATGAGGCGGGCGATCTTCTTGAAGTCCTCTTCGGAGAGATGATTGAAGTAGACGAGCTCGTCGATACGGTTGATGAATTCCGGGCGCAGGAAATCGTTGAGCGCCTTGATGGCTTTTTCCTTCCCCTGCTCATTGATCGAGCGGTTAAAGCCGACGGCCCCGTCCTTCCGGTCGCTGCCGGCATTCGTCGTCATGATGATGACGGTGTTTTCAAAGTTAACGGTGCGGCCGTGTGCATCGGTAATATGGCCGTCGTCCAGAATCTGAAGAAGGATATTCATCACGTCGGGGTGTGCCTTTTCGATTTCGTCAAATAAGATGACGCTGTAAGGCCGCCGCCGGATTTTCTCTGTCAGCTGTCCCGCCTCGTCGTATCCCACATAGCCCGGGGGCGAGCCGATAATGCGAGAGACGGCGTGCTTTTCCATAAACTCCGACATATCAAGCCGGATGAGCGCCTCCGGCGCGTCGAACAAGTCCTCCGCCAGGCGCTTGACGAGCTCGGTCTTGCCCACGCCCGTCGAGCCGATGAAGATGAAGGAGACCGGCTTATGCTTTGCCGATATGCCGACGCGGTTGCGGCGGATGGCGGCACAGACGGCATCTACCGCCTCGTCCTGCCCGATAATGTGCGTTTTCAGGCGCTTATCGAGCTCGTTGAGGCGTTTATATTCGTCCTCGCGGATACTCGCTGCGGGAATTTTTGTCCACAGCTCGATCACGCGGGCGAGGTTATCAATGGTGAGCTCTGGGTTTCCCTTCGTCTCCAGGCGCGCCAGCTCATCAGATATCTGCATATCACGGCTGCGGATCGTGGCAAGACGGGCATAGTCATCCCCGCTCTCCGCGCTCGACAACAGAAGCTCACGCTCTTTCAAAAGGTCGGCCTTTTCCTTGCGGATCATATCCATACGGGCGATCTGCTCACTTTTCAGGTTCATATCGGAGCAGGCCTCGTCAATAAGATCAATCGCCTTATCGGGCAGGAAGCGGTCAGTAATGTACCGCTCGGAGAGGACGACCGCCTGCCGGGCGATCTCGTCGGAAATCTTCACACCATGGAATTTTTCGTAATAGTGCTTGATGCCCTTGATGATCTCCACCGATTCGGCAATCGAGGGCTCGTTGACGGTGACCGGCTGGAAGCGGCGCTCTAAGGCCGTGTCCTTTTCGATGTGCTTTCTGTACTCAGTAAACGTCGTGGCGCCGATGACCTGAATCTCGCCGCGCGAGAGGGCGGGCTTTAAAATATTGGCCGCATTCATCGAGCCTTCGGCATCTCCCGCGCCGACGAGATTGTGCACCTCGTCGATCACAAGGATGATGTTCTGCTGTGCTTTAATCTCCTCGATAAGGCCCTTCATGCGGCTTTCAAACTGGCCGCGGAACTGCGTCCCGGCGACGAGCGCCGTCAGGTCAAGGAGATAGACCTCTTTGTCACGCAGCTTATACGGCACCTGCCCGTCGCAGATGCGCTGTGCGAGGCCCTCGGCAATCGCCGTTTTACCCACGCCGGGCTCACCGATGAGACAGGGGTTGTTTTTCTGCCGCCTGTTTAAAATTTGAATGACGCGCTCTGTCTCCACCGCCCGCCCGACCATGCGGTCAAGCTTGCCCTCGCGGGCGCGCTGCGTCAGGGAGATGCAGTAGCTCTCCAGATACTTTTTCTTTTTGCTGTTTTGGCCGGCGGAATCCTTTTCTTTTTGCTCCCGGCCGGGGCGCGGGAATTCATTCGGCGCGGCCGGATCGTCCGGCCCGCTGAAGAGCCTGTTCAAAAATGGAAAGGTGGCCGTCTTGCCTTCCTCCTCGCCGTTTTCCGATTCCGTCAGACTTTCAACGCCGCCCATAGCTTCCATCATCTCATCAGTCAGACTGTCTAGGTCTTCGTCGGTCAGCCCCATTTTTTTGATGATATCTTCAACCGGCTTGATATTGAGTTCCTTGGCACATTTTAAGCACAGGCCCTCGTTTGTCGATACGCCGTTCTCAATTTTTGTTATAAAGATCACAGCGGCATTCTTTTTGCATCGTGCACAAATTGTTGGTCGCATTCAGATTACCTCTTCAAAGCTGTTTTGCAATTATATATATTCAGCCGCCGCGCTTCTTCATGATATGAATAAAGGTGATGGTATAGCTAAACAGCGCCGTCAGCATCAAAAGGATGGCGGCGGAGATCATAGCCGTTGCGGCAGGCTCCGGTATGTCCTTAACTAACATCAGTGTAACACAGATCACGAAAAACACAACGGTGGAAGTCTTCCCAATAATATTGGACGGCGGAATTTCTCCGCCTCTTTTTTGGCGGATGATGAAGCCGCCGATGAGCATCATCATCTCTTTTATTAAAACGACGACGACAGCCCAAACGGGTATGACACCGCTGATGGTGATGCAGATCAGGGCAGCGAGCGTCATCAGCTTATCACCAACCGGGTCGAGTATCTTGCCAAGATTTGTAATCAAATGATATTTCCTGGCGACATAACCGTCCAGAAAATCCGTAAACGAGGCCACGGCATAGACTGCCGCCGCGTAAACCTTGATCGCCCCCGATTCGTAAAAGTATATCATGACGAAGGCGGGAACAAGGAAGATCCGGATGATCGACAGGATGTTCGGTACGTTTTTCATCAGCACCACCTACTGCACAAGTCTGTTATATGCCGAGAATACTTGAGAGCGGATTAACGTTGAGTATGTATTTCAGCACCGTCGTTTTTTCAATCGTCCCGGCGGACAAAATGCCGAGATAACGGACAATGACAGCCAGCGCAAACACGATGAGAACGCCCTTTGCAAAGCCAAGAATCAGCCCGATGACCTGATCCGGTAGCGCAACGCCCGGGATCGAAAAGGCAAGGTTTATGATATTCCCCACAAACGCGAATATAACGGTCAGCAGCAAAAACGCCAGCGCAAAGACAATCACGTACGACAGCGCATCACTCAGGCGATTCGTCAGATAGTCCGTCATCTGCCGACCAACCGTCGTAATTTCCGCGCTGACCTTTTCAGCCAGATGAGAAGCCGCGCTTTTGGCAACACCCACGTCTCGGAGCATCGCAAAGCTGACCTTGTAAACGTCTGTTTTGTCGGTTTCCTTAATAACGGCGTCCTGCGTTTTAGCCTCACCGCTTTTGAGCACGTCTGTTGAAGCCTTGTCGACGACGCCCGCGACGAACGGTTCGATCATACCGGTCACTTCACTGGAAAAAGCCGAGGCCGCCAGTGATGCGCCATAAATTGCAGCAATAATGGAAAGAAGCCCGAAGATACCGCGGATGAAGCCGTTTTTGTACCCTCTCCAGGCGGAAAACGCAACAAGTAAGACGAGAATGATGTCAATGGCAATGCTCAAGCAAAAATCTCCTCTCCAGTCCGTATCAGCCGCAGACGGCCGCGGAATGCGTTGTGATTAATAGGGCTGTGCCACCCGAACGCATAATCGTTTTGACGGCGCCCGTTGTCTCATCAAAGCGGACGCGCTCCTTGAGATTCTTTGTGTAGATCACGAGACCGTCGTCGTATAAAACGGCCACGCTGTCATCCTTCGCTGAGACGGACAGTACCTTTCGCGTTGTCTCAAGTGTTCCGAGTGTTCTGCCGGTGGCGTCAACAGTCGTCAGTGTGCCCTGACTGCCGACAAGATAGTCGCTTAACAAGAGCACCGCAAAGCCGTCTCCCCCGTTATCAAATGTCTTAAGGTATTTATCGGTATAATCTTTTAATTCCTCGGCCTTGCCGTTATCTCGAACAAGACGCAGCGCGCTGCCGGAAACCAGCAGCACACTGCTGTTATCAGTATACTGTATGCCAAGCGCCACTTCGCCGGGCAGCGTGCAAGACGCTTTTTCATCGGTGCTTGACAAAGAAAAGAAGACGACGCGGCTGCCGCTGTCTGTCAGCGTCAGAACGGCAAGGCTTTTATGATCCGGCGAAACCTGCGCTGTCAGCACATACCCCTGACCGGAGTGCAGGTTGTAAACCTCATCTCCCTTGGCATTATAGACCGTCACAAGGCCTTTATAACCGGACTCCTCCGTGCTGAGCGCGACATAGCCGCTTTTGCTGACGGTTGCGGCGATGATCCGGCCGTTTGTTGTCAACGATTTTGTCTCACCGGCTGTGGTGAAAAATTTTAAAATTCTGCCGCCCTGATCATACGCAACGGCAACCTCGCCGTTTGACGCAACGGCGGGACTTTGCAGTGCGACTGTTTCGCCGAACGCTTTTTCACCATTTTTATCATAGACGGCGATGCCGACATTTGAGCAGACGGCAAGGCTGCCGCCAAGGTCTGCAAAAGCGTCACCGCTGGACGCATCAAAGGCGAAGCGCGACGTAATCGTACCGCCGCCTGAAAAAAGCCGTCGGAAACCGTCTGCACTCAGGCTGCCGGTCTTAATCAGAACGGCGGCGACAAGGGAGACGGCGGCGAGGATAAAAACGGATACGGCGAGCCGCAGTGCCCGGCCTTTCTTCTTTTTTCTCATTTTGCTGTGTGCCATACGTGCGCCTCTGGTCATTGACGTTCCGGTTGTCAGGCATCTAACTGCCTCAGGAACAGTTTACCATTATTCATCCATAAAAGATACTGTTTTCCGTGCACCTTTTTAAATAATCGAAAGGCTATTCCCGCATCATTGCGCCGACGAGGCCGTCATACCACAGCCGTGTCAGGTACAGCCCGCCGGGCGGGACGGTGGGGCCTGTTAAACGCCTGTCGCCTGCCTCCAAAAGCCCCGGTATCTCACTTGGCTCTATTTTCCCCTCGGAGACATACAGGAGTGTTCCCGCCATGGCACGCGCCATGTTATATAGGAAGCCGTCGGCGCAAACGCGCAGCTCAACAAGCGGGCCGTTTTGCTCAACGTCAAACCAAAAAACAGTCCGTACCGTCGTCTTCGTTTCGGTTCCCACGGAGCGGACGGCTTTGAAGTCGTGCGTTCCGACAAAATGGCGCGCCGCCGCCGCCATCGACATGATGTCAAGCGGTACGGGATAAAACAGCGCCCTGTCGGCATAAAACGGATTACGGCGTCTGTCATTATAGACACGGTAGGTATATTCTTTTTTAACGCAGGACAGGATGGCGTTGAAATCATCCGATGTGTCAACGGCAGCTACGGCGGCGATATCGGGCGGCAGCAGCGTATTGAGCGCCAGCGGCAGCCTGTCGGCCGGAATGCGCGCCGTTGTTCTAAAATTCGCGCAGTAGCACTCAGCGTGAACGCCTGCGTCCGTCCGCCCGCACCCCGTCAGTTTCACGGGATGCTTGCAAAGCGCTTCCAGGGCTGTGCGAACTGTACCGGCAACCGTCACATCAGTTTTCTGTTCCTGCCAGCCGTGATAGTTTGTCCCGTCGTACATCAAACGCAGCGCAATATTTCTCATCTTTCAGCGCTCCCGCGGCGTCACAGCCCAAATATTTTTAAGATAATGACCGCCGCCAGAACAAGTGCTGCCAGAATAAAGGCGGTCGTGTCCCGCGCGCCCAGCTTCAGGACCTTCATGCGCGTGCGGCCCTCGCCCCCGTGATAGCAGCGGCTCTCCATCGCGACGGCCAGCTCGTCGGCACGGCGGAAGGCGCTGATAAAAAGCGGTACGAGAATCGGCAGCATCGCTTTCGCCCGTCGGACAAGGTTGCCCGAATCAAAGTCGGCGCCGCGCGCGCGCTGGGCACTGATGATCTTATCGGTCTCTTCAATAAGCGTCGGTATAAAGCGCAGGGCAATGCTCATCATCATCGACAGCTCATGAACGGGCACACGGAGCTTTTTCAAAGGATTAAAAAGCCGCTCCATCCCGTCGGTCAGCGCAATCGGCGACGTTGTATATGTCAGCAGAAACGTCCCCGTAATCAGCATGACAAGGCGGACAACCATTGCCCCCGCCGTGATGACGCCCTCATACGTCACCGTGATGATCCAAAAGTGAAACAGTGGTGTGCCGCGGGTAAACAGAACGTTGAGTATAAACGTAAAAATGATGATCACTAACAAAGGTTTGACGCTGCGCAGAATCGTCTTGAAGCCGATTTGCGACAGGAGGATGCATGTGAGCAAAACAACAAACATCAGGCTGTAAGAATAGATCCCCTGCGCCGTAAAAAGGGCCACAATATAGACAAACGTCAGGATAAACTTTGTCCGCGGGTCGAGCCGGTGGACAATGGAATCACCGGGGAAATACTGGCCAAGCGTGATGTCTTTAAGCATCCGGCTGCCCTCCCTTCAGTACCGAGAGGGCTCTTTTAAGCCGGTCAACCGTGTAGATATCGCGTTCGAGCGGCACGCCGAGTGCGCGCAGCCGCGCCGCCACCATCGCGGCTTTCGGAACGGTGAGGCCCATCCCGGTAAGCTGATCGCTCTTCGAAAACACATCGGCGGGCGTTCCCTTGAGGGCAATGGTGCCGCTGTCAAAAACGACAAGCCTGTCAACGGTGCGCGCAATATCCTCCATACTGTGGGTAACCATGATGACAGTGGCGTTTGTCGATCGTTGATACTGGCGGATATTTGCAATAATTTCATCCCGGCCGCGCGGGTCTAGCCCCGCCGTCGGCTCATCGAGGATCAGCACCTCCGGCAGCATGGCTATAACGCCCGCGATAGCGGCACGCCGTTTCTGCCCGCCGGAGAGCTCAAAAGGCGATTTCTCAAGGAGGCTCTCTGAGAGCCCGACGAACCCGGCCGCCTCGCGGACGCGCTCATCAATGTCCCGCTCGGATACGCCCATATTGCCGGGGCCGAACGCGATGTCTTTATAAACTGTCTCTTCAAACAGCTGGTATTCCGGATATTGAAAGACAAGGCCAACCTTAAAACGGACGGTGCGCGTTCTCTCCTTCGCGGCATGAATATCCTGCCCATCGAAAAAAACGCGGCCTGCCGTCGGCTTTAATAGGCCGTTTAAATGCTGTATAAACGTCGATTTCCCAGAGCCGGTGTGGCCAATAATGCCGAGATACTCACCGCGTTCGGCTTCAAAATCAATATCCCGAATCGCCACATGCTCAAACGGCGTGCCGATGCTGTAGATGTGGGACAGTTTTTCCGTTTTAATGATTGGTGCCAATCTCTTACCTTCCTTTGCGCGGTGCGTCTCTTCAACCGATGACGCCCAAAAAACGGGGCGTTTAATGCCCAAGCGCCCTGAATATCTCCTGCGCGCAGTCGTCAACGCCGAGCGCGTCAAGCCTCACGTCAAACCCATTCTGGCGGAGTTCGTAGAGAAGGCTGACCGTCTCTGGGACGTCGAGTCCCGTCCGGCGCAGCGCGTCCACGTTCTGAAAAACGTCGCGCGGCGTTCCGTCCATCAGAATCCGCCCGTCGGACATCACAACAAGCCTGTCGGCGTCGATCGTCTCTTCCATATGGTGCGTGATGAGAACAATGGTGACGCGGTGCTCGTCCCGCAGCTTTTTAATGATGCGCACGATGCTCTCCCGTCCCTTCGGGTCAAGCATGGCCGTCGGCTCGTCGAAAACGATGCATTTCGGCTCCATGGCCAAAACGCCCGCGATGGCAATGCGCTGCTTCTGGCCGCCCGATAACAGGTGCGGCGCGTGCGTTTTGTACTCATACATACCAACGGTTTTCAAAGCCTCGTCCACACGGCGGCGGATCTCCACGGGCGGGTGGCCGAGGTTCTCCGGCGCAAAGGCGACATCCTCCTCCACAACGTTTGCAACGATCTGGTTGTCGGGATTCTGAAAAACCATACCGACGCACCGGCGGATATCAAGCAGGCGCTCCTCGTCGCACGTGTCCAGCCCGCCGACATAGACATGCCCACCCATCGGCAGCAAAATCGCGTTGAAATGCTTGGCCAGCGTCGTTTTCCCAGAGCCGTTGTGGCCGAGAATAGCCACAAAGGTCCCCTTTTCGATGGCAAGGTCAATGCCGTCAAGAACGATTTTCGGCGTCGCCGACTCCTGCTGCTGATAGGCGTAGGAGAGCTTTTCCGTTTTAATAATATGTTCCGTATAAGATGTTTTCATTGTCACCTTTCCCATCGGCATGTCGCGCCGCAGGGCAAAACGAGGCCGCTTTCCGTCACCGGCAAACCGAGTTCCCGGCTTTCGGCCCGTCCGCCGAAGCGCTTTGTATAAACCGTTTCGGCCATATACGTCAGCGTCGCCGGGGAGAGCCCCGTCGTGTACGAATTAATAAGAACGAACAGGGCGTCGTCACTTAAAACGTCCGCCGTCAGCTGAACTAGCGGAAAAAGGTCGTCCTCCAGCTTCCACACTTCGCCTGACGGCCCTCTGCCGTAAGACGGTGGGTCCATAATCAGCGCGTCATAACGCCGGCCGCGCCTAATTTCCCGCTCGAGGAATTTCACACAATCGTCGATAATCCAGCGGACTGAGCCACCGTCCAAACCGGATGTGCGGGCGTTCTCCCGCGCCCATGACACCATGCCGCGTGCCGCGTCAACATGGCAGACCGCCGCGCCCGCCGCCAAAGCGGCAACCGTCGCGCCGCCTGTATAGGCAAACAGATTCAAAACAGATATCTTTTTTGTTGAACCGCCGATTTTGTCACGAATAAAATCCCAGTTGGCGGCCTGCTCCGGGAAGAGCCCCGTATGCTTAAAGCTCATGGGCTTGATATTAAATTTTAGGTCGTCGTATGAAATCTGCCAGCTCTCTGGCAGGCTGCTTTTCTCCCACCGGCCGCCGCCGCTGGATGAACGGGCGTAGCGCGCGTCCGGTTTTTTCCATCCGGGGTGACACTTCGGCGTATCCCAGATGGCCTGCGGGTCCGGACGGACAAGCAGAAAGCTGCCCCACCGCTCCAGTTTTTCCCCGCCGGAACAGTCGAGCAGTTCATAATCCGTCCACTTGTCGGAAAGCCACATTGCTAAAATTCTCCTGTTTACCCGGCCGCTCGGCGCGAGCTTCATAAATTAACGTATTATATCACCGCGTGCCTGTCAAGTCAAACAAAACGCGCCCTTTCGGGCGCGCCGCAGCCTCGACGCATCGAAGCCTTTATGCATCCGAAAACGCTGTGTTTCCAATAATTTAAACTGGCAGGCCGATGCCTTGCGCGGTATGATGACAGCGTGGTTAACTGCCGCTACGGGAGGTTATATTGTGGAAATACAAACGATCGGCAACGGGAAGGTTGTCATCTACTTAAACGGAGACGAAATTAAAAAGCTTCCGGCTGCGCCGGGCGATATCACGCCGACGGAGGCCGCCGATATTTTGCGCCGCGCGCTCGGGGCGACGTATGACGAGAGCTGGGAGAGTGTCTATTTTGAGCTGTTTCCCGGCAGGGATTCGCTTTTGCTGTTTGCCCTGCGGCATGCCAACTGCCCTTTTTACTTCACGTTTTCAGGCATCGAGCCGCTCATTTCAGCCGCGAAATCCAGCCCGCCCGGGCTGATTTCATATCTGACAAATCTTGATGATACATACGTCCTCGTCGTCTATCCGTGGAGCGGCGACTATCCGCCCTTCGCGCTTTTTGAATACGGGCAGGCGCTCTCCCGCCCAGCTTTATTTGCCCTGCACTTGTCCGAGCACAGCAAAGTGCTTGCCGGCCCTGCCGCCTTGGACGAGCTGCGCGTAATCTTTTAAATTGTTGACACTTGTGCTATAATAGAGTCACGCAAGCGGATATCCGTTTCCCCGGAATGGTCCGACTCGGTCTGAAAGGTGGTCCGGCCATGTCGCCCAAGGCGCTCGGTTTCAAGCAGGTCGCGCAGAACAGAAAAGCGTATCACGATTATTTCATTCTCGAGACATTTGAGGCTGGCATCGAGCTTTTCGGGACGGAGGTCAAATCCATCCGGCAGGGCGCCGTGAATTTAAAGGACGCCTTCGCCTCCGTCAAGGACGGCGAACTTTTTGTCCGCGGCATGCACGTGAGCCCTTATGAAAAAGGCAACATTTTTAATAAGGACCCCATGCGCCCGCGGCGGCTTCTCATGCACAAGCGTGAGATCACGCGCCTGTACGGCAAAGTGAAGCAGGAGGGGCTCACACTCGTCCCCCTGTCCGTCTACTTCAAGGATTCCCGCGTTAAGGTTCAGCTCGGCCTATGCAAGGGCAAAAAGCTGCACGACAAGCGGGATACCGAAGCCGCGCGCGACGCTGACCGGGAAATGGACAGAACGATTAAGGAAAGGAACATGTAAAGCGTGGCAAATCCTATTGTAACGATTCAAATGGAAAACGGCGGCACCATCAAAGCCGAGCTCTACCCCGACATCGCACCGAATACCGTCAATAATTTTATTTCCCTCATCCAAAAAGGCTTTTACGACGGCCTCATTTTTCACCGCGTCATCCCCGGCTTCATGCTGCAGGGCGGCTGCCCGCTGGGGCAGGGCTATGGTAATCCCGGCTACAGCATCAAAGGCGAATTTAACGCCAACGGCTTTAAAAACGATTTGAAGCACAAGCGCGGCATTTTATCGATGGCCCGCTCGCAAAATCCGAATTCGGCCGGGAGCCAGTTCTTTATTATGCACAAGGATTCCCCACACCTCGACGGGCAGTATGCCGCGTTCGGTGCCGTCACCGACGGGCTCGATATTGTGGATGCCGTCGCCGCGGCGGAAACGGATTACAGCGACAGGCCGCTTCAGGAACAGCGCATGGCAAAGGTCACGGTTGATACGGCGGGCGTTGATTATCCCGAACCCGAAAAAGTTTAAAATTTATTAATCACTCAATATCAGCACTATTCTATAATAAGACTAGCCGGAACAATTCTATCGCAAGCCGGTAAAAGCCAGAACACCGCCCCGCAATGATAAGGGGCTGTACCGGTTTCGACGGGGGTGTGGCGGCAAAAATAGCGGGCGGAGGCGTCGCCCTCCTTAAAACGGCATTCTTTATAAATTAAAGAACAATAACGAAGCTTTACCGGTAGCCGCTTAAGGCTGCCCGTCCCCGCCGGAAGGTCCACGAGCCGGATGGGGGCGTGATTGAGTGGAGAACGTGTGTGCATTAAGCTTTGCGTGTACCATGAACAATGAAGCTACCAAGCTATGCTGCGTGACGGCTTGCGCCATAGTAAGGGAAAGGGGCCTCGGCCCGAAATAACCGTCTGCGCCCGGAGAAGTTTTTGTCAAAGTGCTTTCGGACGGGGGTTCAACTCCCCCCAGCTCCACCAAAAGAAAAACCACTATATCGCAAGATATGGTGGTTTTTTATTTATCGATTGCCTCTATATATTGCATTTCGAAATCTTCCAATGCCTGTAGATAGACATTTTGCTAGACATTGCGAAAAATCCATGCTAAGAAATGCAGCTAATAGCTGGACTATTGGGGTAATTGAAAGTAGATAGTGTAGATACTACACATACTTTTATAATTTAAACATAGCAACGTTCGAAACAAAGATAGATGTTATCGTTATTATTATAATAACCCTTATATTCACTGGAGTTGCTATAATAATAATAATCATTAGACAAATTTATAAAGACATACTTACCTGTTGAGGATTCCGTTAACCAACCGTACCCTAAATAACTTATTCCTCCATACAAGTCATTAAACAGAGTATTAAGCCGCCGTATGTCTGACGCCGGGTACTCCGTTGTTCCAAATGAAACTAGTCTTATTGTGTTATCGGACACCATCGCCGAGATTTCCCAGGTACAATTAAATAATTCAATATATTTCGAATATTTTGCTTCAGCATATCCTTTCATCCCGCATTTCATCCAACCTTCAAAGTCGAAGTTCTCTGATGAAACACCAATCAAATTTACTGTTATTTCACTCAATTTATTATAATTTTCAAGGAAAGAAACATTTCTCATCTTGTTTAAATTATTCCAGAATTCTCCAACAATTTGAGTTTCATTATTTTTGATGTCATCTTCGCTATTACCTTCTTGACTATTCGTAGCCGAGGGTTCAACAGAATCGCAACTATTAAATGAAGGCGTTTCTTCAACCGGTTGCTTGATCGTTACATTCGCAGATGTCGCAGGTGTTTCCGCTGCTAATGCAACGTCATGATATTCGGTCGTGGATGTATGTGCTTGATCACTTGATTGTGTGTTGTTTTGATTTGTTGTGTTGTTACAACCAGTAAAACAAATACAAATGATTACCAAAGCTAGAATAATGAATTTCTTCATATGTACCCTCCCGATTGGGATTGATGTTATTAATCATTAAACATTATATTACTTATTGTGGAAAACTCAACGGCTATTTTTCGTCTTGATACTTTTCCTAATTTGCAAGAAGACAAAAAGTGGCCAAAAGTGAACCAACATATCGGGGGTTCTCTAGGTAGACAATAGGTAGACATGACACTTGAATATAGCAAAAATTCATAGAAGAAAAAAAGTGACTGCAAGGGAAATGGAATAGTCAAAATCCCTGATGTCAAGGGACTTCAAGGGATATCGAGTGACAATAAGTGATATGTTGAACGATTGTTCAACTCCCCCCAGCTCCACCAAAAGGCCCCTATATCGCAAGATATAGGGGCTATTTATTTATTCTCTTTTTAATCTGGGCAATTTATTAAAATAACATTAACTTTTCAAAATTAATTTCGATAAACAATATATTAGCATATCCAACATACTCCTCTAAAGATTGAGGCAAAGATCGAGGCAAAGAGGCCTTTAGGAACCTGTTCATACAGGTACCTAAAGGCTTTTTATTATTGGAGGGTTTATGAACGACGTAAAATCTTTATCTAAACCTCAAAGCATAGAAATCCGAGAAATCATTGATCAGAAACGGGTTGTTGCATGTTTTCAGCAGATTGTATCCGTCAGCCGAAAAAAAGTCAGTGGCTTCGAGGGACTAATCCGTGGAATAAATCCAAATAGTAATGCGCTTGTTTCGCCCTTGGCGCTCTTTGAAGCTGCAAAGAACGAGAATGTCACATTAGAGCTTGATAGAGTTTGTCGAGAAAAAATTATCGAAGATTTCAGCAAAATCTATCAAAGCAATAAAAATATTCTTCTCTTTCTGAATTTCGATGCCTCAATTCTAAATGATACCGTGGGCTCTGATTATTTATTGAATCAGGTAATTCAAAATAATATCAATCCAAAAAACATCGTTATTGAAATTAGTGAAAGAAAAGTTAACGGAAATGCCGCGCTAAAGAAATTTGCCGATACTTATAGACAATACGGTTTTATGCTTGCTTTGGATGATGTCGGAACTGAATTTTCAAATATGGATAGGATTCTGCTGATTAAACCAGACATTATTAAAATTGACATATCTATTGTAAAAAACATTGAAAATGATTTTTACAAGCAAGGTGTTTTCAGGTCATTAGTTATTCTCTCCAACAAAATCGGAGCGATGATAGTTGCAGAAGGCGTTGAGAATGAAAACGAGGCAATTCAGGTGTTACGATTGGGCAGTCACATGATTCAGGGGTATTATTTTTCTGTTCCAGCGGAGCTAAAAGAGATGAGTACGGATATATATAACGGTAAAATTGATCTGTTAGGCAAACGGTTAAGTGATTATATGAGATTACAGTATTCAAAAGAGAAAAATACGAGCATAACTTTAAATAGAATTGTAAACAAGTCTGTAAAGAAGCTACTTAATGTATCCAGTTGTGATTTTGACACGATTCTCGAGGAGATCATAAAAGAAAATCCGTCAATGGAATGTGCTTATATCATGAATTATTCTGGTATCCAAATCAGTCAAACCGTCTGTTCAGATAATATTGTAAGCCCCAAAAATTTAATATTCTATTCAGCAACGCAAGGTACTGATCACTCAATGGAAAAATATTATTACCCGCTTATGAGCGCAAATCTCAAAAAACATATGACAGAACCTTATATTTCTCTGGCAACCGGTAATCTATGCATCACAATATCTTCTGTTTTTATTAACAGAGAGAACAACAAATATATTTTATGTGCGGATTTTATTACATTCGAAGATGGATACAATTTTGAATTGAAAGGGCCGATCGATGACATTCATACAAAATCAAAATTAGAAATATATCAGATTATCAATATGATGAGCGAAGAAATCAACAAAGACAAATTGACCGATGCATATAACAGGCGGTATATAGAAGAGAGACTCCTGTACGATATTTTAAAATCAGGAGCTGATCAACCTCTTTCTGTTTTACTCGTTGACATTGACTGCTTTAAAAAAATCAATGATATCTTTGGTCATTTGTGTGGTGATAATACATTAAAAGAATTTGTAGCTATTACTAAGAACTTTATTAGAAAAAATGAAGATTGGATAGCCCGATACGGCGGAGATGAATTTTTAATTGTTCTAAACGGCGCATCTAAACAAGTCGCACAAAGAGTAGCGGAAGGAATAAGACGAGCATCTGAAACGCATATTGTTTATTACAGAGATTCAAAAATTAATTTTACGGTAAGTATCGGAACCTACACATCCCAATCAAACAAAATGACGCCTGAAGAACTTATAGCGCTTGCAGATGAAAAACTATATCACGCTAAAAACAGTGGGAGAAACATTGCTGTCAGCTAAGCAAAATATCACAGGTGAAAAGCCGTGACAACAAGGGAAATGGCAAAGCCAAAAAACGAGACAGTAAGAGACAGTCCGGGAAGATGCGTGACTATAAGTGACATACCCTACGCCAGTTTAACTCCCCCAACTCCACCACGATAAAACCAGGTGAACTTGTTGAAAGTTTTCCTGGTTTTATTTTGTCCGTCTCAATTTTCTTTCTCAATGTTGAACGGTTGCGCGCGATATGTTACGATGACTTCAGTCCAAAAATATAAACCATTCATCGAACGGAGGGCCAGACAGATTGAATGCGGCAATAAGTACCGAGATTCTCAAAAGGATGGCGCATGTTAATCAGGATTTTGGTGACTGCCGGGATGTCCTCATAGCGCTTGGGGACGAGACAAGACAACTCATCATCATCACGCTTATGGATATCGAATGCGGGCAGCCCGGCAAACGTGTTCTTGAAATATCTAAGAGTACGCATTTGTCGCGGCCTGCGGTCTCACATCATCTGAAAATTCTCAAGGATGCCGGGATCATCGGCGTTCATCGTCTAGGAACTATGAATTACTATTTTTTGGACCCTCGATCCAAACTGTTTCTTCTCAAGCAGCTGATCGCGCATATCGAAGATGTGTTCAATGTACAACGAAATGGCTGATAAGCAGCGCCACCGAGGAGAACTGCTATGAAAAAACTAACCCGTTTTTTATTGTTTGTGCTGCTCTTTTCAGTCCCGCTGTGGCTAGCGGCCATCCTGCTGGATATGACAAAAATAATACCGGTCAAGCTTCCATTCAGCGCTCTGCAGTTTCTATCAGTCTTGTTGGCAGCAATAATCGTGATGCGCAAAGAAAAATCAACACGGAAGCTTTTATCACAAGGAATCGATTTCTACCGAATAAAGCAGCCCGTATGGCGCGTTGTCATTTTTGTCTTGATGCCCGTCATTGTCACAGCTTCCTTCTTTGTTTCGCGCATATTTGCTCAGTCGGCCGACATTCAGATGACGCCGATTTACATTGCGCCTATTTTCCTCCTGATCTATGGCTTTAGTGGGTATTGTGAACAAATTGGCTGGACGGCAGTCATGACCGAAACACTGCTGGAACGCCGCAGCATTTTGCTCTCAGGATTGCTTGTCGGAATCACTTGGGCAATTTGGCATATCATCCCTTTTATGCAGACGCACAATACAGCCTCATGGATTTTCTGGCAATGCATCTTCACCGTTATCTACCGCGTAATGCTGACAAAAGTCTATATTTTGACTAATCGCAGTGTCTTTAGTGCGGTGGCAATGCATGCAACCTATAACACCGCGTTTTCGCTGTTGCCTTACTATGGTTCGTCGTATCATCCGGCGTCAACAGCGCTTGTAACGCTTATTGCAACAGTATTAATCTATGTACTTCCAGTTCAAAATGGTAAGGAATCGGATTTGTTGCCCAGCAACTAGAAACTGAAATATCAATAGAATACTGAAATGCAAGTTATCACACGGAAGCGACTGTCCCCGCAAACCCTCCAACAATGCAAATTTAGTTCGTATAAGGGTTAAGTCAGCCTACCAAAAAGAACCACCCTAAAGGGTCAGCACAAGAAGTATTGATCTTCCCGTTGGTACCAGCTGTTTTCACGTCTACCTTACAGTAAGACATCAAGTAGTTCCTTATTCAATTCCGATAAGCAAGTCCGTTCCTTCAATCTTAACGGGGTATACATGTAGATCATGCACCTTTGCCTTGAAAAATAACAATTTGCCGTTTTGAAGCACCTTTCCTGTCGTAACGTCAAAGATAGACCCGTGTCTGGGGCAGATAATTTGACTGCCATCGAGGTTCCCATCATAGAGCGACCCTCCCATATGCGGGCAAGTGTTGTCAATCGCATAATATGAGTTCTGAATATTTGTCAAAAGGATTTCTTTGCCTCCTAAAGATATTTTCTTCTTATTTCCTGCTGTCAAATCGGTCGTATGGGCTACCTTTACAAAATTCATGTGATACCCTCCTTTTATAATCTGTCCCAAATTTAAGGGCTTGTCTGAATGTGAGTATACAACTTTTATGCAGATAAGTAAAAGGCTCCGCTTCGATATAATTGCAGCTTGAGCAGGAGATTAAATAGCCTTGTCATGCAATTTCGATACTTATAATTATTTATTAAACTATATACAAACGGTTAGAATTAGTATAGACTGATACCGTACGAGTTAAGAATACCCATCATATATTTGCATATCAGGGTGGAACGCTCTTTGTGGGTGCTCCGCCCTTTTATCACGAAAAACAAACGATAACTGCCGTTGGCCTGCTTTGCAGCAGGGCGGCGATTAAGGGGAAAACAACTTTAAATGTCCTTTCAAAACCTGAAAATTACAGAACCCATTTTACAAGCTTTAGTCAAGCAGGGCTACACAATGCCCACGCCGATTCAGGAAGCGGCTATCCCGCCGCTGCTCGAAGGCCGAGACCTGCTCGGCTGCGCCCAGACCGGGACGGGCAAAACAGCCGCCTTTGCCATTCCGATTATTCAGCGGCTGTCTCTGGAAAAGAGCGCCGTTAAAGGCCCACGGCATATCAAAGCACTGATCTTGACGCCGACGAGAGAGCTCGCCGTTCAGATTGACAACAGCTTTTCGGCTTACGGGCGCTTTGCCGGGCTGAAGCACACCGTTATTTATGGCGGCGTTTCACAAAATCCGCAAATCCAGACACTCCAATTCGGCGTTGACGTTCTTGTTGCCACACCGGGGCGGCTTATTGATCTGATGAACCAAAAATTTGTCGATCTGAGCCATATCGGCTATTTCGTTCTCGACGAAGCCGACCGTATGCTGGACATGGGGTTTCTGCGCGATCTCGAAAAAATCATCCCTGTGCTGCCCACCAATAGGCAGACTATGCTCTTTTCCGCGACAATGCCGCCGGAAATTGAGGCGCTGACGAAAACGATTCTCAAAGACCCTGTCAAGGTGGCGGTAGCGCCTGTATCATCAACAAGCAACGACATCGAGCAGGTCGTCTACCACGTCAACAAAACAAACAAAACCAAGCTGCTGATTCACCTTCTCAAAGATTCTGAAATCGTGTCGGCACTTGTGTTTACGCGGACAAAACACGGTGCCAATCAGCTGACGGAAGCGCTTCGGGCTGCCGGAGAATCGTGCGAGGTCATTCACGCCAACAAGTCTCAGTCCATCCGGCTGCGCGCGTTGGAAAAATTCAAATCCGGCAAGGCTCGTGTTTTGGTCGCGACGGATATTGTTGCCAGGGGCATTGATATTGCGGAATTATCGCACGTTATTAATTTCAATATCCCGGAGTCACCGGAGGATTACGTGCACAGGATCGGCCGCACCGGCAGGGCCGGGCTGACAGGGACGGCTATCTCTTTTTGCGACAGCCTTGAAAAACGGTCCTTGGCCAGTATTGAAAAACTTATCGGGAAAACGATACCGGTCGTCGCCGAGCATCCGTTTCCGCTCGATGAAACAAAAGAATCCGAACTATTCAGGGCAACAGAAAGAACGCAAGCTCATAAAAGATGGCAGCATCATAACGCACGCAGTAAAGGTGGCTCGCGATCTGCTTCCCGGCCGTATAAAGCCAAATAGTAATAATCAGAATTTGAGGTGTCATGATGGAGTGGGGCATTGTTGTTGACAGCTGTTGCGATATTATCCCCGAGATTTGTGATGATGTTAAACTTGTATCCGTTCCGTTAACGATTAATCTGGGCGACAGGAGCTTTTCAGACAACGAAGAGCTGGACATGCCGAGTTTTCTTGAAGATATAAAAGATTATCAGGGGAAAATCGGCACAGCAGCGCCGGCTCCGCTCTTGTTCAAGGATGCCTTCGTTAAATCCTGCAAAGCATTTGCCGTAACGCTTTCAAGCAATTTGTCCGGCTCTTATGCCAGTTCGCTTGTCGGGCAAGAGCTGGCGCAGGAAGAGGGCGCAGAAGTCCATGTCTTCGACTCAAAAAGTGCCTCAGCCGGGGAGGTTTTAATCAGCTTGAAAATTGGCGAGATGATCCGCGCGGGAGTCTCCAAACAGACAATCATCGAAAAAATAGACGCCTTTATTCAGCAGATGAAAACCTATTTTGTTTTGGAGAATATCGATACGCTGCTTAAAAACGGGAGGATCGGAAAAATAACAGGAAAAATTATTACGGCATTAAATATTAAGCCGATTATGGGATCGGATGGCAACGGCAATATTGCTCTTTTCTCTCATGCGCGCGGCGAAAAACAGACCATCGAAAAGCTATCCGATATGATCAGGCTGTCCGGTCGGGATATGACGGGTGAATGCATGGTCATCGCGCACTGCAACAACATTACACTTGCCGAAAAATTAAAAGGAGCCATCCAGCAGAGGCATTCCTTTAAAGACATTCTGATCGTGCCGACGCGGGGAATCAGCTCCGTATACGCCAACGACAAGGGTTTGGTGCTGGCGTTTTAGCCGAGACCGCATTTCCCTTTTCAATCTTTTATTAAACGACTGTCAAGGTGGCCAAGAAATGTCCTATATCGTTGATTTTAACACCGTCTCAACAATCGGCTTGGCGTCTTCGCCGGTGGCGGCGGCTCTGGCCGGTTTGCGCGCAAATGAAGCCCGTTATCTCATGAATAAATTCAAGCATGCCTTTACTGTAGAACCGGCGGATGAAAGCCAGGCAACGATCGATTATATCAGCACGATATTAAAAAAAGAGCGTGATATTGTCTTTACAGCCAAGCCTTTGGAAACGTCGCGTTTTCAAGCGGAAAACATCCGCTTTGCCTATGTTTATTATGAGGACGGGCTTGGCGTTAACGTCATGTACGCGGTTGACGACCCGAAGAAGCGGGCCGTCGGCTTTAAACTGTCCGAGGGAATGGCGGTTCCGAAGGCGCTGGAGGGCAAGTTTAAGTTTGCCAGTCAGAAGTCAACGCTCGCTGGAACAATCCGTGGCTCGTTTTTTGTCATCAAAGGTGAATATTAAAGCCCTGCTGCTGAAATCCAAAGCTTTGACGATATACCCGGGCCGACAAGCACACCTTGTCGGCCCGGGTATTTTAAGCGTCTTTTATAAACTTCTATCATCATAATCAGTCCCAGCAAAAGGCCTGATGATATCATTGGTCATGCAGCATTTGACTGTTAAGCCTGCTTCCCCATACTCCACTGCTTATACCCCAAGATCAGCTTGTCGGCGACCTCCTGTGCATCTTTGAGATGCTGCGCATCATCGGGATTGCCGAGAATCGTGCCGTCTGATAGGATAACCGTTCCGTCATAGCCGCCGAACAGATTGCGGCCCATAAAGTTCTTTGAATAGTCGTTTTCGTCGAGGCCTAATAAGAATGCCAGCGTCGGCAGCATATCAACCTGACCACCGATTTTATCGATTTTGGCGCCTTCAAGCCCGGGCATATATATGATATACGGGATTCGCTTCTGATTGTCCGGCAGGCTTGACGCGCAGTATTTATGCACGCCCTCATGATCCCCGTATATAACGACAGCCGTGTTTTTTAATAAGCCCTTGTCATCGAGCTCTTTGATAAAATCACCAATGCACCGGTCGGTGTAATGGATACTCTGCAGATACTTCGTGTCGTCATTATTTTCTTTGAACGTGAGCGTTTGATCCGGCGCTTCAATCGTAAAAGGGACGTGTGACGTGATGGTGATGGCGAACAGGAGATATGGATTTTTGAGCCCCTCAATCTCCTTAACGGATTGCGTGAAAAGCGACGCGTCGAGAATACCAAGCCCGGTACTTTCTTTATTGTCGAAATGATCTTCGCTGATGTAATCATCGAAACCCAGATTGGGGTAGGCAACGTCCCTGTTCCAAAAGGTTTTGACGTCGCCATGTATGGCGACAGCCGTATAGCCCTCGTTCTTAACGAGCTTTTCAAGCGACTGATAGGGGTTTGTCCCATACCGGACAAATGCGCTGCCTATTTTGACGGGATAGAGCGATGCGTTGAAGAGCAGCTCGGCATCAGAGCTGTTGCCGTCCCTCGACTGCTCGTGAATATTGCTGAAATACAGGCTGTCATCCAATAAGGCGTTCAAGTTCGGCGTAATCTCCTGCCCTTCAAACGATGCGTCAATCACAAAGTTCTCAAGTGATTCAACTTGAATAACGATGATGTTTTTCCCTTCCAATAGACCGCGCAGGTTTTCATATTGCGGGTCCGCCGCCATGTATTTTTGGTTGTCTTCAAACCAATTGTCAATAAACGCCCTGTCCTCATCATTGAGTGTATACGCCTTTTCCACGCCGTAATTATAAATGTTATACATAAAGTCTCCCAGCGGGGACATATAGCGCGGATATTCATCGACATTGCAAGAATAAAAGGCTTCCTGAAAGCGATTGAACTGCATGCCCATCGCCACAAGGCTTGACGCGGCCGCGACGAGAAACACCGCCGCTTTGAAGAGAAAGAGGCGCTCTTTGACTGGCGGACTTTTCATTTTTTTAATCAGGAGGAAGGCAACAAGCGGCAAGTCGAGAAAGAGCAGAAAATCCGTCGCTTTCAAAAGGAAGACAGCGCTTTGATCGAGACCGCCGATAACATTGGCGGTCGATAATATCATGTAAATGGTCAGCAAATGGCCATAGGCGCGGCAATACAGAAGATCGGCAAAAAACAAGGCGGAAACAAAGACATCGGCAATCAAAAGATATATGTACTGCGCCTTCTTTTTCAGCAGCAGGGAAAAAGACAGTAAAAAGATGGCCGGTGCCAGAATATAAAAATCAAAACGTAATGTCTGAAGCGTCGCCGGGCTCAAATGATAAATAGTGACCAGTACAAAATACGATTTGATGATGACTATCGCGAAAACGACAAGCCATGCCGGATCGCATTTTTTAATGAAACGCATGATTGACCTCTTTCTGTATCGGTAGCTGAAAAACAGTAATTTGGCGTTACGGCACTTCGGAAAATATTTTAACAAAAAACCAGCCGATAATATATATCAAAATTTGCTAACTTTCGGCTGTTCTCTATAGGCAAAGCAACTTAGCGTCACCACCAAGTGTTGGTTTACATCATGCATGAAATATCGTATAATCATTAAAATACGAATGAGCGCTTGTCCGTTAAACCCAGACAAAGGTGACATCATGTTTTTAATGATCGATAATTATGACAGCTTTACGTACAATTTAGTGCGTTATCTGGAGGAACTGGACGAGGAGGTCCATGTCGCCAGAAACGATAAGATAACGCTTTCAGAAATTGACCGGCTGCAGCCGCTGGGCATCATCATTTCACCGGGCCCCAAAACGCCGAAGGAGGCCGGTCTCTCCCTTGATATCATCCGCACGTTTAAAGGCCGCATTCCCATTTTGGGTATCTGCCTTGGCCATCAGGCAATTGGCTATGCGTTCGGGGCACGTGTCGTCCGGGCGGACAAGCCGATGCATGGCAAAATCTCCGTTGTGGAGCACGATGGGGCCGGTGTCTATGTCGGGATTAAAAATCCCCTGAGCGTCACGCGCTATCACTCGCTCATCGTCGACAGAGAGACTGTGCCGGATTGCCTGAAGGTGACCTGCCGGACGCACGACGGCGTTATCATGGGGCTGCGACACTTAGATTACCTGATCGAGGGCATACAGTTTCACCCGGAGGCCGAATTGACCGAGTGCGGGCATGCTATCATCAAAAACTTTATCGAACTGTGCAGGGTAAAGCCATGAAAATCGTTGTAAAGGAACTCATGACCAGCCTTGACGCGTTTGATATCTATTCGCTTTACAAGGACGAGAAGGACATAATTTTTCTCGACAGCAGCCTGAAAAACGAATACGGCCGATATTCCATTCTCGGGCTCAATCCCTTCGCCGTATTAAAAGGGCGTCATCGGCAATGTGAATTAAACGGCAAGGCTTTTGACGGCGATGTTTTCGATGAACTCAGCCGCCTTCTGCGGGCGTACCACATCGAGCATGATACCGACCTCCCCATTGCCGGTGGCTGCCTTGGGTATTTCTCTTATGACCTCGGGCTTGACCTGGAGGAGATAAAAACAACGTCTCAAGAAGATGTCGTTTTGCCGCACTTCTATTTTGTGTTTTACGATAACCTCATCGTCTTTGACCACGCCCAAAGCAGAACTTTCGTCACAGCCTGCGGCCGCCTGCGGGATGCTCATGACAGTATCGGCGCCATCGAAACGGCCGTCTCCGCGGCAAGTCCCGTTGTCTACCACGACAGGCAGCAAGCACCCGCTCCCTTTATATCGTCCTTGACGAAGCCCGCCTATCTGGCGGCCATTCGCCGAATGATCGATTATATTTTGGCCGGTGACATTTATATCGCCAATCTGACGCAGCGCCTTTATTGCGAAACGACACGTGAGACGTATGACATATACAGGGACCTGCGAAAGGCCAATCCCGCGCCTTTCGCCGCCCTCATGCGGCTCGACGGCTTTGACGTCATCTCCTCCTCCCCCGAGCGGTTTCTGAAAATCCGTGACAACTGCGTCGAGACACGACCCATCAAGGGAACGCGCCCGCGCGGGGCAACGCCAGCAGAAGACGAAAAAAACAAAGCGGCGCTGGCGGCCAGTGAAAAAGACAAAGCCGAGCTTCTCATGATCGTCGACCTCGAGCGCAACGACTTAAGCAAGGTCTGCCAGGCGCATTCCGTCGCGGTCACAGAGCTGTATAAAATCGAAGCCTACAGCACCGTCTTCCACCTCGTCTCCACCATCACAGGCCGCTTAAAAGACGGCGTTGACGCCGTACACGGCATGCAGGCCTGCTTCCCCGGCGGCTCCATCACCGGAACGCCGAAAATTCGCGCGATGGAAATCATCGACGAGCTGGAGGGGCTCAAAAGAGCCCTCTATACCGGCTGTATCGGCTATTTCTCGTTTGACGGCAACGCCGATTTTAATATTGTCATCCGGACGATTCTCAAGAAAGGCAGTGATGCGTATCTGGGCGTCGGTGGGGGTATTACGTGCGATTCAGACCCCGAGGCCGAGTACCAGGAGTGCCTGGACAAGGCAAAAGCATTGCTGAACGTTTTGTGATATGATCTTCGTCAACGGTCAGCCCAGCGCAAGCGGGCAAATTGCCCTCGACAGCGGCTACAGCTTCGGCCGCGGTGTTTTCGAGACGATTCTCGTTAAAGAAAAGCCGCTTTTCTTAACGCGCCATTTGGAGCGTTTGCACAGCGGCCTACACGTTTTAAACGTCAAAAACGATGTTTCGGAACAGGGCATTTTAGATCTTTTAGCACGCCACGATATCAAAAACTGCGTCTTGAAAATTATCGCCACGGAGAAAAACATCGTGCTTACGACGCGCGATAACCCCTACCGGGCGGAAGATTACAAACACGGCTTCAAGGTTCGTTTAAGCCACCTTAGGCGCAATGCGCACAGCCACACGACGTATATAAAATCCCTAAATTATTCGGATAACCTGCTTGAGCGGGAGAAGGCCGCCGAAGCCGGTTATGACGAGGTGTTGTTCTTCAATACATCACAGGAGCTCTCTGAAGGCAGTGTCTCAAACGTTTTCATCGTGCAAAACGGCAAGCTCATGACGCCCAACGTCGCCTGCGGCCTGCTGGACGGTATTGTTCGGCGCTGGGTCACAGAAAACTTTGAGGTTTCGGAAGACCGCCTGATGATTGATACGCTCATGACGGCGCAGGAAGTCTTTTTGACAAACAGCATCATGGGCGTTATGCCCGTTACCGCCATCGGCGGAACGGTTTTTGGTCTCGGTCCCGTCACCGAAACGGTCCGGTCATTTTACGAGCAGGCCATCCGTCTCTAGACGCGGCGCACGCACGCCCGTCACGGCATAAAACGCCGCGCTGACGGCCGTTTCTTCCGTCTCGGAATAGCCTGCCGCTTTCAGCAGTGCGTGGCAACGGTCGGCCGGAAGCCGATGCTGCAACGGCGGGCCAAACCCCTGATCTGTCGCGTTAAAATCAATAACCGCAATTTTTCCGCCCGGGCGGCAAATTCTGAAGGTCTCGGCAAGAATTTTCTCCGGCTGGGCCACCTCATGCAAGACCGTACAAAGCAGCACAAAATTAACAGACTGATCGCCAAGTGCCAGCTCGACACCGTTTGTCGGGATTGTCATGATGTTTTTCCGGCCGCTCTCCTGCGCCCGGCGCGCAACCTCATGGAGCATGGCCTCCGATATGTCGATGGCGTAAATTACAGCGCCGCTGCCGCCGATATCTGCTGCCGGCAGTGTAAAAACCCCTGTCCCGCAGCCGATGTCCGCTAGGCTGTCGCCTTGCTTATAACCCAGCTTTATAAGCGTTTGGCGCGGGGCGAGCAGGCGTATGCGCGCTTCATTGTCAAGCTTTTTCATGTTGACGGGATCAAATGGCTGCGTCATGGCTTTCTTCCTCTGATTCTGTTTTATTTTCCTAGGATAACATTCTTTCGAGATGAACGATGTGACAGCTTCACGTTAAGCGCCTAAAAGCACGTATTGTACGGCAAGAGACGAGGCGGCGAGGATAACCCAACAGATAAATCCGAGCAGGATGGGCTTACCGCCGCTTTTGACAAGCTTGGGCAGATTTGTATTCAGGCCGATGGCCGCCATGGCCATGACAATGGCAAACTTTCCGGCCTGAGACAAAGCCGCATATATGGCGCTATTAAGCGGTATAAACGTGCTGATGACGGATGCGGCAAGGAAGCCAAGCACAAACCATGGGAATATTTTTCGGATGCTGTAGCTGCCGTCACGTTTCGTCTTACGGGCAGTGTAGATTGCCAGCACCAGCGTAACGGGGACGATCATCAGCGTCCGCGTGAGCTTGACGATGACGGCGAGTCTTCCCGCTGCATCGCTGAACGTATAACCAGCGGCGAGGACGGACGAGGTGTCGTTGATGGCGGTGCCCGCCCACAGCCCGAAGGTGTGGTCGCTCATCGCGAAGACATGCCCGAGAATTGGGAACAAAAAGGCGGCAATGACGTTAAAAAGAAAGATTGTTGAAATGGCATGCGCCACCTCCGCGTCGTCGGCGTCAATCACGGGTGCCGTCGCGGCGATGGCTGAGCCGCCGCAGATGGCCGTGCCAACACCCACCAGCGTATTGATCTTGCCGTCAAGCTTCAGCGCCTTACCGACAAGATAGGCTGTTAAAAATGCCGCCGTGAGCGTGAAGACCATGAGGACAAGCGTCTGCACACCGGCGTTAAAAACGTTGAAAAGATTCATGCTGAATCCGAGTAAAATGATGGCATATTGCAGGATTTTTTTTGACGTGTATTTGACACCTGCATCAAAAACGGCTGGTCTTCTCCAAAAGGCAAGAACCATACCGAATAAAATTCCAAGCACGGGGCTGCCGATCACAGGCACAAAAGCGCCAAGCAGCCAAGCGGGAATGGCTATGATGGCCGCAAGGGCGATACCAGGAAGCTTTTCAAGGGCGTTTTTCATCCATGTCATCTCCTTTGCGCCATTATAAGCTTTGATTTCGCATAAGTAAAATAAAAATGTCGCGCACGACACTTGTCAATTAACGAAAAACGGGGGCGCCCTGCGCCCCCGTCGTAATTAATCTTCCAAAAGCGCCTCAAGCGCTTTTATGTCAACAATGCGAACGGATTCCTTATAAAACTCAATGATCCCCCGATCGCGCATTTTGCACAGTTCCCGCGACATGGACGGTCTTGAGACATTTAAGAAATCAGCCAGCTCGACCCTATTCATCGGGAACTTGAACGTCATGCTGTCCGACAACTTGTACTGCTCTAACAGATATCGGCTGAGCTTACCGTTGATGCTTTTAAGCGACAGGTAATCAACTTTCCTGCTGAGAATATTTGCCTTGTATGAGACAACAAGGACGAGGTTGACGAGAATCCGCTGATGATATCGGCAGCCTCTCTGGCACATCGTGAGAATTTTCTCCGGGTGGATTGTCATCACAGTCGCATCCGTCATGGCCTGCGCGGCGGCTGTCCATATTTTTTCTCCGCAGAAGGCCAGTACCTCGCCGAACATGGCCCCCGGTTTAAAGGTGTTGACGATGACGCGCGTACCGCTTTTTGTTTCTTTGATAATGGCCACTTCTCCGGCGAGGATGATTTTAACCCCGTCAAACGGTGCGTCCAGACGCACGACATAGTCATTTTTCTTATAATGCTCAATCTGAAAATCCAGACACTGCAGAACATGCAGGATATCACCTTCATCAATGTCTTTAAAAAGCGGTGAATTTAAAGACGCTGCCAGATAGTCGGGTTGCATCGCTCCTCCTTCTGTATCCTGGGATACTGGATTTATCGATGTAATTGCTTTATAATACAAGATATAATATTTTTTTAACAGACTTTTAAAATTTTATCAATTTGCGGAGCCTTCCAGTTACGACGGTGAGACGGCCGACGTCACGGCAGACGTTTCGGCCGGTTCAAATTTGACTGTGTCCCCAAGCCCCGGCGTCGTGACGACTTTCCCGTCTTTCGTAATGAAAATTGCCTCGACGTTATCCATGGATTCAACAAGCGCCGTCGCCTTATCGATTCCCAGCAAGAAGCATGTTGCCGCGAGGCCGTCACCTTGTTTGGATGCATTTGAAATGATGGTGACGGATGCAAGATTATTTTCTACGGGATAGCCAGTGCGCGGGTCGAGAATGTGTGCGTAAACTTTGCCGTTCTCGATAAAATAGCGCTCATAAATGCCGGACGTCACGACTGATTTGTCCGAAACGTACAGATACCCAATATCGACGTTTCTGTCCATAAACGGCTGCTGCACACCGACGACCCATGGCGTATCCGTATCCTTCGAGCCGATGACCACAACGTTGCCGCCGAGATTAACGATGGCCTTTTTGACGCCCTGAGAAACAAGGTATTCTTTAACCTTGTCGGCGATATAGCCCTTCGCGAGACCGCCGAGATCTAACTGCGTTTCTTTATTCCGCAGCGTGACCGTGTTGCCGTCGATGACGATATTTTCATAACCGATTGTCGCCATAGCGGCTTTAATCTGATTTTCTGGCGGAACCTTCGGGTTTTCTCCCTCGATGTTCCAAAGCGTCGTCAAGGCGCCGACGGTGATATCAAACAGTCCGTCCGACTCCTTGCTGTAGGCGATGCCCTCGTTAATCACATCGATTGTATCCTTGTCAACCGTTACCGGCTCACCGGCAGCGTGATTGATTTTGTAAATATCACTGCCCTCGATTGTCGTGCTGAAGAGATTCTCATAATGCGAAATAACGTCGAACGACCCGTCAATCAGAGACTGCTGCTGTTTGTCGTACAGCGTGATTGTACAGATCGTGTTCAGCAGAAATTTCGTATCGGAAACAGGCGTCGTCTCTTTCTTTTTAAACATGATAACGGCGGTGACGACGGCTGCGAGCAGGATAATGACGGAAAGCGCAACCGACAGGACATAATAAGATCGTTTCATTGATAACTCCACTTGTCAGTAATAAACCGATTATTGTTTATTTATAGAAAAAAGTCAACAATAACTTCCGTCTCAGAGCGGAATTCAGTAAAGGGGTTGAAGTCCATGGATAAAAACATTGTCATTGTCGGCGCCGGTTACGCCGGTGTGCTGACAGCCAAAAAGCTTGCCAAGCGTCTGAAAAAACAGCCGGACGTCAAAATCACGCTCATTGACAAGCACCCATACCATACGAT
The DNA here is from genome assembly GCA_022870705.1 of Oscillospiraceae bacterium CM. Lineage (NCBI taxonomy): Bacteria > Bacillati > Bacillota > Clostridia > Eubacteriales > Oscillospiraceae > Oscillospiraceae bacterium JHJ. Next base: position 1,869,761 of record CP072107.1, read on the forward strand.
GCTGACAGAGCTGCACGAGGTCGCTTTCAACCGTGTCCCGGGCGACAGCGTCCGTATTAGCCTGAAGAAGATTTTTGCCGGACGGAAGGTTGACGTCGTTCTTGACACAATCACCGCCGTCGATTATGACAAAAGAATCCTGACCGGAAAGAACGGCACTTATTCGTATGATTATCTTGTGCTATCGACCGGCTCGAAGCCGACGTTTTTCGGCACGCCGGGCGCTGAGGAATATTCGTACAAGCTCTGGTCGTTTGATGATGCCGTTCTGCTTAAAAACCGTGTCATCGATTTGTTTAAGCAGGCTGTTTCCGAGACGGATGATGCGTTAAAGCGCCGCCTTCTGACGTTTTATATCGTCGGCGCCGGTTTTACGGGTGTCGAGGCGGCCGGCGACTTGGCCGAATGGGTTCCCGTCCTCTGTGACGAATACGAAATTGCCCGCGAGCTCGTCCGAATCGTCAACGTCGATATGCTCGACCGCGCTGTTCCAAACTTCCCGCCGAAGGTTTCCGCGAAAGCGGAGCGCCGGCTGAAGAAGATGGGCGTTGAGGTCGTTTTAAAAACAGGCGTCTCAGCCGTTGGCGAGACGTTTATTGAGCTCAAACGCGGCGAGACGCTTTTCCGCGAGGAAACGGCGACCATTATCTGGACGGCTGGCATCGAGGGCTCCGACGTCGTCAAACAGGCCACGCTCAAGAAAGCGGGCCGTGAGCGCCTGCAAACGGATGCTTGCCTCCGCGCCGAGGGCAAAACAAATGTCTACGTCGCCGGTGACAATGTTTTTTACGTGCCGGAGGGCGAAAAAGCGCCGGTACCGCAGATGGTTGAAAATGCCGAGCAGTGCGCGCACACAGTTGCTAACAACATTGCCGCCGAAATAACCGGTGCCGGCACCATGGAGAAATACGAGCCTAAGTTCCACGGCGCGATGCTCAGCATCGGCGGCCGGTATGCCGCCGCTTACGTCGGCACTGCCAAAAACAAAATATCTCTGGCCTCCTTCTTCGCGATGTTCGCCAAGCACTTTATTAATGTGATTTATTTTATCCAGGTTCTCGGCTGGAATAAGATTGCAAGTTACCTCGGCTATGAATTCTTTAAAATCCGTAACTGCCGCAGCTTCTTGGGCGGTCATTTTTCCAACCGCACGCCGAGCTTTCTGCTCGTGCCGCTCCGCGTCTTCCTTGGAGCCGTCTGGGTCTATGAGGGCATTTTAAAAATCAGCGAGGGCTGGCTGCAGTCCCCGAAGCTGGCCGCCTACTTTAAAGGCGCGTCGGATGTCTTTACGAGTGTTCTGAGCAATCCTGGCGCGACGGACGCTACCTCCAGCGCCACAACAGCCGCCAGCGGGGCCGCCGCCGCACCGGCCGCGTCGCTCATCTTCAACTGGAATATCCTTGGCCTTTTCAAGGTCATCGCCATTCAGGCGACGGACATTGCCGTTAAAATTCAGATGGGCCTGATGGACTGGTTTACCGCAACGTTTATGACACAGACCGCGGGCCAGCAGATGTTCTTCCAGACGCTCGTCGTCATCTCCGAGATCACTGTCGGCGTCCTTTTAATCCTTGGGTTGTTCACCTTCATTTCCTCCGGCTACTCCATCGTGCTGCAATCGATGTTCCTCATGACGACCGGCATGTATATGGCCCAGTGGTGGATGATCTTTGCCGCTTTTGCGCTTCTTATTGGCGCGGGCAGAACGTTTGGCCTCGATTATTACGCGATGCCGTTCTTGAAAAAACACTGGAAGAATGTAAAAATCGCCAGAAAGCTCTATTTGTATAATGACTAAACAGCAGCTGCCTGAAAAAATAGAATACGCCGCCGCGCTCGCTGTTGTGAAAGATTTGATCCACAGCTCCCTGTTAGACTCGGATGCGCTTGTTTCTGAAATGATGCACCATTTAACACTGTCGGAAGGTAAGAACTTCAGAGCGCTTCTTCTGATGGCCGCCGCGTCTGACGACTCGGGCAATGTCCCGAAAAACGCGCTCGTTGCCGCCGCAGCGATGGAGATGCTTCATCTGGCGTCGCTCGTCCATGACGATGTTATTGACAACGCCGACACGCGCCGCGGCCTGCCGAGCGTCCGAGAGAGCTTCGGGAACAAATCGGCCGTCATCGCGGGCGACTATCTGTTTTGTAAATGCTTTCTGCTGACCGCAGAGCTGTCGGAACATTTTCAGAGCCGGTTTTTGGACATTGCCAAGACGATGTCGAAGCTCTGCCTTGGTGAAATGCGCGAAATGCAGCACCACGGTGACACGGCCCTGTCCATCCGCCAGTATTTTCGGATTATCGCCGGAAAAACGTCCGCCCTATTTGCGTTGGCGCTCTATTCGGGCGCGCTTATTGGCGGCGCGGATGAAAAAGAGGCTCGCCGTCTCGCGCGCTTCGGCCATTATATTGGGATGGCTTTTCAGTTAACGGACGACTGCCTTGATTATCAGTCAGACGACCAAACAATGAAAAAGCCGGTCCGTCACGACCTAAATGACGGCGTCGTCACACTGCCGCTCATTTTCGCTCTCATGCAAAAGCCATCGCTTCAGGCAGCTCTCAAGGCACCGCTTGACACGCGCGGCGCGCTTGCCGTTGCTGCCGAGGTTATCGCGCTGGGTGGTGTCGACCGGACAATGGCCGTTGCCGGGAAGTACTGCGACAAAGCCGAGAAGATTCTTGACGGTGTCCTCGAACCCAAACGCGACCTCTTGCTGTCGCTTCTTGAAAAGATAAAAGCGCGCGTCTATTGACGCTTCATGCTGCGCGGATAGCCGCGCGGAACATGGACAATACTATCAGCAAAGCGGAAGCTTTGCATAACGGAGCAAACCATGCCGGATATGCAGAAAAACAGGAAATTCTTTTCGAAGAAGGATCTCGTTGTCATCACGGGCATCCTGCTCCTTGCCGTTGCTATTTTCGCCGTTAAATATTTCTTGACCGACCAAACCGCCGCGTCTGTGGCGATGATCTATTATGACACAAAGCTCGTTAAAACCGTTGAATTGGCGCCAGGTCTCAATGACGAATTCCCCGTTCCCGGCCAGCCGAATGTGACCTTGCTCATCAAAGACGGCAAAATCTGCTTTTATGAGTCAACGTGTCCTGATAAAATTTGCATCAGATCAGGCTTTTTAAGCCGTCCCGGTGAAAGTGCCGCCTGTCTGCCGAACAGAGTCGCCATCCAGATTGTCGCCTCCGGCGATTCCAAATCAGGGGCCGACACCTATATCCATTAGAAAACGGTTGTGTCAATGAAAGATAAACAGATGAAAAATCAGCGCCGTGTCAATACGTCACATTTGACACTCATGGGTCTTCTTTTTGCACTTTCCATCACATTAACGGCGGTTGAGTATCTGCTGCCACCGCTGCCCATGCTGCCGCCCGGCGTCAAGCTCGGCCTATCTAATATTGTCACAATGTACTGCCTCTTCTTTCTCGGACGGCGCTCGGCATTTACCATCGTTTTTTTAAAGTCGGCTTTTGTTTTTCTCATGCGCGGATTCACCGCTTTTCTGATGAGCTTTTCCGGCGGTATCCTGTCGGCTCTCGTCATGCTGCTCCTGCTCTTGCTCGTCCGCCAGAATATCTCGTATCTTATCATCAGCATCGCGGGAGCCATCACACACAACTTAGGGCAGATTATTGTCGCATCGTTTCTCCTTGGAACAGCGCTTGTCTTCGCCTATCTCCCTGTTCTTCTCATCTCCGGCGTCATTATGGGCACCCTTACCGGGACACTTTTGAAAGTCGTCATGCCCGCTTTTAACGCTATTGGCAACGTCACACCAGACAGCATGAACCGGCAAAGCCGTTCAAATAAAAATATTTAGGAGGTAACAAAATTGAAAAACCACAGTTCACTCAAAAAAGTATTGGCCACGGCGATATCAGTCGCCACCGTTGTGATGCTTTTTGCCGGGTGCAAGCCCTCGGGCACCGGTACGCCGAACGCATCCGAGCAGCCCGGCACGTCCGCTGCAACTTTGCAGACTTTTGATTTCTCAACGGTCATGACAAGCTTCACAGAGGGACAGAACAAGTCCGACAACTGGGACAGAACGAACATCATCGCAACTGACACAACGACGACGGCAACGATTGCCGCCCCACGCGATGAGACAACCTCTGTCGTCATGCTTAAGGGCAACAGCGGTAAGCTTGAAGCAACTTCAACAACGTCCGGCACTTTGACGACTGACCCCACGAAAGATTCCTATTTTGCCAGTGCCGTCCTGCTTAAAGACGGTGCCCCCGCCCAGTATGGCGACGGCATCTTTAAGTTCAAGATGAGACTTTCCGCGCCGCAGGCCGGTGAGCTCAACAGCGCCGTTATCTTTAAGGATGCAGCGCCGTTCAATACGCTCTCCGATGACAACGTGACAAAAGCCCTCGCCATCGTCACCGTTGGCGGTACTGTTCAGATTCAGCGCAATTACACCGACGCTTCCGGCACTCTTGTCAAGCAGGATGTCGTCAAAGACACAGGCGTGAGCCTCAATGATGGCAAGTATCACTACTTCATCCTTGCCATGCAGGATGTCTCCACCGGCACAAACGTCAAGCTCTGGATCGACGGCAACGTCGTTTACAGCGGTGTTGTGACGGGTGTCACCGGCGCCGGCGCCATCCAGCTTATCAACAACTCCACCCCGATGTTTGACAAAGCCGGCAATCCGCTTATTAAAGCTGGCCGTACCGAAGGCACGTTTGCTACTGTCACAGCTTGCAACGAAACGTATGTCGGTGGCTATGACGACGGCCCTGCCGTTTCTGCCATCACCCTCGACGCTGTGAAATAAGAATCTTCTTCTAACCGCAACAAAACCCGCCCTTTTGGGCGGGTTTTGTGTTTTGGGGGTTTTAACTAGTGTTATTGTTGAATATTGTCGGATAAGGGAATATAATACAAGAGGGCGTGGGGAGGGGTTGGAGTAATAGCGATAATTAGAATTGGACTCTACTAATCTTAATAGTAGGAGAGTGGCCAGATATGCCATACCCAATTGAGAAAAAGCTAGTTGTAGGTGTATCTTCTAATGCTTTGTTTGATTTGCAAGTCGAAGATGAAATTTATAAAGAGCAAGGGTTAAAAGCATATAAAGAATATCAAACTGATAATCGAACTGTTATTTTGGGAAAAGGTTTGGCATATCCATTTATCCGTAGATTTCTAAGTATTAATAAACTCTTTCCTAATAAACAGCCTGTTGAAGTCGTTGTTTTATCGAAAAACAGTCCTGAAACAGGTCTTCGGGTATTCAACTCAATTTGTGAATACAAACTTGACATCTCAAGAGCTGCATTTACATCTGGAAAAAGTCCTTATGAATATATACCGGCTTTTAATATTTCATTATTTTTATCAACTGATGAAAATGATGTAAAAAACGCAATCAATAAGAATTATCCAGCTGGTAGAATCCTCAAAACAAGTATCCGTGATAATGAAGAGGATACTGAGCTTCGTCTTGCTTTTGATTTTGATGGTGTATTAGCAGACGATTCAGCTGAACAGTACTATCAAGAATGTAAAGATTTAGATAAGTATTTTGAACATGAGACCGCGTATTCAAGCAAACCATTAGAAGCTGGTTTACTACTTGGTTTTTTACAAAAAGTATCCTTTTTTCAGAAATTAGAAGATAAAGCTTTAGAACAAGATCCCGAGTACAAGAAGGTGCTTAGAACAGCAATTATTACAGCTAGGAATGCACCTGCTCATGAAAGAGCAGTTAATACATTAAAATACTGGGATGTCAATGTGGATGAAATGTTTTTTCTAGGGGGCATCGAAAAAAGAAGAATTTTAGAAATTTTAAAACCTCATTTGTTTATTGATGATCAAATTTTTCACCTAGATGAATCCTTGAGTGATATACCGTTAGTACACATTCCTTTCGGAGTTATTAACAGAGAAAAAGTAGAATAAAAACCCTAAAGTAAAATCATGAGAAAGAAGCTTAAATATTAGCGCAGGATGTACTAACGTTAGTGATGCACTTCAGTAGATGCTGTTTCATTTAAGCAAAATGTAAGTAGAGATTTGATTAAGGAGTGTTCTTTAATGTTTGGTAAGGGAAAAGTGAAAAAGAGAGCGAACGAAATAGTTGATAATGTATTGAATGATACTAATGATTTAATAGAAACCTTAAAGGCAAAAGGATATTCTATATCAATTAGCAAACATGAAACAGAATGTTTGCTACTAGGTATGCAATCATTCTTGATTAGCGGTTTTAAGCAAGATTATGATTTAGCACTTGAACTAGTTCCAGCTTATCAAAAAAAGATCATGCCGTTTTTAAACAGAGAGGAGTATAGTGCGCTCACAAAATATCTAAATGATAAATATCTTGAGTATAGAGAGATAGCTATAAAAATTCAATTTTGTTCAGAACAATGGCAAAGAATAATGTTTGAAGAATTTGCAAAGCAGACAATTACATATATGGGAACTGCAAATACTTATGAAACAGTTGAAACAGTAGTTTCTTTCATAACATTGCTATATAACAATATGCTGTAATATAAGTAAAAGGACAGTTCAAACTACCCTCCCACTCTCAAACACCACAGGGCGCTGAAAATTCAGCGCCCGGCTTTTTTGATTTTCTGTTATTCGCTTTTATTTGTTCGTCGGGTCTTTTCCCTCAAACATTAAGTCGGATCGTCAGTGCAGCAAGAGAGTCGCCTCTTATCTTGCGGCTATGAGGCTTTTTAATCCGGCTTGCAGGCCGCCGACCGATAGGTGATACATCGGTACTTCCTCTTTGATACGCCGCATCGTCATTGACCCGCGTTCCTCATCCAACGTAGCTTGCTCCACGGGATTGAGCCAGATCATTTTTTCGAATTTTTTTCTAAAACGGCGAATCCATTCAATACCGGGCTCCTGATTGGGGTGACGGTTATCAATTGCCCCGCCCGGCCGGAGCAACTCTGTCGGCGCCATGGCCGCATCCCCCACCACAATAACGCGATAATCACTTTTCAGGTTTTGCAGCACCCACTCCGTCTCAACACTGTGAGCCTCGGTGCAGACCGGCGTTGTATACAGCCGGTCATAGAAGCAATTGTGAAAATAATACGTTTTCAAGTCTTTGAAATGATTGGATTTGTTCGCGGCTTGGAAGAGAGACCCGCAAAGCTTGGCATAGCTGAGCATGGAGCCGCCTGAGTCAAACAAAACAAGCAATTTGACGCTATTGCGCCGAGGCCGCCCGAAAACGAGCTTCAGCCTGCCGGCATTTTCAGACGTCTCGCTAATCGTCTCCTCAAGCTTCAGCTCATCCTTCGGCCCGTCCTCATTGGCGGAAAACTGCCGTAAAGACCGAAAAGCCATCTGAAATTGCCTGTCTTCCAGGACATTGTCTTCCCTGAAGTCCAAATACCGCCGCGCCCCGGCAACCTGCAGGGCACTTTGGCGCTTGCTGACCCCGCCAATGCGGATGCCGCCGGGTTTGTCTCCTGAATTGCCGAAGGGCGACGCACCGCCGGTGCCAAGAAACATACTGTCGCCATCGTGGCTTTCGTGCTCTTCTTCCGTCCTGCCTTCCAGCTTTTGGCGCAGTGCCTCCAAATCAAGCTGCGGCAGATCGGCAAAGGCTTCCGCATCGAAATCGCCGTCGCCCGGTATGGACAGCCAGTTTAGGAGGTCCTCCGGCAGGTCGTCATACGATTTGATCCCTTCGAAATACTCTATGAAGGCAAGATCGAACGCGTCAAAGTCCGCTTCGGTTTTGACGAGCGTCGCGCGCGCGAGGTAATAGAAGCCCGTGAGGCTTGATTTATGCAGCCCGAGCTGCAGCCCGCGGAGCAGCGCAAACCACTCTTGCGTGGACACCTTCAGTCCCTTGGCGCGGAGCAGATAGAAAAAAGAAGTAAACATGGTGCTCTATAAAGCGCGCTTGGCATTCCCGCCGCGGGAGAGAACGCCAAAATCTTCGTCCTTCTTGAGCAGAACCCCGATAAAGGGGATTTCTTCCGCAAGACGCTGCGGTGTGATACCGCCGATTTGCAGCGCGCCAATCCAGTCAAGCAGTTCTGAGGTGCTTGGCTTTTTTTGAATGCCACGCATGGCGCGGATCGCGTAAAATGATTTGAGCGCCTGCTGAACGAGCGCGTCGTCCAAGTTTTCAAAATGAACACGCACGATATTTTCCATCATTTTTTGATCAGGAAAAGCAATATAGTGAAAAATACAGCGCCGCAGAAACGCGTCCGGCAGCTCTTTCTCGGCATTCGACGTGATGATAACAACAGGTCGGACCGCCGCTTTCACGGTCTCTCCTGTTTCCGGGATGTAAAACTCCATCTTATCAAGTTCCCAAAGCAGATCATTCGGGAATTCAAGGTCTGCTTTGTCAATCTCATCGATCAAGAGAACGACCTGTTTCTCGTTATTAAACGCCACGCCTAGCTTGCCAAGCTTGATATATTTTGCAATCTGATCAACACCCTCGCCGCCAAATTGGCTGTCGTATAGGCGCTGCACCGTGTCATACACATACAGCCCGTCCTGCGCCTTCGTCGTGGACTTGATATTCCAGACGATGAGTTCCATCCCAAGCGCCCCCGCCACAGATTCGGCAAGCATCGTCTTCCCCGTTCCCGGTTCCCCTTTAATAAGGAGTGGCTTTTGGAGGGCAACCGCGATATTAACACTGCGCATTAAGTCATCCGAGGCAATATAGCCCTGGCTTCCATTAAATTCTTTCATAATTAAATATCCTTCCCTGCGTTTTGAAGATCGCCATAAACATATTTTATCTGTTTTCGGACGGCTTTTCAATCATCCCATGATGTTTAGCCCGGCGCAACTGCCGTGCTTTAATAATGCCTCTCCAAAACAACAACGGGGCGCTGAAAATCAGCGCCCCGCTTTCGTTAGAGTCGTTCTCTTTATGCCATCACCGGGTCTTTCACCTGAAACAGAAGGCTGCTGTCGTCAGCGTCAACGGTAATGGTGCTGCCGTCAACGGTGTCCCCCTGCATGATAATGCGGGCGACGGCGGTCTCAACATTTTTCTGCACATAGCGTTTGACCGGTCGCGCGCCGTAGACGGGCGAGTAGCTGGCTTGGGCGATTCGTTTTTTGGCTTTTTCCGTCACGACAAGGGCGATGTTCTGCTCTTTGAGCTTCGACGCCGTCTTCTCCAAAATGAGGTCGATGATACGGATGATCTCGGCCATGGAGAGCGGCTTGAAGAGGACGGTTTCGTCCAGCCTGTTCAAAAATTCCGGGCGGAAGTGCGCCTGCAGTGCACTCATCACGTTTTGGCGCGCCGACTCGGTGATGTCACCATCACCGTCGATGCCCTCCATCAGATACTGGCTGCCGATATTGCTCGTCATGATGACAACGGTGTTTTTGAAGTTCACCGTCCGTCCCTGCCCATCCGTCAGGCGTCCATCGTCAAGAATCTGGAGCATGGTGTTGAAGACATCCGGATGGCCCTTCTCGATCTCGTCAAAGAGAACGATGCTGTAAGGGCGGCGGCGGACGGCTTCCGTCAGCTGGCCGCCCTCGTCGTAGCCAACGTAGCCCGGCGGTGCGCCGATGAGCCGAGAGACGGTGTGCTTTTCCTGATACTCGCTCATATCGATGCGGATGATGTTTGATTCCGTGTCGAATAAAGCCTCGGCGAGCGCCTTAGCCAGCTCCGTTTTGCCGACGCCTGTCGGCCCGAGGAACAGAAACGAACCGATCGGCCTGTTTGGGTCGGATAAGCCGGAGCGCGAGCGCAAAATGGCGTCAGCTACGGCGTCAACAGCTTCATCCTGGCCGATGACACGGTGATGGAGCGTCTTGCTGAGATGAAGAATCTTTTCCCGCTGTCCCTCCATCAGTTTAGAGACAGGGATTCCCGTCCATCTGGCGACGATTTCGGCGATCTCCTCTTCTGTAACCTCCTCGCGCAAGAGCGCGTTATCCTGCGCGTCTGTCTTGTTTTTCTCAGCCTCCAGCTGGCGCTCTAATTCCGGCAGGCGGCCGTATTTGAGCTCGGAGAGCGTATTCAGGTCGTAATTGCGCTCGGCCTTTTCAATAACGGCCTTGACCTGGTCAATCTCCTCACGGAGCTTACTGACCTTCTGGATGTTCTGCTTTTCCGCCTGCCATTTGGCGCTCATCTCCTCGAACGACGCTTTCGTCTCACTGAGTTCCTTCTGCAGGGCGTCCAGCCGCTCTTTCGAATGGCGGTCGTTTTCCTTTTTCAGCGCCTCGCGCTCAATCTCCAGCTGCATGATTTTGCGGTTTTTTTCGTCGAGCTCCGCGGGCATACTGTCAATTTCCGTCCGGATAATCGACGCCGCTTCGTCCATCAGGTCGATGGCTTTATCGGGCAGGAAGCGGTCTGAAATGTATCGGCTGGATAGGACGGCGCAGGAGACGATTGCCCCGTCCGTAATGCGCACGCCGTGATGAATCTCATACTTTTCCTTCAAGCCGCGCAGGATGGAAATCGTGTCCTCGACGGACGGTTCGCTCACCGTGACCGGCTGGAAGCGCCGCTCAAGCGCCGCGTCCTTTTCGATATACTGGCGGTATTCATTAAGCGTCGTTGCGCCGATACAATGGAGTTCTCCGCGCGCGAGGAGCGGCTTTAAAAGATTGCCTGCGTCCATCGCGCCTTCCGTCTTCCCGGCACCGACAATATTGTGCATCTCATCGATGAATAAAATGACGCGCCCTTCAGATTGCGTGATCTCATCAAGAACGGCCTTGAGGCGCTCTTCAAACTCGCCGCGATATTTGGCCCCGGCGATGAGCGCGCCCATGTCAAGGGCGAAAATCGTTTTGTCCCGCAGCGTCTCCGGGACGTCACCCTTCCAGATGCGCTGCGCGAGGCCCTCGACGACGGCCGTTTTGCCGACGCCCGGCTCCCCGATGAGCGCCGGGTTGTTCTTTGTTTTCCGGCTTAATATCGTCATCACGCGTCGGATCTCCTGATCACGCCCGATGACAGGGTCAAGCTTACCGTTTTTTGCCGCCTCGACGAGATCGGTGCCGTATTTACGCAGGGCGTCATACGTGTTTTCGGGGTTCTGGCTCGTCACGCGCTGATTTTTGCGCACGTCGTTGAGGGCTGCCAAAAACTTCTCCGTTGTAATGCCGTATTTGGCGAAAAGCTTTGAGGACGGCGTGTTCCGCTCACCCAAAAGCGCCAGATACAAGTGCTCCACACCGGCAAACGCGTCGCCGAAGCGCTTGGCGCTGTCCTCGGCGGCAAGCAGCAGCTGTGACAGGCGCCGTCCGGCGTAGAGGCTTTCACTGCCGGAGCCGGTGACGCCCGGGATTTTGTCAAGCTCCCGCTCAATATCTTCAGCGAGCTGGTCGGTTTCAACGCCCATGATGCCCAGAAGGCGCGGGATAAGGCCATCCGTCTGCGTTAAAAGCGCGAAATGCAAATGCTCGCCGTCCACCTGCTGATGATTGCGCCGCAAGGCTGTTTCCTGCGCGGCGGCAATAGCCTCCTGCGCGCGTTGTGTGAATTTATCAATCGTCATGTTATAACCCCCTTCTCACATCACTGATTTTCCGTCTGTTTTTTAGAAATTGATGCAAGCTGCTCATACAGCGCTTTCATTTCACCGGAGATAACACCCGGGTTGACAAGTTTTACTACGAGGCTGAGCGCGCCCCTCTTGCCGTTTTTACCCGGATAGCCGCGCGCGGCAACGCGCAGCTTGCCGCCCGTTTGAATTCCCGCCGGGAGCTTGACGCTCAGCCGCTCGTCAAGCGTATTGACACGGATGCTGTCGCCAAGGGCTGCCTGCCACGGATAGACGTCGATTGTCTTTTCGAGATCAGGGCCGTTGAACGAGAACCCGGCCTCCGGTTTAAGGCTGATTTCAAGATACAGATTGCCGGGCTTGCCCTTCCCGGCAGCCGGGCCGCCAAGACCGGAGAGCTTTATTTTCTGCCCGCTTTGAATACCGGGCGGAATTTTGAATTTAACGGTCTTTGTACCGCTTTGCGTCTGAAGTGAAATCGTCTTCTCACCGCCCTTAAAGGCCTCCCGGATGCCGATCTCTACGACGGCGTCGATATCCTGCCCGTCGGCGTTATAGCCCGAAAAACCGCGGCTTCTTCCGGCAAACAGATCGTCATAACCGCCGCCGCGCCCGCCAAAAAACATGTTAAAGAAATCGCTGAAATCAGCGCCGCCGTCTCCGCCGCTCCAGGTATACGTATACCCGCCGTTGTTACCGGCGGCGTAATTACTGTACATATTCGGGTCAAAACCGCCGCCGAATCCGGCGCCGGCGCGCCCGCTCTTTAAGTCGTCATACATCGTGTCGTATTTAGAGCGCTTATCGGCGTCACCAAGCACCTCATACGCTTCGCTGATATCCTTAAACTTTTCTTCAGCGCTCTTGCTGCCCGCGTTCGTATCAGGGTGATACTTTTTGGCGAGCTTCCGATACGTCTTCTTGATCTCTTCCGCCGACGCGCTCTTTTCAACGCCGAGAACCTTATAATAGTCCTTAAAATCCATACGCGTCACCTCCCATTACGAGCTATACTGATGTAAGTCTATTTTAAACTAATAGTCAGTAAAGGTCAAATTGAGGGCAGGGCATAAACGCGCCAAATTTGACCATCGTTGACTATTATGGCATTCAGACGCGTTCACAGCCCATCTTGCTTTTATTTTCTTCAATTATCATGTTCTGATTATTGTTTTCCGAGGGATAAAGCCATCAATAACAGAAGACCGGCCTTAGCCGGTCTTCTGACTGAATTGAAAAACACATTAATAATTGTGAATATGATAATGCCCGTGCCCGCTGTCTTCATGCCGATGATAGAATTCGTCGACCAGATTGACGCGCTTGAGCAGCTCGATATCGTCCATCAGGCACCTCGTTTCAAGGTCGGCTGCGATCGTGTGCGTCTCGTCAAATAAAACGGCACGCTGCGATATTTCCTGCACCAGCTCCAGATTATGCGTTGACAGAAGCAGTGTTTTGCCCGCCTTGTTCAGCTGTCGGAGAAAGGCGACAAGCCAGCGCTCGGAGCGCGGGTCGAGCCCGTTCATCGGCTCGTCAAGGATCAGAATTTCCGGATTGAGCGCGAGCACACAGGCAATCGCCACCTTTTTCTTCTCGCCGCCGCTCAGGTGATACGGCTGCCTGTTTCTGAAGTCTTCGAGCTTTAGTAGCTGCAGACAGTCTTCAACCCGCGCCGCGACAGCCTTTTCATCAAGGCCCATTTGCCGTGGACCGAAGGCGATTTCATCGTAAACGTCCGGGCAGAAAAGCTGCGTATCGGAATTTTGAAAAACAAATCCGATCTTTTGGTGAAACGCTTTGGAAAACACCGTGTCGCGCAGCTTTCTGGGGTTAATTTCAGTCCCCTCGAACAGATATGTTCCGCTGCTTGGCGCGATGAGTCCGTTGATTAGCTTTAACAGCGTTGATTTGCCGCTGCCGTTTGCACCTAAGAGCGATACGGCTTCGCCCCGCCCAAGTTTTAAATTAATATCACGGAGGGCCAGATGCCCGTCATACGAAAAATTGACATTTTGAAGCTCAATCATGTTAACCTCGGCTGATATAAATATAGACGGCCAGTATACCGGCATTCATAAGAATATAGACGGCGTCGGCGAATGAAAAACGCCAAGCGGCAGCTGTTTTATATGTCCCTGTAAAACCGCGGCAGACCATGGATTCGTGCAGCTCTTCCGCCATCACACGCGATTTAAGAAACATCGTCCCAGCGATGCCGGAAAGCGACGCGTATTTTTCGGTGTTTTTGCCAACGGAGCGCAGCTTGAGCGCGTAGAGCATCTCAAGAGAAAACTCGCCCAGCATGACGATGTATTTGAGTGTGATATCAAGGACGAAAATTAGAAGGTTTGGCACACGGAAGACCCGCAGGGCGGCAATCAGGCGATTCCAGCGATAGACGTGCGCGAGGATATTGACGGCTGTAACCGAGGCGAACACCTTGGCCGGGATGAGCGTCAGGCTCAGGTGATTGCCGAAAAAGGCGGCGGGGAGCAAAATGATGAATGTAAACACCGTGACAACGAAGCTCACGCGCAGGACTTTTATAATATCCCCAGCGGGCATGAGGCACAAAATCAATATTAAGAACGTAATAACAATGAGCACGAACGAGAAATAGCGCACCAGCGAAATGAGAACGACGAGCAAAAACGTCATAAAAACAGCGACGACGGGGTTAACGCCAAACAGGTCTCTCCCTCTTGAATCCTGCGCTTTTATGCGCGCAATGAGGCCGATCATCGACAGGATACTTTTGTTAATAAAAGTATCCTTGTCTTTGACAGGCTCATACTGTTCTGATGTTAAAAGCCATTCCGGCATAAATTTAGCTCCTAAACGTTTGCTTTATTTTTCTTGAAAGCTGCCAGGATTTTAAAGGCGATGATGAGAATGGCGACACCCAGCACGGCGGAGATGATGTACCCGGCAATCTCCGGCAGCCCGGTAATGGCATAATCGGGCAATATCGCATTGAAGTTAAAGCCATTTTGCATCCCCTGCGGGACAAAGCCGAGCATCGTGCCGCCCGACAAAACGGTGTTAATTTCATCGGCACCCCATTCGCCCCAGGCTGTCCCGGCGGCCAAGAGCCCCAGAGGGGTCAGGCAGATGAGTGCTGCAAGCAGACCGTAAATGGCTTTTGTGCGCGTTGTTTTGCCTTCATAAATCATGCCCGGCGAAACGCGCTTAATGAAGCTATAGATAAAGACGGTGAAAACCGCTTCAACAACACCGGCCACAAGTAAATGCGGAATCATCATGGCCGGGATGGAGACAGAAAGCGGATAGGGGCAGTATAGCGGTTGCCCCGCGGCCGTTTGGAAGAGAAGCGGTTGGAGGCCAAATTCAACAGCCGTCAAGAGCGCCGCGGCGTTGAGGCCGACATAAGACCCTACGGCAGCACCGACGATTTCGCCTTTACCGGAGCCAAATCGATCCCGGATTAATTTATAAATAAAATATCCGGCAAACGGGAGGACGATGGCCATGTTGAAGATATTGGCGCCCAGCGCGAGGATACCGCCATCCCCAAATAGAAGCGCCTGGATAATCAGCGCAACGGCAACGGAAATGCAGGCCGAATATGGGCCGAGCAGTATGGCAATCAACGTCCCGCCGACGGCGTGCCCTGTCGTGCCGCCGGGCAGCGGCACATTAAACATCATTGTGAGAAAAGAAAAGGCCGCGCCGATTCCTAGAAGCGGCATTTTGGCCTGTGAAATTTCCTCCCGAACCTTCTTGATGGAGACCGCCACGACGGGTACAGCCGCCGCGGCCATAACGACACATGTCGCTGGGCTTAAGTAGTTGTCAGGTATATGCATCAATAGCCATCCTCTCTTTATTTCAACTTGAAACCCCTGATGTCAGCCTGTATTTGTTTTAGAGTTTATCAGCAATGGCACTGTCCAACAAGCTCCCATGGGGGATACGGCGGCCAAACTTTGTTGAAATGCATAATTCATATTAAAATCAGCAGCCCACTTTTGTCATTTAACGCAAATTCGTTCCAGCAAGAGAACTTTCCGCTTAAAAATGTCAAATTAAAGTCCTCTTTTTTGGCAGGATTCCATCATTTTTTGTTTGGGGAGATGGCGCGTGGAAACAAACGCATCCCGATGGGGGGCTTACACTGTGACGTTGTTTTCGTTTATATTATATTCAAATTTCAATGTTTTCAGTGAGGAGACCGCCATGTGCCATGCCGATAACCCCTGGGACTGCCCCGATACGTTTGGGAAACGTCCATTCAATCCTTCACCCAGGCAGGCCCATTTGCCTCAGTGGCCGCTGAAGCTCAAATTGATTTCTCCCGTCGCACCCTTTTTTCACAAATCCCATCTTTTGTTGTCAGCTGATTGCGCGGCCTTTTCATACAAAGATTTTCATCAGAGCCTGTTAAAAAGTAAAATACTGATTATCGGCTGTCCGGCGCTTGACGGCGCTGAATTTTCGGAAAAGCTTTGCAAAATCGTCCAGAATAATGATATCAGAAGCCTCACTATTGCGAGAATGGATGCCCCATGCTGCAAAAACTTTGCCACTATGGTTGTCGACATGATCCTAAAAAGCCGAAAAAGAATCCCTTTGCAGGTCATCACAGTTTTTTCGGAAGGCGAAATAACCGATTGAGACCGCGCGGCTTCCGCTATACGGATACAGCGGAAAACAAGCGCTGGCTTTGTCCTGTCGGAAAGCAATTGACGTGTCCACCTAAACACGATATGATGGGAAAAAGCACAGCTTATTTCAGGGGTGAGCAAATGATATCGGACTTTGACAGGGCGCAGCGCCGCCACCATGACCATGACCATGCGCATCAGGATCTGCCGCATGGCAAAGGTCACAGCCACCATGATGGCTTGCCGGGTGAAGTTGGCGCAAAAGCCCATTCTCATGCCCATACGCACCAGAATACGAAAGCCGTATTGAACCGGCTTTCTAAGCTCATTGGGCACTTGAACGCCGTCAAACATATGGTGGAGGAGGGGCGCGATTGCTCCGAAGTGCTCATTCAGCTGGCCGCCGTCCGCTCGGCCATCAATAGTACGTCCAAGATCATTCTTAAGGACCATATTGACCACTGCATCGTCGACGCCGTTGAATCAGGCGACACCGTGACGATTGACGAACTCAACAAGGCCATTGAAATTCTGTTGAAGTAAGACGGCAAGAACGGCAAAAAGGCAAACAATAAACCGGCGGGAAATGCTCCCGCCGGTTTATTGTTTTCATTGAGTCTATTTTGACAGCTCTTTCAGCGCGTCAATCAGCACGTCGCCGACGACGGCAACATCTTCCGCTGTGAACGCCTGCGGCGTGTTATCGGAAAAAAGCCATTGGGATTGCGGCGGGAACTCATCGTCCCCCGCCCAAAGCGTCAGCCGAATGACGACATCGCCGATATATGGCAGATCGAACGAGGCATCAGCCCGGTTTGATTCAATACCGCCGAGCGCCAGCGCGCCCTTCTTAAACGCGTCAATCCGGCTGCCAAAGCCGAAGGCCAGCCGTTTGATGCAACGGCCCTGAAAATTCTTGTCATACACCTCGCCCCAGGGCAGCTCCCGATAGGCAAGGTACTGACCGGCCGCCGGGACATCCCGCCCTTCCAGGAGGAAGCGAATCATCAGGATATTAGCCGGTCCACTGTGAAGGGCTTTTGGGCACGACGCGGGGTCCTCAGGCTGGAGCGCCCATTCGGGCCAGGCGGCGTATAGCGTATTCCCGTAGACGCGCAGGACGAAAGCACCGCGCGCGGCGTCAAACGGTGCGCCGCAGCGCGCCGTAACCTCTGAAACATTGAGCGCCTTATAGCGCTCTGTGTAAATACCGAGCGGCACGCCCTCTTTGTTATTGATTATTTCCGTCATCCATTCACCTCTACAGACGGGAAGAGCGACGCATTCGTGTGTGGCAGAAAACAGGCTGCGATGAATGAATCCATGTAGCCGGGCTGCGTGGACAACTCCAAATACGTCATGCTCTTGGAGATTTCCTCAAGTTTGGAAGAGGCGTCCTCCGAAACGAGCGCCGCATAAGCGCCAGCGAGCGAAGAGTTGCCAACGTAGCTGTATTTCTCAAGGGGTACGTCAGGGAACATACCGATCCGGATAGCATTTTTAATGTTAATACCGCTGCCGATGCCGCCCGCAACGTCGATATGCTCGATATCCTCCGGCGCAAAGCCGAGTGCGCTGACAAGCGTCATGATAGCCGAGAAAATTGCGCCTTTTGCCCGGATGAAATTATCAATATCAATTTCATTGATACAGACTTGGCGGCCGCTGGCCGACTCCTCCGGGAACGCGAGAATATAGCAGCCGAAGCCGAATTCATCGTGCTTAACGCGCCGGCCCTCTCGCACAAATTTGCCTTTTCCGTTGATGATGCCTGTCCTGAACAGTTCGGCAATGACATCGATAATGCCGGAACCGCAGAGACCGACGGGACGGATTTTACCAATAATCGTCATATGCGGTTCCATTGTCTCAGCATCAATGGTGCATGCTTCTATGGCACCGTGCATGGCGCGCATGCCGCAGCTGATGTCGCCGCCTTCAAAGGCGGGTCCAGCCGAACAGGCACACGACACCATAAAGTCCTTGTTACCAAAAACGATTTCGCCGTTGGTGCCGAGGTCGATGAGCATGGAGAGCTCATCCTTATGCCAGATCATACTCGCAAGCGTTCCGGCGGTGATATCGCCGCCGACGTAGCTGCCGATATTAGGGGCAATGCTCAGACGCGCGCCGACGGCGAGGCGAATGCCGATAAAGCGTGTGAAAATCGGATTGATTTCAAAAAACGCCGGGATGTAAGGCTCCATCCGCAGATAGTCGGCGTTGATGCCAAGCAGCAGATGATTCATTGTCGTATTGGACGCAACTGTCATATGGAAGATACGGCACTTTTTCTGATTGACGTTGTCGCAGAGCATGTCGATCAGTGGTTCAAGCGTCTCGCCGATGATGGCTTTTTGCAGCTTGTCGATGCCGCCGTTTTTCTGCTGTTCAATAATTCTGTTGATCACGTCGGCCCCATAGCGGATCTGCCCGTTGCCTGCGCTGCCCTTCGCGATAATTTTTCCCGTGTCCATATCAACAAGCAGCGCCGAGACCGTCGTCGTGCCGATATCGATGGCAACACCCAAAACGGGCACCATGCCGGTGTCGCTCATCAGGTCGAGAATAACGACAAAGTCATCATGCATTTCGCCAATGCAGCGCAGTTCATAGTTATTATCCCGGAGCATATCCGGCAAGCTCTTCAGAACATGAAATGGTATAACAACCTCTTGGATACCGGTGACCTCACGGACAGCCCGCATAAAGCGTTCGTTGTCCGGCAGCGTGTCGGACAGCGTGGGCTCATCCATCCGGATTGAAAAGGACCTGACAAGGCCATTTTGCTGAAGGCCGGCTGCTGTCAGGTTATCCTGCAGTTCATTAAAAATGCGGACTTCTTCCGGCGACGACAAGTCGGCCGTTTTCATCCTGTATTTAAATGCCGAGGCAATGTCAGGCACTAAAACCTTAACGTCGCCGATGATCGTTGCCGTACAAGCCAGACGCCAGCCTTCGACAAACTCCCGATCGTCGAGATGGAGCGACTTCTTACACTTGAGGTCACCGTTCATGAGCTGTACGCGGCATTTCCCGCAGGAGCCGTTGCCGGAGCAAGGCGCGTCAATCACGACGTTGGCCTTTTTGGCTAAATCGAGGAGATTTTCGCCGGAGGCGGCGAAGATTGTTACATCTCCGCCGCCTTCAAATTGAAAGATTACTTTATTCATTGACGTTTACATAATTGGTTGCATTGCCAGAGCGGGATGTCCCTTCTCCGTTAAGAATGCAAGCACAGCTTCAGATTCGGTAGCAATCGAATCGTCACAGATCATATCCGCGAAATTCTCAATACCGTATAATTCCTTTGCGGTTTTGTTCAGGCGGGCTGCAACGTCGGACTTAAGCTCTTTGGGCATCCAGACGATGCGCTCAATGCCGCCTTCGGCAGAGGCAAATTTCTTTGAGGAGATGAAGTGGCGGCCATGACCCATGAAGCCCGGCGTCTGAACGCCGCCGCCCGTCATCGAGGCCAGCTCACCAAACGTCATGCCCGTGGGGGTGACGCCGGAGTATTCGCGGTTGGCAATGATGACGCCGTTTGCTTCCGGTAGAATGCCGCAGATGCATTCAAAGCAGCCGCAGCTCGTCATTGGGTCTTCCATGATTGAATAGAGGGTGACGCGTTCAAGGGCGCCGTGCGTGGCTTCGGCGACAATTTTGTTGACCTCTGTGTAGGCGCCGGTGCGCTCGTCGGTGCAGCCGACCTTTGTAATCGGCTGGCAGGGGCCTGCCGGTGTAAGCTCTTTCGTCGCCTTGGCGTCCAGCCAGGAGACAGCACCGCAGAGGCCGAGGCGCTCCGGCGTCACGACGCAGCAGTGTGATGGGGCAAACGACTGACAGAGTGTGCAGGTATAGAATGTATCAACGCTTTCGTCCGTCATCAAGGCAAGGCGCTCGTCACGGGCTTGATAGCGCGGCATCGCTTCCTTATTGAGGAGCGCTTCGACCTTTGCTTTATCTGTAATCAGCGTGACCTGGCACTTGTCAACGACGCTGTCGAATTCATCCATCACTTCATGATAGATAACCTCGGCTAGATCCTTAAGGCGCAGGCCTTTCTGGTAGGCTTCCTTGCTGATGCGCAGACGGAAAAGGTTTCTCTGGCCGGTGTGCATGACACCCTCGACATAGTTGAACCAGTGGTGAATTTTACGCTCAATGACCGGCTCAAAA
This sequence comes from Oscillospiraceae bacterium CM, assembly GCA_022870705.1. Classification (NCBI taxonomy): domain Bacteria; kingdom Bacillati; phylum Bacillota; class Clostridia; order Eubacteriales; family Oscillospiraceae; species Oscillospiraceae bacterium JHJ. Next base: position 1,890,097 of record CP072107.1, read on the forward strand.
TCAACCTGCATTTTAGCTCCGGCAACCTCGACATACGTCGCCAGCGGAAGCTCAACGGGTGCCGTCCCGTCAAAATCGGGGCCGTCAATTGTGATTTTGTGGTCTTCAATCTCATCGATTTTGCGCATGACGACGAGCTCGCAGGTCGGATTGGTTCCGGAATAAAATTCGGCGTGCATATCGCTTTTACGGATGATTTCGCCCTCAAAGGCAGAGGCAAAACCCATGCAGATATCGATGTTCTTCACTTTGACCTTGATGTTGCGCAGCTCCAGCGAGCGTTTGACCGTGTCCACGTGATTGGTAACGGACACAAGCGCGCCGGGGACCTGATTTTCACCGAGGTCAACGTCAACAATGACCGGGAAGCCCAAAGCAATAGCGCCGGCACCGGCGGAGACGACGACTTCGTTCAGCGCGCCGAAGGTGTTGACAAACGCGGGAACGCGTTCCTTCGTATATTTCAGAAGCCCCGCGAGGTCGCCCGGCTGGACGGCGCCGAAGATGAGCGCCGCGCGGATGGCGACAGTGACAACATGGATAACGGCTGTCACGTCATGGCCAAGCGGAACGACACGGAAATCAAGACCCATTTTGACGCCCTCGGCGGCAGCCTGATCGATCACGTCGCCGATGAGGAAGGTCAGAATACCTTTCGTCTGGTACTCTTTGAGGACCATCGCCAGCTGCGTCGTATCGTCTGCCTTACCAAGCACAACAGCGACGCCGGGAATATCGCCGGTGACGAGCGGCACGCCGAGCGAGCGGATGACGGGGTCAGGCACAAAACCGATGCCGCCCTCGTTTTCATAAGGATTCCCGCCCGCGGCCCATTTAAGACCTTCGAGAATTTCCGCCCCGACGGCGGTGGCAAGGCCGGCGTTCAAGGCATCGCCGATATCTTCTTTATTCGTAATCAGGCTCTTGAGGACGCCGACACAGGCCGGCAAATCGCCCAGCTTTGTCACTTTAACACCTGTTGCGGCATATATCGTCGGGAAGAAATAGGCGGTGTCCGGGAAAGCCACTTTGCAATCCGCGCCGTATTTGGCAATGGCATCGTTAACGGCGCCTTCCGTCAAACCGGCAACAGCATTGGACCCGGCATAGATCAGATCTGTTAATACGCTCATAGATGTTACCTCCTGAAAGTTTGTTGTGATTTATAAGCCAAGCTTACCGAGAATCTCACGCATCGCTACCTTGACAGGGCTTGACTCGGGCACCTCGGAGCTGGGTTTTCCATCTGCATCGTAGCGATAAATCGTATCGTCCTGCGGCACGACGCCGATAAGGTCGAGCTTCTGTTTTTCAATTTCCTCTAATAAGCCGGCGTCAAGCTGGCCGTTCGGCGCTCTGTTGATGATGAGCTTTGCAACGCCGGGCTTAAGCTTGAGTTCCTCCACCATAACGGCAACACGCCCGACAGCCTGAATCCCGCGGCGCGAGGCGTCGCTGACCATTAAGAGAATATCGATGCGGGGGAGAATACCGCGGCTAATGTGCTCGAGCCCCGCTTCGTTGTCGACGACAATGTAGCGGTACCCGCCCTTATACTTGTCAATCTGCGTTTTTAAAACGCCGTTGACATAGCAGTAGCAGCCGGCGCCCTGTGTGCGCCCCATGACGAGCATGTCGTAATTGTCTTCCTCGATAAGCGCGTCGTTAAACATATACTCCGTGTATTCCTGCTTTGTCATGCTGGAAGGGAGCTCTTCGTTTTCATTGTCCTTATACTGCATTTTTTCACGGATTTCACCAAGCGTCGTCTGGATATCCACCCCCAAAACTTCATTCAGGTTAGAATTCGGGTCGGCGTCAACGGCCAAAATCGGCCCTTTGCCGCTCTTTGCAAGATAGTCCACAATAATGCCGCACAGTGTTGTTTTGCCTGTTCCGCCTTTCCCGGCAACGGCAATCGTAATGGGTGTCATGTTTTTTCTCCAGTCTTAAGATTCACATATAAAGGCTATGCGTTGCCTGTGTCAATAATAATTCTCCCGCTGACAAGATCGGCTGACAAAAGTTTGCCGTGCAGACGCGTTTCATTTTCAAGCAGATCGGTGAAAACAATGTCGTCGCCGTCCAAAACAACTTTTTGAATATTATTCAAGAGGACCGCGGTATCATTTTTTCCATATACCTTTGATAAGCACATATAATACGCCTCCTCAGACAAGCCGATTCAAAACGTCCTGCAAGTGCTCGTCAGCCTTCTTGAAATCCTTCAGGCAGCGGCGGATATCTTCGGCTTCCTCGCTGCGCTGCAGATGCTCAAGGCTATGCGCCAGGTTCTCGAGCTCCTCGGCGTGATGCGCGTTGTGCTCAACCATATAGCGCACAAAGGCTGCCGCCTCTCCGATACCCGGGAGCAAATCGTCGTGGCCGCCGCCGTGATGGTGGTCTAGGCTACCGTTGTCCTTACCGTGTGTATGCTCGTGGTCGTGATGACCGTCGTGGTTATGGTGGTGATCGTCGTGATGCTGATGGTAACCGCCGTGATGCATGTAAATCCCTCCGTTTTTCTTTGTCGTTTCCTGAATTTCACGTAACATGTGAATATTCATACGGATATTCACAAATTTAAGTCATCGCGCTTAAAATGAGAATCGTTCTCATTAAAATTATTATAAAGCTATTTAACATAAATTGCAAGTGCAAATTGAACACCCCGAGGCAAAATCGTTCCCATCAATTAACCTTGGACACAGATGGTGCCGCAGGCGCTGTCTGTGCCAAGGTTGTCGCAGCCGTCAGGCTGCGTATTCGGAATCAAGAAAGGCTTCAAATAGTTCCTCTGGCGTGTGGTATCCGAGCTTCTTCCGGGGTCGCCCATTTAACTCATCAGCAGCGGACAGGATGTCCTCGTCTGTATACTGCTCAATAGATGTTCCCTTTGGAACGAAGGTCCGGAACAGTCCATTATGCCTTTCGTTCTGAGGACGTTCCCAAGAGCTGTATGGGTGGGCAAAGTAGATCTGGGAACCCCAAGCCTCGACTTCTGCAAAGTCGGCGAACTCGCTGCCGTTGTCTACGGTAATCGTCTTAAAAATCTGTGAAAAACGTTCCCCGTACTCAGCGCGTAGGCTTTTCATGGCAGACATCACCGCATCACTGGTCTTTCCGGGAATACGAATGGCGATGTAGTGCTCGGTCTTCTTCTCCAGCAGAGAGAGTACAACTGCCTCTTTCCCAGCTCGTTTTCCAACCACGGTGTCGCCCTCCCAGTGGCCGCCTTCTATACGAAGGGAAGCGATCTCAGGACGGGCGGAAATGCTTGTGCCGTAGTGCTTTTTGTTTTCCCTGCCCCTGGCCTTTCGGGTGCTGCGTTTTAAGGCTTCCGGCAGTTCGGTCGGCGTGATGGGAAGCAAGCCTGCCCAGACCATGTTGTACAGAGTGCGGGTACAAACCATCTGATCTTCACTGTACAAACGCTGTCGCTTCGCATATCCGCAGCAGGAATCCAGCGACCACTTGTGTTCCCGGATCTGCTTGACTACCCAGTCAATGAAAGTCTTGCAGGAGCCTGCTTTGAGGGGCTTGACACAAGCCCTTCGATTAGCCTTGTAGATGGCCTCGCCGAGTTTCGGAGAATAGCCAGGTGCTTGGCCCCTGTTGCTCTTCCGTGTCGGTGTACCTCGCCTTAACTCGTATGAGATGGTGGACGGTGAACAGCCAATGTTTCGGGCGATGCCGCGTACGCCAAGTCCCTGCTTCAAGAGGGCTTTGACAGCACCACGATCTTCCAAGCTCAAGTGTTGCCCTTTCTTGCGTTCTGCGCTGACTGTGATAGAATCATTGTTATCCATAGTGATTGTATCCTTTCGGTGGCAGATGTTGTGTAGGAACTACATTTTACCACGAAGAATAATCACTATGGATTTTTCTGTTCAAGTGTTCAATTTCATTTTACAATCAACCTAAAGCTATTTAAATTAGTGTCAACACAAATCTCTCCTTTTATCAATTCGCTCCAAACAAAACATTCCAATTCAAAGATAATTTGTTATCATTATGACGTCTTTTTACTTGACGATACAAGTTCGGCAATTATACAATCAGGTCAGCGGCACGTCACAAACAGATAGGAGGCAGTATGAAAAAGAGTTACGAAATGATCTGGGAAATTTTCAACAGTTGTAGCGGCAATCAAATGCGGGATGTCTTTGTTGAAGAAATCGAGATTGAAGACGTGGCGGCATATGTCGCCAATAAGTTTGACGGAAATGATATCAGCGTTGAGACAACAACGTCACCGGGCTGCACGATATATGACATCGTCATTAACGGGCTACGCCAGCGGCTGACATTTACAGAAGTCTGACCGTAAAATTAATTGTGCCCACAGCACTTTTCTGCAAGAGACAAGGGAGAACAACATGGAAGAACCGCTATACTTAAAAATATCATGTGCGCTGCGCAAGGGCATTCTTGCCGGTGCCTACAAGCCCGGCGATATGCTCCCGTCGGAAAATGAGCTTGCCTCCCGCTTTAAGACAAGCAGGGTCACCGTCCGCAAAAGCCTGGACGTCCTTGTCGGCGAAGGTCTCATCAAATCGTGGCACGGCAAAGGCCATTTTGTTATGCAGCCAAAGTACACGATGTTCACGCTTTTTTTCGGCGATACGGCACCGTGCGGGCGTTTCCGCTTTCAAGAGGTCAATATCATTGAGCCTGACGAAGCCATTGCCGACGTTTTAAAGCTTAAAAAACAGCAAATGACGATTGTCACACGGCGCATTCTTGAAAAGGGCGGCCAAACGATTGCCTATGACGAGAAGTTCATCCCTTACGAGCGCGGTACGCCCAGCATTGAGTTTGAATTTCACTTCGCTGAATTCCCCGACATGTTCGAAACGCGATTTACGCCGATGTCTATTCATACGGAGATGACGATCGGGCTTGAAACGCCGCCGTCATACGTCTGCGATGCGCTGGGTCTTGAGGGACACGCTCCCCTGCTCGTTGTCAACCGTCTGATTCGCGCCGAGGACGACAAGCCGGTCGGATTTGGCAAGCAATACTTGACGGAAGCATACGGCACGCTGACGGCCAAATCGGGTTATTATACGTCCGGAAAGCTCTAATTTTGTTATTTTTTTAACAAAAAACTTCGGTATTTTTTTAACAAATTTGTTGGCAAAACATAATATCAACGCCTGTCTTGCAGGCGTTTTGCCTTTTTTGGGTAAGTCAATTTGTAGAATGATTTTAGCTTTTATAAAAATCACACGAATGTCTTGTCCGGCGTTTGACTTTCACGGGCTCGGTTGCTAGAATGCAGTATGAATCAACATGTAAATACAAGTTAGACTTTTTTAGTGTTATGACAAAGGAGATAAGAAGCTTTATGGATTCGAACAACTTCACAACAGTCGAACAAATGGAAGCCGTCACAGCGAGCCTGAAAGAATGCGCAGCCTGCGCCGGCGCCGAGACCTGGGAAGACAGAAAAAAGAATCAGACACCCTCGTGTAAGTTCGGCGAGGACGGCATCTGCTGCCGCATCTGTTCCATGGGCCCCTGCCGCATTACACCCAAAGCCCCGCGCGGCATCTGCGGCTGTGACGCCAACGGTATTGCTGGGCGCAACTATCTGCGCATGATTGCCGGTGGCTCGGCAGCGCATTCCGACCACGGTCGTGAGATTTGCCATGTCCTGCACACAGCAAGCGCCGACGGCCACTATCAGGTTAAAGACCCGGAGAAGCTCCTGCGCTTGGCCAAGGAGTGGGATATCCCCACAGAAGGCAAGGATCTCTATGAAGTTGCGCACGAAGTTGCCCTGGCGGGCATGATGGAATACGGCAAGCCCTTTGGCACGCAGCGTTTCTTGAAACGCGCCCCCGCCGAGCGCCAGAAACTTTGGGAGGATCTCGGTATCGCCCCGCGCGCCATTGACCGCGAGGTTACAACAGCCATGCATATGACCACTATGGGCAACACCTGTGATGCGGAATCGCTTGTTGTTCAAGGTCTCCGCACCGGCCTTGCCGATGGTTGGGGTGGTTCTATGATGGGTACGGAGATGACGGATATTCTCTTTGGCACACCGTCCCCGAAAGATACGGAAGCCGACCTCGGCGTTCTTGAAAAAGACATGGTTAACATCATTGTCCACGGCCACGACCCGGCGTTATCTGAAATGATCGTCATCGCCGCCGAGGATAAAGACCTCATTGATTACGCCAAATCCAAAGGCGCCAAGGGCATTAATATCGCCGGTCTGTGCTGCACTGCTAACGAAGTTACAATGCGCCACGGCGTTCGGATGGCCGGTAACTTCCTTCAGCAGGAAAACGCGCTGCTCACCGGTATGGTCGAAATGATCACCGTCGATGTCCAGTGCATCTTCCCGGCTGTCGGCCCTCTCTCCGAATGCTTCCACACGAAATTTATTACAACTTCTCCCATCGCGCGCATCCCGGGCTCCACATATGTCGAGTTCCATCCGGAAACGGCTCGTGAACAGGGCCGTGATCTTGTCAGAACAGCGATTGACAACTTTGAAAAGCGCGATCCGGCGAAGATTTTTGTTCCCACACATAAGCAGCCGGTCAGAGTCGGCTATTCCTGCGAGGCGATCATTAAGGAGCTTAACGGCGTCACCAACAGCCATGTCGACGAGCGCGATACTTACAAGCCGCTTATCGACGTTGTCAAAGCCGGTGTTCTCCGCGGCGCCGTTGCCATCGTCGGCTGCAACAACCCTAAGGTTCGCCCGGACCATTCCCACATTGAAATAATGAAGAAGCTTCTGGCGAATGATATCATCGTCATCACGACGGGCTGCTCGGCCCAGGCTGCCGCCAAGGCCGGCCTGATGAAAAAGGAAGCCAAGGAAATCTGCGGCGCTGGTCTCAAGCGCGTCTGCGAGCTCGTTGGCATTCCGCCGGTCCTCCACATGGGCTCCTGCGTTGACATCAGCCGTATGATGCTGCTGGCAACGTATATCGCCGAGGATTGGGGCATCGACATCCCGCAGGTTCCCGTTGTCGGCTGTGCGCCGGAGTGGATGAGCGAAAAAGCTGTCGCCATTGCCAACTACGTCGTCTCCACCGGTATCGACACCTACCTCGGCATCGAGCCGCAGGTCAAAGGCTCTGCGCAAATGATGGAGCTCATTACGGAAGGAACAAGAAAAATGACGGGCGCCGGGTTTGTTATCAGCACCGACCCCGACACGCTCGTTCAGAAAATGATTGACGGTATCGAAGCCAAGCGCGCTGCGCTGGGCATCTGATTATCGCTTTTTTCAAGTACTTTATTTACACGAGATCGTAGGGCCCGATGCCCACATCGGGCCATAGCCTTAACGATTTCGATGGGGCGATGTGGGCATCGCCCCCCAACGGGGATATAATTATGAAAATTGCTGTTACAGGAAAAGGCGGCGTCGGCAAGACAACATTTTCCGCCGTTCTGGCAAGGCTTTATGCCGACGAGGGGCGCAAAGTCCTCGCCGCCGACGTGGACCCGGATGCAAATCTCGGTATGGCGTTGGGCTTTACGCCGGAGGAGCTTGAAGGGATCACACCCATCTCCAAGATGCGCACGCTGATCGCCGAGCGGACGGGTGCGAGTGCTGAAACCTTTGGGAAGTTTTTTAAAATCAATCCGAAGGTTGACGATATTCCCGACATGCTCGCCAAGGATAAAAACGGCGTTAAGCTGCTCGTCATGGGAACCGTTGAGACGGCCGGCACCGGCTGTGTCTGCCCTGAGCACGTCATGCTCAAGCAGGTGATCTCTCATTTAATCATCCGCCGGGAAGACGTCGTTATTATGGATATGGAGGCGGGGCTTGAGCATCTCGGCCGCGGCACCGCCGACATGATGGATCAGTTTGTCGTCGTTGTTGAACCGGGCGAGAGGAGCATTCAAACCTTTAACAAGGTTGTGCAGCTCGCCGGTGACCTCGGCATCAGCAAGGTCCGCGTCGTCGCTAACAAGGTTAGAAACAAGGCAGACGAGGACTATATCACATCAAGAATTCCCGCAGATAAATTGCTCGGCTTTATCCACTATGACACCGATATCGCCGAAGCTGACCGCGCCGGCAATTCCCCATATGACAACAGTGAAAAAACGGTTGCGGAAATCCGCGCTATAAAACAGCGAATCGACACGGAATCATAAATAATTCCGAGAATAATTGGAGGTAAATTACATTGAGACTGTTTGACAGAGCATTTACAGGCTCGGACGAGATGCTTAAACTCGCCGAATCCGCTATCGACATAACTTACGACAAGCTTGGTGCCGACGCCCCCGTTGCTTTCGGCAGCACGGCGTATCATTTGGCTTGCATCTACGCTTATCTCGGACTGAAGGTCACAACAATCGGCGAACTGAAGGCGGCTATGGAGCCGATCAAGGCGCTTATGACGAGAAATTACCGTTTGAATGACGTTTTTAAGTCGGGCATCGCCACAGTGTTGGCGGCCGAAGTGATTGAAGCTTGCAAATACGCGGAGAACCCTACCCCCTACAGCGAGAAGTACCACGGTCACATGACGGACGCTGAGGTCCGTGAGCTGGGCGTCCCGCTCGTCACACAGGACATCCCCGGCTTTGTCGTTATCATTGACGAAGCGCCCACGGATGAGCAGGCTCTTGCGCTGATTAAGGGCTATCAATCGAAGGGTATTTTCGTCTTCCTGCTCAAGAGTGCTATTGATCAGGCCGAGCGCTGCGGCATCAAGATGGGCTTCCCCGTTCGTATCGTGCCCGTCAGCCCTGAAATCAACGGTGTCTCCCACATCATCTCCGTTGTCGTCCGCGCGGCCATGATTTTCGGTGCCGTCCAGCCCGGTGATTGGGATGGCATTAACAAGTATTCCTTCGAGCGCATTTTTGCCTTTGTCAACGCTTTTGCCCCTGTTGAGAATATTACGGTCGGCTGCGGCGCGGGCGCCATCGCTATGGGCTTCCCTGTCATCACAAACGACACGGTTGATGTGGATGTGGTTCCGAAGAGCCTAATCATCCAGCAGAACATTGACGAATTGATCGAAACCTCTCTTGAAGCGCGTGACATCAAGATTAAAATCACGAACATGGATCTGCCGATTGCTTTCTCCACGGCATTTGAGGGCGAAATCATCCGCAAGGCCGACATGCAGATTGAAATCGACGGCTCCAGAAAAGACTGCTTCGAACTCGTCCGCACGAAGGATCTTCACGAAGTCGAAGATCACAAGATTGAAGTTATCGGTGACGATCTTGACGCCTATGAGGCAGGCAGCAAAATTTGCATGGGCATTATCGTCGATGTGGCCGGCAAAAATATGCAGTCCGACTTTGAGCCTGTTTTCGAGCGCCGCATACATAACTTTGTCAACTGCCTTGAAGGCGTGATGCACACCGGTCAGCGCGACCTCATCCGTATCCGCGTCAGCAAAGCGTCTTTTGAAGCCGGTTTCAGAGCAAAGCATTTCGGCGAGCTCCTGTACGCCAAAATCAAGAGCGACTACGCCAACGTCGTTGACAAGTGCCAGGTAACGATCGTGACAGACCCCGAGAAGGTCGCCGGTCTGCGCAAGGACGCCAATGTCATCTACGACAAGCGCGACGCGCGTCTGCGCTCCCTTACCGACGAGAGCGTCGACAACTTCTACACCTGCATTCTCTGCCAGTCCTTCTCCCCGTCACATGTCTGCATCGTCACGCCGGAGCGTCTCGGCCTTTGTGGTGCCGTCTCCTGGCTTGATGCCAAGTCGACGAACGAGCTCGACCCCAACGGCCCCTGCCAGGTCGTCACAAAGACCCGCGTTATCGACGAGGAAAAAGGCGCCTACGAAGATGTCAACGAGGCTGTTAAGCTCTACTCCCACGGTGCTCTTGACCGTGTTACCCTGTACTCCATCCTGGAAGACCCGATGACGAGCTGCGGCTGCTTCGAGTGCATCTGCGGTATCGAGCCCTGCTCCAACGGCGTTATCATTGTCAACCGTGAGCATACGGGCGTGACACCGCTTGGTATGACGTTTGCCGAGCTTGCGTCCATGACGGGCGGCGGCGTACAGACGCCGGGCTTCATGGGTCACGGCCGTCACTTCATCCCCTCCAAGAAGTTCATGAAGGCTGAAGGCGGCATCGCCCGCATCGTCTGGATGCCGAAAGCCCTCAAGGATATGGTCAGTGAAAAGCTCAACGCTTCAGCTCAGGAACTCTATGGCATTGAAAACTTCTGCGACCGTATCGGTGACGAAACCATTGCTGAGGACGCCGACCAGCTCATGGCCTTTTTGTCGGAAAAATCACATCCCGCACTTGAGATGGACCCGATAATGTAATATAATGTAACATTATATATTGGTATCGTATAAATTTTTGAGGAGGCAGTGAAAATGCCATTCACAGCAAAACCAAAGACGTTCAATGCATCCATTAGCGTCGTCGAGATCGGCACAGGTGACAAAACCCTGTCGATCGGGGGAATGAACACCCTTCCGCTCAACTTCTTTGACAGTCCGGCCAAAAATGCTCCGGCTGTCGGTGTTGAAATCACCGATACGGGGTATGAGCTGACGGCCTTCCCTGTCATGGCCGCCTATTACGAGGGCGCAAACACGGCCGGCGCGCGTGCCAAACGTGCTGCCGAAATGCCCGGCGCGAACTTTGTTTGCCTGCGCTTTGAAGGTGCCGACCCAGCGGGCTTAAACCGCAGTATCGAAGACTGCGTTGCCGACGCCAAGGACGTTATTAACGCCATTGACATGCCGCTCGTCATTGCAGGCAGCAAAAACATCGAGAAGGACGCAGAGCTTTTCTCTGCTCTCGCTGAAGTCTGCCAGGGCAGAAACGTTCTCTTCCTCTCGGCTCGCGAAGAGAACTACAAGGGTATCGGCGCGTCCTGCGCGCTGGCTTATGGGCATAAGGTCGGTGCGGAAAGCGCCGTTGACATCAACCTTGCCAAGCAGCTGAACGTTTTGCTGACGCAGCTCGGCGTGCCGGCACAGAACATCGTTATGAATGTCGGCTCTGCCGCCGCCGGTTACGGTTACGAATACGTCTCCTCGACGCTCGACCATGTCAAGTCCGCGGCGCTCGAGCAAAACGACGCCATGCTTCAGATGCCCATTATGACGCCTGTTTCCGCCGAGACATGGTCTGTTAAGGAATCGATCATGGCAGAGAGCGACATGCCTGAATGGGGTTCGCAGGAAGAGCGCGCCATTTCGATGGAAACCGTCACAGCCTCCGCTTGCCTCGCTTCCGGCTCCGACGCCGTCATCCTGCGTCATCCTACATCCGTTAAAACGATTGCGGCAATGATTGCCGCTCTCCAGTAATTGGGGAGGTTACGATAATGGCTCTTAAAGGACTCGATATTTTTAAACTGACACCGAAAACAAACTGCAAAGACTGTGGCAACCCGACTTGCATGGCATTTTCCATGAAGGTCGCACAGGGCGCTTTGTCGATTGACAAATGCCCGCATATGTCCGCAGAAGCCCTAGCAAAGCTCTCCGAAGCGACGGAGCCCCCCATGAAGACGATTGCCGTCGGCGACTATAAGCTCGGCGGCGAGACCGTCATGCTCCGCCACGAAAAAACGCTCGTCAACAAAAACCTTTTTGCCCTGCACCTCTCCGCCGCAATGGACGATGCGACGGTTGACGCCAAAATCGCCGACATGCTCAAGGTTGATTATGAGCGTATCAGCGAGCGCATGATCGTTGAATGCATCTTTGTCGACTGCGCCGATGCCACTGCCGACCGCGCCGTTGCCGTTGCTCAAAAAGCGGCAGCCGCTGGCAGAGTCGTCATCATCAGCTCCACAGATACCGCCGTGGCAAAGGAAGCCGTTGCTGCCGCCGGCAGCGCCGCTGCCGTCCTCGTCGGTGCCAATGCCGCCAACTGTGAGGCCATGAACGCGCTTGCGACAGAAAAGGGTCTTGTGCTCGGCGTCGTCGGTGCCGACCTTTCCGAGATTCACGATACGATTGCAAAGCTCGAGGCTGCCGGCAACAAAAATCTGATCGTCTGCGTTGGCTCATCTTCCATCAAAGAAGCTTATGCCATGGCCGTATCCATCCGCCGCGCCGCTATCAAGGATGACGACCGCACCTTTGGCTATCCGGCCATTGTCAATCTTGAGAAGCTTGCCCCGGGTGACGCCACTATGCAGGCGGCTCTGGCTTCGCTCTTTACGCTGCGTTACGGCTCCATCATCGTCATGGGCCGTATGACATATGCCGAGGCGCTCCCGCTTTACGGTCTGCGCCAGAATATCTTCACCGACCCCCAGAAGCCGATGAAGGTCGAGCCCGGCATCTATCCGCTCAACGGTGCCGACGAGAACGCCGTGTGCGCCGTCACTGTTGACTTCGCGCTGACATACTTCGTCGTGACTGGCGAAATGGAGCGCTCCGGCGTTCCCGTCAACCTCCTCATCACCGACGCTGGCGGTTACTCCGTTCTGACGAGCTGGGCAGCCGGCAAGTTCTCGGCAAACTCTATTGCAAAGTTTATCGAGGAAAACGGCATTGAATCGAAACTCAAGAGCCGGACACTGATTCTCCCCGGCAAGGTTGCCGTCTTAAAGGGCGAGCTCGAAGCCAAGCTCCCCGGCTGGAACATTGTTGTTGGCCCCAACGAGGCCATTTCGCTTGTCAGATACCTGAAAGATTATAAATAGGAGGAAGGCTCATGGCCAAATTTATTACTGTCGGTGAACGGATTCACTGCATCTCACCTTCCATCCGCGAAGCGATGGACACCAGAAATCCCGAGCCGATTTTAAAGCGCGCCAAAGAGCAGATTGACGCCGGCGCAACGTATCTCGACGTCAACATCGGACCTGCCGAATCCACCGGCGAAGAGCTCATGAAATGGGCTGTCCGCCTCCTTCAGGAGAATTTCGACAATGTCCCCCTCTGCCTCGACACCGCCAACAAGAAGGCAATCGAAGCCGGTATCTCCGTCTATAACCGCGCGAAGGGCAAGCCGATCATCAACTCCGCCGACGCGGGTGACCGCATTGAGAACATCGACCTCGCGGCCGCTAACGACGCCATCTGCTTTGCGCTATGCTCCAAGGCGGGTATCTCCAAGGATAACGACGAGCGCATGATGTACTGCCAGGAGATGCTCGAGCGCGGCATGGGCCTCGGCATGGACCCCACGGATCTGTGGTTTGACCCGCTGTTCCTTGTCGTCAAGGGCATGCAGGACAAGCAGATGGAAGTGCTTGAGTTTGTCAAGATGTGCTCGGATATGGGCCTTTCCACAACGGGCGGCCTGTCGAATATTTCAAACGGTATGCCCAAGCACATCCGCCCCATTATGGACTCGGCTATGGTTGCCATGGCGATCATGAATGGCCTCACGAGCGCCATCGTCAATCCGTGCGACCTGCGCCTGATGGAGACCATCAAGTCCTGTGACATTATCCGTGGCGACAATCTCTACGCGGACAGCTATCTCGAAGTCTAACTTCATTTAAAAAAGCATCAGACCGGCGGGATTTCCCGCCGGTCTCGTTTTACAGAAGAATGCTTGATACACCAAGTCGCCGCTTTAGCGGCTCTTGACGGATAACCGGAGTGAACAATTGTGGCAGAAAAATTGCTGAATATCGATTCGTCGCTAACACCGCTTCTCTTGGCGTGGTATGATGAAAACGCGCGGGCCCTCCCATGGCGGGCTGACCGCGACCCCTACCGCGTGTGGGTTTCCGAAATGATGCTTCAGCAGACGGGTGTTGCTGTTGTAAATCTGTATTACCCGCGCTTTTTAGAGGCGTTTCCAACGGTGGCGGCGCTGGCCGATGCTGATGAGGACACTGTTTTAAAGTTATGGGAAGGCCTCGGTTATTATTCGCGGGCCAGAAACATGCATCAAGCGGCCAAACGCCTTGTTTCTGAATGTGGCGGCGTTTTTCCTGATACAACAGAGGACCTTTTAAAGCTCCCCGGTATCGGCACTTATACGGCCGGTGCCATCGCCTCGATTTGCTTTAACAAGCCGGAGCCCGCTGTGGACGGCAACGTCGTCCGTGTGATCTCGCGTCTTGACGCGCTCAGCGACCCGGACCCCGCTGCGCTCAAAAAAAGGATTGCCCAAGGCCTCCGCCCATATTATGATACAAAACGCTGCGGTGATTTGACGCAGGCTCTTATGGAGCTTGGCGCTTTAATCTGCGTGCCGAACGGGACACCGACCTGTTCTCTCTGCCCTGTCGGGGCACTGTGCAAGGCTTATCGTGATAAAACGGTGCACTTATTTCCGAAAAGGGCGCAAAAACCTGCCAAAAAAACAATGAATCTCACGGTGTTTGTCTTAACATGCGACGGGCAGACGGCGCTTCGCCGCCGTGATGACGGCGGCCTGCTCGGCGGGCTCTGGGAGCTGCCAAACGTTCCCGAGGCGCTCGGTGACAGCGCCGCCGTCGAACAGGCGGCGTCATGGGGTGTTAAACCCTCGTCTCTTTTAAGATCAGTGCGGAAATCGCATGTTTTTACCCATATCCGCTGGGATATGACGGCCTATTACATTGACTGCCGAGAGAAAAATGCACTTTTCACATGGGCGCAAGACAGTGACATGGCGTCTTTTTACCCCCTGCCAACGGCGTTCAAAAAGTTTTTAATGCAGCCTTGAGCATCATTTGCGTCTGCTTCGTCCAATTATAATAGGGCGTTAAATTATTCTTTACATTTACCGGCAATATCAGTAATATTGTACCGTCAGAGTGTATTTTTTCGCCTGATCAAAACGGGAGATGATGCCATGCTTGAAGCCGTCGGCCTGAGAAAATCATACAACAAGCAGACCGTATTGAAAGACGTCACTTTTTCCCTCGCACGCGGCCGCATTTTAGGTATTCTCGGCCCTAACGGTGCGGGCAAGACAACGTTAATGAAAATCCTGGCCCTCATTGCGCGGCCGGACGCCGGAGCACTCAAACTTGCCGGTCGTGACGCCATTGCCGAGCGCCGCCGTGTCCTGCCGGGAATCGGCTATGTACCGCAGGACGTGGCGCTGTTTGAAGAACTGACGGTTCGTGATAACCTGATGTGCTGGTCCTCTAAACCCTTTGGCAAAGCCAGGGCGCAGGCGGAGCGGCTGATTGATGAGCTCTGTTTGTCATCGTTTGCCCTAAAACCGGTTTCCGCTCTCTCCGGCGGGATGAAGCGCCGCGTCAATCTCGCCGTGGCAATGCTCGACGAACCGGCGCTTTTGATCCTTGACGAGCCGCTTGTCGGTGTTGACATTGAGCAGCGGCGGCAAATTGCGTCGGTCCTTAAAAAACTGTCTCAAGACGGCGTGACCCAAATCATTGCAAGCCATCACATCGATGAAATGATGCCGCTGGCCGACGACATCATGGTCATGAAGGACGGCGCCATCCTTTTTCGCGGCCCAGCCGGTACGCTTTTTGATATGCGCAACAGCAGCGGCACCGCCGTTACCCTTGAAGAAGTTGTTTTAGATATTCTGCATTCAAAATTTAAAGGAGAGTGTGCTCAATGAAAAAATTTAATTTTTTGATGCCCGCATGCGCCTTGCTTCTGATCGTTGCCCTTCTTGCCGGCTGCGGCAAAAAAACGGCGACAAGTAAAGCACCTGACGCCCCGCCGCAAAAAGTTTTCGTCGACGGTGCTAAAACGCTTCTGTCAACCGATTTTAACAATCTCCTCACCGAAAAGGAGGACGGCACATCTGTTCTCGGTCTGACCTCCGATTTTTATAACGACCTGGACAATACCTCCAATCAGACGGCGATTAATCTGTCTATCGGCAATCTCTCGGCTAATGGAGAGACCTTGAGCGAGTCTGCCAATTTGGCGCTTGATATCGCGCACAATCAAGACAGCGGCGATTCTTCGCTTGAGCTGTCTGGCGGCGTCGGGACAGATATCAACGTATCCGGCGGCATTTACGTCAAAAACGGCGTTGCGCTGTTAAAAACGACCTCTGCCGACAAGAAAATCGTTCAGTATCAGCTCCCCAGCACGACCGATAAATCCCTGACAGGCGTCTTATCCACCCTTGCAAGCGGCATTTTGTCCGACGCGGGTGAAGCGGCTTCCACGCAGAGTGCCCAAGAGGACCGCGCCGATTTTGCCGCGCGCCTGCTTGACCCATGGATGACGGAAACGACAGCGCAGGACTATACGGATGGGACTCAGACAAAAAACCTGCTGGGCAGCGATGTGACGCTGCGTGCCATCACACTGAACATGAGCGGCCAGCGCGCTTACGACTTCGTTTTGAAAAATGTGCAGCTGCTTGATACGGATGAGACGTTTGCCGACACAAGCGGAACGCTTGGCATGCTGACATCTCTCACATCAACGGACCTTCAGAATATTATTTCAAACGGCAGCACTGCCTCTGCCACATCGATGACGACAGAGCTGCTCGACGAGCTGAAAGCACTGACCCCAGATGAAATCGCGGCCTCGTCGTTTAAGATGACCGTTCTATTCGACGGCGACAAGGCCATCGGTATGACAATTGATACCTCGACGACAGCAAAATCCTATAAGGTCAACTACATCTCCTACCAAAAAGGGTTAGAGCACCAAGTGAACATGAGCATGCAGGACATAAGCGGCGCCACCATGACCATGGACCTGACAAAGCTTAAAGCCGGCGGCGACTCCTATAATGTCTCCATGACCTCAACGTCCTTGGATGAAACAGGCGCGCAGACCATGAGCAGCACGTATACAGGGACGACAACGGAAAACGCCTCGACGCAGGATTTCACCGGCAAGTTTTCGCTCAATGCCGCCATGAAGGATGACAGCGGCACGCCGCAGAATATCGTCGCCAGCGGGGATATTTCGTATAAGCTGACAAAGACAGGCAACACCGGCTATACCTGCACCGGGTCATTGGGCTTGTCCCTTTCAGCCGCCGGTGATACCATCTCCATGACGCTCGGTATTGATGCCGATATGAAAAAATCAAACGACGTGACGATTACGCCGCCGATGTTTTTAGAGAGCAATATAGCCCCCGTGACGGATCTGCAGTCACTTTGCGACGCGCTCGGCCTCGACTACTCGAGTTATTCCGGCAAAAGTGACTCCCTTAAGGTCGCAATGTTAATCGGCCTTTTGCTGGCGCAGTAACTGGCTTTTAATGGGCAGATTTTTTCGATGTGACCTCAAACGAATCTTTACAAGCCGTGCGACGGTGATTTTATGCCTTGTCGTACCGC
This sequence comes from Oscillospiraceae bacterium CM, assembly GCA_022870705.1. NCBI lineage: Bacteria > Bacillati > Bacillota > Clostridia > Eubacteriales > Oscillospiraceae > Oscillospiraceae bacterium JHJ. The sequence continues at coordinate 1,907,279 of CP072107.1, forward strand.
TCGTTGTCATGCTGCTTTTTGCCTCTGTCCTCGCACCGCTTCTTGTCACGCGGGCGCGTGTTTCCGTCAGCTGCTTTGTCATCTGCAATGACGACGGCACGGACCCCTCCGTTAAATTCATTGACTATGTCGCCAATTCCAAAGCCTTCAAAGGCGTCGTCACCATCTCCAGCGTCAAAACACTTGACGAGGGGCTCTCACTCATCGATGCGGACAAAGTATCAGGCATGCTTTACATCCCCAGCCATTTTTATGATGACCTGAGCGCCGGAAAAAGTGTGCAGCTTCAAATTTACGGCAACACGTATCATACGCTGGAGTGCGCGCTTGTTCTCACAGCCGTTGAAACAGCCCTCAACACCGTCGGCCGCGCGCAGAACGCGCTTGGTGCCGTGCGTGATTATGCCCTGTCAGTCGGTGCCGACGCCGGGCAGACAGACGCCTTTTACAACAGGCTTTTAGATCTCGGCATTTCCGTCGTGACGAACCGAAAGGCTGTTTTAGGTCAAACCGGCTTTGTTTCTGCAGCTGGAGACTATCTCCCGGCTGAGCTGTGCCTGTCTGCCATGCTGACGTGGTTTCTCTCGCTCGCCATGCTGCCGCTCACAGCGTTTTCAGCCGCCGATTTTTCCGAATCCGTCCTTCAACGCGTTGTGCGCTCGCGCGGTATGCGTCGTAAATTTCTGCTCGCCCGGCTTTTTTCCGGTGCCCTGTTTTTGCTCATCGTCGCGTTTCTCGTCTTCCCTGTCGGCATCGGGGCGTCAAGCCTGACGCGATTATTCAGCGGAAATCTGTTGGCGCTGTTCGGTGCTATGGGGCTGCTGGCGCTGACATTTTCCGCCCTGTCTCTCAGTCTGTCGGCCTGGATTCCGAACAGAGATACGGCTGTGTGGATTGGTTTTTGGCTGATTGTCGCCTTCGCCGCCGTCGGTGGTGCCATCTTGCCCGAAAGCATGCTGCCGCGCTGGGCAGCCGCCGTCGGCCAATGGTCACCGCTGCGCGCCGCCGTCCGGCTGCTCGGCAGCACGATCTTTAAATTTGATAGTGCCGCTTACCCCTTTGACATGCTGAAAACGGCTCTGTGGTGCCTATTCGGTCTGGCAGGGGCTTTCACGGGCTTTTTGAGGAGGTCATCTGTCTGATATATCTTTTCAAAATGTTTCAAATCCGGTGGAAGGCCTCCATCCGTCAGGTACACGTTTGGGTTTTTATTCTCGTCGCCGCCGGGGCGGCGCTCGTTCCAGCTCTCTCCAGCCGATACGTCTCACAGACGCGTTTGCCCATCGGCCTCGTGAATGAAGACGGGGGTAGCTTATCGGAAAGCCTCTTGCAGTTTCTTAGCGATTACAACGACACCGTGACGGTCTATACCTACCCGCGGGAGAAAGCACTGCGCTATCTGGCCATGGGCCGCCTTGAAGCCGTCTTCGTCATTCATACCGATTTCACTGAAAAGCTCCGGCTTGGCGCGTATGAAGGCCTGCTGACGCAGTACACCGCACCGAGCGCAACCGCCGCAGCCACGCTCAGTGAAACGGTTATCAACAGCGTTCTCACCGTCTGGATCGAAGAACGGGCTTTTATCGAGCTTGACAGCTACCTCTCCAGCCAGGGCATCGCCATGACCGCAGAGCAAACAGCAGCCCTGCGTGAAAAATTTGATACGCTTCTCCACGGCCATAACACGGTAACGGTCAAAAGTCATATTCCGGCACCGCCGGAAATGCGGTCACAAAGCGTCATTTTATTATCATGCGCTTGGTATGCGGCCTTCTCGTCGCTCTTCATCATTGCCAGCGCCGGTTGGGTTATGGCAACGCGCCGCAAAGCGCTCGGCGAGCGGATGCATGCTATTGGTATCAGCCCTGCCAGCGCGTATACTGGCTCTGCTCTGGCGATTATTGCCCTGTCGCTCGGCGGCTGGTGCCTGTCCGGCATCGTGCTGGCACTTTTGGGGTACGGCAGTTTTTCTGTCGCCTTGTATCTGCTCCTCCCCTTAGCGCTTTACATGGCGGGCATTATGGGCCTTACGCTTTTCTTGGCGTCCTGCCTGTCAAAAACAGTTCAACTGATGCTGATTGCGCCGGTCTTCACAATCACGCAGGGTGTTCTATGCGGCATGCTTTTCACGTTGCCGCCCTGGGCGGGGACACTGCTCTTCCTGTCCAGCGTGCTCCCCGGCCGCTTTTTCATGCTGGCTGCCGATGCGCTATTTGGCGGTGGGAGCGTCATGAACTTTTTATGGCTTGCGCTCTGCTCTGCCGCCTGGCTTGTGCTAAGTGGGCTCGCGGTGACCGTCTCAAACCGGCCAAAGGCGCTCAAAAGCGCTTGAATAACAGCAGCTCAAAAACCCGCAGCACACGCCACAAAAGCCGTGTATTGCGGGTTTTCTAACCAAAGATGTGCTCTGTGATCATTTTTCTTATCTTACTCGCCTCTGAAGGCAATGTGATTTTGTAAGCACAGGCGCTGCGCGGCGAACCGGCCTGCCGCGGCTGCGCCCGGCAAGCCGCCGGGCGGCAGTGTCCACATCCCCGCCATGATAAAATTCTCAAGGCCGGGGAGGACGCCGGGATAATACCGGGGCACATCCCTATCGTTCTTGACCCACGTCATCCAGGACCCGCGCCAGGCGTTGCAGTAGCGCGCATACGTCATGGGCGTGACGACGTCTGTCACCTCAATTTTTCCTTCGATCGCGGGATAACATTTTGTGACCTCTGAGATGGCGTCTTTTAACAGTTTTCATAAATTGCAAGTGCAAATTGAACACCCCGAGGCAAAATCGTTCCCATCAATTAACCTTGGACACAGATGGTGCCGCAGGCGCTGTCTGTGCCAAGGTTGTCGCAGCCGTCAGGCTGCGTATTCGGAATCAAGAAAGGCTTCAAATAGTTCCTCTGGCGTGTGGTATCCGAGCTTCTTCCGGGGTCGCCCATTTAACTCATCAGCAGCGGACAGGATGTCCTCGTCTGTATACTGCTCAATAGATGTTCCCTTTGGAACGAAGGTCCGGAACAGTCCATTATGCCTTTCGTTCTGAGGACGTTCCCAAGAGCTGTATGGGTGGGCAAAGTAGATCTGGGAACCCCAAGCCTCGACTTCTGCAAAGTCGGCGAACTCGCTGCCGTTGTCTACGGTAATCGTCTTAAAAATCTGTGAAAAACGTTCCCCGTACTCAGCGCGTAGGCTTTTCATGGCAGACATCACCGCATCACTGGTCTTTCCGGGAATACGAATGGCGATGTAGTGCTCGGTCTTCTTCTCCAGCAGAGAGAGTACAACTGCCTCTTTCCCAGCTCGTTTTCCAACCACGGTGTCGCCCTCCCAGTGGCCGCCTTCTATACGAAGGGAAGCGATCTCAGGACGGGCGGAAATGCTTGTGCCGTAGTGCTTTTTGTTTTCCCTGCCCCTGGCCTTTCGGGTGCTGCGTTTTAAGGCTTCCGGCAGTTCGGTCGGCGTGATGGGAAGCAAGCCTGCCCAGACCATGTTGTACAGAGTGCGGGTACAAACCATCTGATCTTCACTGTACAAACGCTGTCGCTTCGCATATCCGCAGCAGGAATCCAGCGACCACTTGTGTTCCCGGATCTGCTTGACTACCCAGTCAATGAAAGTCTTGCAGGAGCCTGCTTTGAGGGGCTTGACACAAGCCCTTCGATTAGCCTTGTAGATGGCCTCGCCGAGTTTCGGAGAATAGCCAGGTGCTTGGCCCCTGTTGCTCTTCCGTGTCGGTGTACCTCGCCTTAACTCGTATGAGATGGTGGACGGTGAACAGCCAATGTTTCGGGCGATGCCGCGTACGCCAAGTCCCTGCTTCAAGAGGGCTTTGACAGCACCACGATCTTCCAAGCTCAAGTGTTGCCCTTTCTTGCGTTCTGCGCTGACTGTGATAGAATCATTGTTATCCATAGTGATTGTATCCTTTCGGTGGCAGATGTTGTGTAGGAACTACATTTTACCACGAAGAATAATCACTATGGATTTTTCTGTTCAAGTGTTCAATTTCATTTTACAATCAACCTTTTAACAGTTTTATCTTCTCGGCTTCATATTTTTCCTTGTCGCTATATAGCGCGTTCCAATAATCAAAGTTGGCGAGGTAGTAACAGCCGAAAACGGTTTTGCCCGCCGGTGCCATCGTGCCGTCAAACCCATAATGGGTGATCATGGCGCTCTCGCTCGTGATGCCGCCTGCCGTAAACGCCTTGTCGCGCCGCACTTGCATGCCCCTATAAGTATACGGAATATCGGCGTCCACGCCGAGGAAAACGAGGGCGCTTGTCATCGTCGGATACATTTTAGGCTGCCTGAATAGCTTCTGATAAACGGGCGGCGTCAATTTGTCATCCAGCAGACGCGTCAGCGTATCGTACCCGTCGGCGCAGGAAACGACATGGTCGGCTCTGACCTCGCGCCCGTCGGCCAGCCGAATGCCCGTGGCTTTACCGCCCTCCACAAGAATTTTATCGACCTTGCAATTGTAAAACACTTTGCCGCCGAGGGACAAGAACTTTTGCGCCATACGCCGGGCCAGCGCGCGGGAGCCGCCGCGCGGATAGCCGCAGTCCCCCGCATTCATCCCCGCCAGCGTGGAGATAAACGCCATTGCCGTGTAATGCTCCGGGATAAAGGCCAGCATCGCTTTTTTGAGCAGCGGATTTTTGAACGACGAGACGAGCTCTTCCATCGACATGGCGCTATAGCGCCTGACCGGCGAAAGGCTGCCGAGGTTTTTTACCGCGAATCTCAGCCCATCGCCGCCTGTCATCAAATCCATCGGCTTGTCAATCGGCATGCCGAAGCTGCCCATCCGGCGCAGCGCGGCGCACAGCTTTTTAATCGCGCGTTTATCCTCAGGCGCGATGGTAATCAAATGCTTTTCCAGCTTGTCGGCATTTGTGTAGAAATTGACTTCTTTATCCCCATCGATATAGTGCATAAAAACGTCAAAGTCGATGATGTCAACGCCATCGTCCAAAGCGCCCGTCTCGCGCCAGATCGTATGAAGCGATGTGCCCGGCCTTGTGCCGACAAGCCAATGAAGGCAGCCGTCAAAATGGTACCCCTTCCTGTCCCAGCCGGTGCACTCGCCACCAGGGATCGTGTGCAGCTCATAGATTTCCGTTTCAAAGCCGTTTTTCTGCGCGTAAATGCCGCAGGTGAGCCCCGCGATACCCGCGCCGATGATGAGTACCTTTTTCATATGAACCTCCCGAATACAGTTTATTATTGATTAATTCGTCAGTCAACAATATGCCCAATGCATCCCCTGCCGGGCAGCGGCAGGGGATTTGGATTACGCTTTCCGGAGCATGCTGACGAGTATTTCCGGGTCTGGCATTTTAAAATTCTGCAAGGCCAGCTTATACATCGCAAGCCCCTGAATCGCCGCGAAAAAGGTCATCGTCATGCCGTCGGGGTCTCCTTCCCTGATCTCGCCGGTCTGCTGCCCGTCGCGGACGATTTTCGAAAATATCTGAAGATTTGGATTCTCCGTCAGTGCTTTGATTTCAGCGGGAGCATCCATCACAAAAGCATGTATCACGATCAAAAAATAATACGCCGAATCTTCAAAGCTCTCAATGCCGCCGAGGATATACTTTGCCGTCTGCCGTACCTTTTCCAGCGGTGAAATCGGCATGTTATTTACCATCAAAATCGCCTGGGTTGACGATGTGATCGCCAGTTTCAGCAGCTCATAAAAAACATCTTCTTTTGATTTAAAATAGTGATAGAAAAGCCCGTGGCTCACGCCGGCCGCGGCGACGATATCGCTGATTTTAGAAGCGGCAAAGCCTTTTTTGGCAAAAACCTTGAGTGCTGCCGACAAAATCTGTTCGCGGCGCTCATCCTTGATTTGCATGTTTTGTTCTTCGTTACGAGGACTCATCGTTTCATCTCCGTTGATTGACTCGTCTGTCAATAATAAAATAGCAAAAAATATTTTTCTTGTCAACAGTCAAATATTTGAGGATTCCTTCATGTCCTTTCTCCGTTACGATTCACACTTTCATAGCGCCCGTCATATCATAAGTTGAGGCCGTCTTTGTATGCGGTCGGCGGAGGCGCTTATGAGTCTGAACAGCCAATATATGCTTGACCCGCCACAGCCGGATAACCCGACACCGGAAGACAGACACCTGCTGTTTAAAACCGCACTGAAGCAGAAGGGCTGGCCCGGCGACTTTAAAGCAATTCTTATGCGAATGGCACCGCCCGTGCCGGTCACTTCGCTCGCCCAACCGGGAATCTTCCGGGGTGTTCGCGTGGGGATCGCGGGCGGAGGTCTGGCCGGTCTTTCCGCCGCCTACGAGCTGCGCAAGTTGGGGTTTGATATCACCGTGTTTGACGCGCTGACCGACCGCGTCGGCGGGCGTGTTTATACATATGCCTTTGGCAATCAGCCTGGGCTCATCGGTGAATTTGGCCCTATGCGCATCCCCGTTTCCCACGAGACAGTCTGGCATTACATCCGAGAATTTCGGCTTTCAACGTATCCTTTTATTCAGTCGAACCCAAACAGCTTTATCTATTTGAAGAATATCCGTGTCCGAAACGACGCGGACGGCCGCAACGTACAGTCGTTTATTTACCCGAAATATGCGCTCAATCCGCGAGAACGTGCCATGAGCTGGCAAAAGCTCTTATATGCCGGGACAGACGCACATCTTCTGCGCGCGTCCCAGCGCGCGCGCCTGGAGATTCTTGAGACAAAAGCGCATTACGCACCCGAAACGCTTGATTGGATCAACAAGACGAGCCTCACCTTAATGGAAGAAGGCGGCCTCAGTCAGGCCGCCATCAATCTTGTGTCAAACTTCGCGCCCCTTTTGGACGGAAATTTATACAGCAGCTTTATTGACTACATTCAGGAAAGCTATCCGGCGGACTTGTCGTATCTCTATGCCATAGACGGCGGCACAGCGCGCCTCCCGTCAGCCTTTTACCAGTCTTTTTTTACTGAAAACCCATATGGTTCGCTTCGCCAATCCCCTATTGGGCGCGTTACCTACCGGCCCGGCTGCCTTATCCGTGCCATTGCTGCAGACGGCGGCGGCCGTGGCGTCACGCTTTGTTATGACAATCTTTCAGACCATACCGGTCAATACGAAACTTTTGACTATCTCGTCTGCGCGCTGCCGTTTTCAACATTACGTAACGTAACCGTCACACCGCTCTTTTCCGGCCAAAAAATGCGCGCCATCCGGGAGGTCAATTACACGCCGTCTCAAAAAATGCTGCTGTGCTGCCGTGAACGCTTCTGGGAAAAGCAAGGGATTTTCGGCGGTGGGTCGTATTCCGATCTGCCGGTGGCCTCGCTCTGGTATCCGTCGGACAGTGCGCGGCGCCTGCGCGCCCCAAATGAGACGGCCGACTTTGCCGAGAACCTGAGTCCGGCGCCCGGCGTTCTGATTGGCAGCTATAACTTTAACCTCGATACCACACGTCTTTTCAATCAGTTTAGCGGCGTCTTGTCGGCGGAAGTACTTCAAAACGTAGCCGCTGTCCACGGTTTAACGGCGGAAGCTGTCACTGAATCGGTCTTGGCTCTTAAAACCGTCAACTGGAATCAGGAACCGACCTTCCGTGGGGCGCTCTGCTTTTATACGCCCGCACAGAAGCGTCTCTTCGCCGCCGACATGGCACTGCCGGAATATGATAACCGTGTTTTTTTTGCGGGGGAACATGTTGCCGCCGTCCACCGCTGGATGCAAGGAGCACTTCAGACGGGCATGCAGGCGGCAAATGACCTTGTTTTGTCGGCGCTTTCACACCACCGCGTGTCTGATCGATATCTTTATGAGTGAGTGGGGGTATTTCATGAACGGCAATCTCGGGGAACGCAGAATTTACAACAGCATTAACGGTCAACGTGTCTTTTTGCTTGATTACAAGCGCGGCGACGTCACGGGTGACGGTGTACCCGATAACGTCTATCTCTACGGCAATAAGCCGGGCGGTCCAAGCAGCCCTTTTGCCGACAATATCACACTCGTCATTCAGGACGGGCGATACAATCAAGCAAAGGCCGTCGCACCCCGCTGCACGGCCGGTTATCATGCGCAGCTCTTCCTTGGCGATTTCGACCAAGACCTGACGTGTGATATCCAAGTCAGTCTTGAAGCCGGCGGAAGCGGCGGGTATATCTATAGCACCGTTTATTCCTACAAAAAACAAATCCTGCGGGAGCTGTTTGATTCTGAAGCCTTTAACAGCCATTTTCAGTATGTGGTGGATTATCACGACTTTTACCGTGTCAGCGTCACAAGCGGGCAATACAACAGGCTGTTTTTTCTCGATATCTCGGGCTCTGTCAGTGATGGCGCCAATAACCCCTACGGCCCGGACGGCAGGCTCCTGCGACCGACCTCCGGCAGTGTCCTGCCGCTCGGGGCGCTGACTCCGATTGCAAACAGTGAGACAGGTGATTATTTTGACCTTCTAGCCGCACAGCGCATCATCGGCCTGACAAACGCCGACACACTGGGGACGGTTGAAAATCTGCTGACGTGGGACGGCCAGCGTTTTGCCTTAAAAGCTATGTCTGTCTCCATCCCGGGCGTTCCGCTGACGAAAAACGTATAGCGGCACAATCCGCCGCAAAAACAAAAGGCCCTTCAAGTGCTTGAAGGGCCTTTTCTGTTTACACGAGCTTTTCCGGGCCGAAGGCGAGCGGTATGAGCGTGTCAAGCCGGTAAGTCGTCGGCTCCCCGCTCGCGCCCGCGACGATGACGTCAAAATTCCCGACGTCGCAAAATTCCAGCATGACCTGGCGGCAGACGCCACAAGGCGAAACCGCCGCATCCGGCGCCTCACGATCTTTGCCGCCGGAAACGGCGATGGCCTTAAAGCTTCGTTTCCCTTCGGAGACGGCCTTAAAAATTGCCACACGCTCGGCGCAGACCGTCGGCGTCTGCGCCGCGTTTTCAATATTGGCCCCTGTGTAAACAGAGCCGTCCGTGCAGAGCAGCGCCGCCCCCACAGTAAAGTGCGAATATGGCGCGTACGACGCGCCTCGGGCCATCACTGCCATCTTTAATAATGCGCTGTATTCCATGCCGACTCCCCCGTTTCTTTCAAAAGCCTGACAATTTGGCTCGTTCCTAAACGCGCACAGCCAAGGCGCAAAAATTCGGCGGCGTCTTCCAGGCTTCTGATACCGCCAGAGGCCTTGATTTTGACATCCGGGCCAATATAACGCCTTAAGAGGCGGATATCGTCAAACGTCGCGCCGCCCGTTGAAAAGCCCGTTGAGGTTTTGATGAAGTCGGCACCCCCATCTGTCACGGCGCGGCACATGGCGATCTTTTCTGCCTCTGTCAGAAGGCATGTTTCAATAATGACCTTCAGGACACGCCCGTCGCAGGCTTCTTTCACGGCGCTGATTTCCCGCTGCACATTGCCGACCTCTCCAGCCTTGACAGAGCCGATATGAATAACCATATCGATTTCATCAGCCCCGTTTTGAACGGCGTTCTGCGTTTCGAAAACCTTAGCGGTCGTGGTGGCGTAGCCGGTGGGAAAGCCGATGACGGTGCAGACCTTCATGCGCGTGCCAACGTATGCTTTGGCTTTGGCGACAAAGGCGGGCGGGATACAAACGCTGGCCGTTTGAAACGAGACGGCGTCGTCACACAGCGCTTTGATGTCCTCCCACGTGCTGTCAACGGCAAGCCTCGTATGGTCGACCGACGCCAGTATTTCCCGTATATCCATGCATATATCTCCACTTCAGTTTCCTATACGCACAGCATATCGGAAATCAGCAAAAAACGCAACTGCCGATATCACTTGAATTCTCAATGGCTCCTGCCGGCGGTTTCTCTTGCGGCTGGTTTGTGTTATAATACAAAAAACTAAGACAGATAATCCGAAAGGAACGTGTCTATGAAAAAGTATGTCATTACCACCAGCGTTCTTCTTTTCCTCTTTGCACTGATCGTCTTCTTCTTTTCACCGAACTTAAACCCGCTTTATGGAGAAGGCCTCGCTTTCTGGGCATTTTTAATCACGGTTGTTTCGCTCGCCTTCATGATGATGCGCTCGGGGCGGCAAAATATCGTTTTCAGCATGAGCGGCGCCGTTCGGTATAAACTGCCGAATAAAGGGCGGTTTTATCTGCTCGCAGCGGGCGCTCCGTGGGTTTTATTTATTCTTGCCGGCATTTTTTCAGCCCCGCTTTTTCACGTCAACGTCTACAAAGAGCAGCTTGCCGAGCCACAGCTGCGCGAATTTGCCGCGGATGTGCAGCCCATCGATATCAGTCAGCTCCCCGTTGTCGACAGTGAATTGGCGTCACTGCTGGCCGACAAAAAGCTGGGCGAGCGTTCCTCCCTTGGCAGCCAGGTCACGCTCGGCGACCCGACCATACAAAATGTCAACGGCAAGCTTGTATGGGCTGTCCCGCTCCTGCATTCCGGCTTTTTCAAATGGCTGTCCGACTTAGACGGCACGCCGGGATATATCCTCGTCTCCGCAACGAATCCGCGGGATGTGACGTACGTTGAAAACTACAGCATCAAATACCAACCGAACGCTTATCTGCTCGATAACCTGATGCGCCACGCGCGGTTCTCCGGCGGTCTTTTCACCGGCATGACCGATTATTCCTTTGAAATCAATGACGAGGGGCGGCCATACTGGGTCATTACCACCTACAAAAATCTCGTTGGCATCAGCATGCCGGAGGCTGACGGTATCCTGCTGATTGACGCTGCGACTGGCGAAACCACCCGGTATAATCTCGATAATATACCCGCTTGGGTTGACCGCGTACAGCCGGAAGACTTTTTGATGACTCAGCTGAATAACCGCGGCAATTACATTCACGGCCTGTTCAACTTCTCGAACAAGGATAAGTTCCAGACGTCGGAGGGCGAAGCCATCGTCTATAATGACGGCCGCTGCTATCTCTATACCGGCCTCACAAGCGTTGGTGCCGATGAAAGCACCATCGGTTTCGTGCTGATCGATATGGTGAATAAAACACCGTATTATTATCAGATCGGCGGCGCGACGGAATATGCCGCGCAGCAGTCGGCGGAGGGTAAGGTTCAAAATCTTCAGTATACAGCATCGTTCCCGCTCATCACAAATGTTGACGGCAAACCCGCGTATTTCATGACACTGAAGGATGACGCCGCCCTTATTAAGCAATACGCCTTTGTCTCCGTCAGCGACTATACTAGCGTCGGCAACGGTGAGACGATTGGCGATGCCATTACCAATTTCCGCTCTGTCATCAATCAATCGGGCGGCAGCTCCGCGATTGACACAAGCGGCCAACAGGAGACGCTATCCGGCAAAATCGAGCGTATTTCGTCACAAATTTCAGGCGGCAACACCATTTACTATATCATCCTCGCTGAGAAACCGGAAAAAATCTTTACAGCCGTTGCCGATCTCAGCCCAGAGCTTTCTCTGACACAGGAGGGTGACGCCGTCTCAATCACCTACACGAAAACGGACAAAACCGTCATTGGCCTAAGCACCTTTGATAATCTGCAGTATACGCAAAAATAAGCGTGTTATAATCATACGGGAGACGCCAATGGCGTCTCCCCTTTTTTTTGCGTATTTAAAAAACTTGACGTGTTTTGACGAGACTGCTATAATCATAATTGCCATTTATTTACATTATTGTTTGTAGCGGGAGTTTTTCCATGGTTATTGACTTTCATGCCCACATCCTGCCGGGGATGGACCACGGCTGCCGCGATGTACAGGCAGCACTGCGCCAAGTTGCGGCAGCCCGTCGCGCCGGTGTTGACATCATCGCTGCGACCTCGCACTTTTATCCCACCATTGACACGCCGGAGCGGTTTCTAGAACGGCGTCAGGCTGCCTGGTCGCTTCTCAAGGATGCTCTTCCAGAGGCGACACCGCAAATACATCTCGGTGCTGAAGTCACGCTTTGTGACGGCATGGAGCAGATGGAGGGGCTGTTCAGTCTCGCTTTAAATGGCGATCAGACGATTTTGCTCGAAATGCCTCGGTCAAAATGGTCACTGAAAACGTATGACACCGTCGAAAAAATTAATGACCTCGCCGGCGGCAGAGCCGTTATAGCTCATGTTGACCGATATGAAGCGCACCTTGTTGAAAGCCTTTTCGAAATCGGGGTAACTGGCCAGTTGAATGCTGCCGGTCTGCTGCGCCTCGGCGGTAGGAGACGCCTGCTGCGCTGGATTGATTCGGGTAAAATCTCGGCGCTTGGAAGCGATGCGCACGGCAAAAGTGTCGATTACCGCCGGTATAAGCGCGCACAAAACCACCTTGGTTCTCGGTTTTCTGAAATCATGCGCCGCTCGGCAGAGCTGTTAACAACCGGCGAGCGTATTTATATCCGATAAAAAAGCTGCTAAAGGCACATTGCCTTTAGCAGCTTTTTTAGGATGATATATTGGCTTTATACCAGTCGATCGCCAGGCGGATACCGTCCTCAAAGCTGAATTGCGGGTCATATCCGAGCAGCCTTTTGGCCTTTGAGATATCTGCCGCACTGTGGCGGATATCGCCGGGGCGCTCCGGCATGAATTGTGGCTCAATACCTGATGATAGGGCCGTTTTGAGCGTTTTATACACGTCAATGAGGTACGCCCGCCCACCGTACGCGATATTAAACACCTCACCGGCAGCGTCCCCCGGCGCGAGGCAGGCTTTGAGGTTCGCCTCCACGACATTATTGACAAACGTAAAGTCACGGCTCTGCCCGCCATCTCCATAAATAATCGGCTGCTCGCCGCGCAATAGCTGCCGGATAAAGCGCGGGATGACTGCTGCATAATCGCCGTCGGGGTCCTGCCGCTTTCCGAAAACGTTAAAATAACGCAGCCCGATTGTTTCAAGCCCATAAAGGCGTGTATAGAGGCCCGCGTATTCCTCGCAGACACGCTTTGTCACCGCGTACGGCGAGAGCAAGCGGCCTTCGCGCCCCTCAGTCTTCGGCAGGTTCGGCTCATCGCCGTAGACAGAAGAACTCGATGCGTAAACAAACCGTTTAACGCCGTTTCGGCGGGAGGCCTCCAGCATATTCAGCGTGCCGCGGATGTTGATTTCTTCGTATAGCAACGGTTCCTTAACGCTCCGCGGAACGCTGCCCCACGCAGCCTGATGGAGAACGAAATCAATGCCCTGTGTGGCTTCGAGGCAGTCGTCAAGCGTACGGATATCGCCGTTCAGAAACGTCATCAGCGGGTGATTTCTTAAAAAATTGATGTTTTCCGCTTTTCCGGTTGACAGATTGTCCAGACAGACAACGCGGCAGCCGAGCGCCAGTATGGCCTCGCACAGATTTGACCCGATAAAGCCCGCGCCGCCCGTCACAAGAAACGACGTCCCCTTTGGGAACGTTAAAATTTCTTCCATATTACAAACTCCAGTAATAATAGCCGGACGCTTCAAAGGTACCACGGTCAAAAAGGCCTTTGACATCGACTAGGACCTTTTGGGCACCGGCTGTGTTTTTAACCATACCGTCAATCTCGCGCACCGTTAACGCCCTGTACACATCGTGCGCCACAGCGACGATAACAGCGTCAACATCTTTCAAAGCAGCATGGTCGGCAAGGGTGATACCATAGATATTATAGACTTCCGATGTGTCGGCAACAGGGTCGCAGATGACCGGCTCGATCCCGTATGACAGGAGCTCTTCAATGATGCTGACAACCTTTGTGTTCCGCGCGTCAGGGACGTTTTCTTTAAAAGTCACACCGAGCACCGCAACCCGGGCCTTTTTAACAGACGCCCCGGCTTTTATCAAGGCTTTGACGGTGTTCTCCGCCACGTATTTACCCATACTGTCGTTTATGCGTCGCCCGGATAAGATCACTTGCGAATGGTACCCGGCCTGTTCGGCCATATACGTCAGATAATACGGGTCCACGCCGATGCAATGGCCGCCGACAAGGCCAGGTCTGAAATTGAGAAAGTTCCATTTTGTCGCGGCGGCTTTTAAAACGGCGCCTGTGTCGACGCCGATTTTATTAAAAATAATGGCCAGCTCGTTCATAAAGGCAATGTTAATGTCACGCTGGCTGTTTTCAATGACCTTGGCCGCCTCGGCGACTTTGATGTTCTCGGCTTTGTAAACGCCCGCTTCCACGACGAGGCTGTATACACGCGCAATGATATCAAGCGAATCCTCATCCATCCCGGAGACAATTTTTGTAATCGTCTCAAGGCGGTGAACCTTATCACCAGGGTTGATGCGTTCCGGCGAATAGCCAACCTTGAATCCAACGCCACACGTCATTTTCGATTCCTGCTCAAGAATCGGGACACAGACCTCTTCCGTCACGCCGGGATAAACGGTCGATTCGTATACAACGACAGCCCCTTCCTGAAGATTCCTGCCGACGGCGCGGCTTGCCGAAATAACGGCACTGAGGTCGGGCGTTTTGTCCGGATGAATCGGCGTCGGGACGGCGATAATATGAAATTTCGCGTTTTTCAGTTCTTTTTCATCCGATGTGAGGGACATCGTCGTTGTTTGAACGGTCTTGTCGCCGACTTCCCGCGTCGGATCGACGCCGCTTTTGTAAAGGGCAATTTTATCTTTATTGACGTCAAAGCCGATGACTTTGGCTTTTCTGGCAAACGCCACGGCTATCGGCATGCCGACATAACCGAGGCCGACGACGGATATGCGCTCTTCCCCAGCGGCTATTTGATCGTATAGGCTCATCCAAGCGCCCTCTTTCGTCTGAAAATGTCACTGCTTGGGAAAATAGTACCATAGCAGCGGCTTTTTTGCAAACGAAAAGCAAAGCTATGCGCGTCAAAAAGGAGAGGCTTTCGCCTCTCCTTTTTGATCGTTGTTGTATCAGACGCCCGATGCGGCCTGTGCGATTGCCGCCTTGAAATCGGCAATGCTGATGGCAACTGAGGTGCGCAGTTCGGAGGAGACTGCAAAGCCCTTTTCATCAACGGCAATACCGGCCACCTCGCCCGGCATCTTGCCTCGGACATATTTGGCAAAGGCCTCTGCCTGCTCAAACCACTCTTTCCCGATGCCGGACTGCTCTTTAATACCGACGGCGTCTTTGAGCTCATTCTTCGACTGCGGGTCAACGGCAAGATCTGTTGTGATCCTGCCCTGTGCCGTGAAATTGATGCTGCTGTTTGTCTCATCCAAAATGCAGCCTGAAATTTTTCCCGCCGTATCCCGCGTCAACAGGGCAACTGTTGACGTCACGTAAACAAGTCCCTCCATGCTGTCGGACGCATTTTTCGACTGACTCATGCCCGTGATAATACCGAGGCTGAGACGATCGGATTCGGCCGCACCGCCGTTTTTGGCGTTATTGACGGCCTTTTCAAGGCCTTTAATAAAATTGCCGATTGAAATAGAAACGGTGGCTTTGAGGTCGGACTGTGTCGGATAGTTCTTCTCGTCGACCTTAATGTTTTTCACATCGTCAATCGTCATCCCCTCAACGTATTTGGCAAACGCGTTTGCCTGTTCGTACCATTCCTTGCCGATCCCAGAGACCGCTTTGAGGCCATAGGCATCGCCAAGCTCGTCGTTTGTTTTAAACATTGTCGTTGTGGGTGTTTTAAGCTGTCCCTTTTTGTCAAAGCCGATTTTGGCCTCGACTGCATCAATGGCGCACTTGACGATTTTGCCTTTCTTGTCGACCATCACGCCGACAACGGTTGCGTCCACCTCTGCCAGGCCGTCAGCCGAGGCGGCATCTTTCGATTTTGTCAGCGATGTCAGGATTGCCAAGCCCGTTTTAGCTGAGCCTGCCGACGTCGAGGGCGATGCGGAGGCCGAGCTTGACGCGCCTGGCGAGGACGGCGAGGCGCTTTCTGGCGCTGTCGTCGGGTTGGATTGACAGCCGGAAAAAATGAGCAGGATACTCCAAACGGCAATAAGCCGTGCCAATGTTTTTTTCATAGAAAACTCCCGTACGGGGGGGCGGCACGGCAAAACGGCCGCTTATCTACCGGAGCAGGATCCCCCCGATAATTATTAAAGCAATATGAACTGTGATGATCAGTATAAAATTCTTTATCGATATAATAAAGGTTTCCTCTTTTATCTGCTTTTTATGAAAAATATTGATATTTTTTTGAACAGGGATGATCGTCAGCAGCAACAGGAGGCTCAGCGGCGTTAGAAAACCGGTGATAACCATCACAACGACGGACAGATAGGCCAGATAATAAAAAGCGGAAAAAAGCGGCAGGGCATATGATTTTAAATAATATGGCAGCGTAAAGCGGCCTACGGCAACATCTCGCTCAACGTCGCAGATATTGTTTGCAAACATGATATTGGCCGTCAGGCAGAAGGGGACGACTGCCAGCAGGGCAACGCCGATTGCCGAGGCAATGTTGATTTGCAGATAGAGGTTGCCACCAGAAAAAGAATAAGCCAGCAAAGCACCTTCCGGCACGTTGATGTAAATGAGTATGGCCGGGATGACGGCACCGTAAAAAAAACCGGAGACAATTTCACCGTAAGGGCTGTGCGACAGCGGCACTGGGCCGAAAGAGTATAAAACGCCGAAGAAAAAGCAGACGCCGCCAAGCGCCAGCACGACAAGGTCTGTTAAATAAAAAAGATATAGCCCAAAAAATATGCTGGCCAGGAACAATGCGATCATTGTTCCCATTGCAGCCGGCCGCGGCAGTGATAACGGCAGCCCATTTTTTTTGGTGTCGTAATAATTATTAATAGCAGTTGCCGTTAAATCGAACAAAAACATCCCGGCAAAGAAAACAGCGGACCGCAGCACGTCGATTTTCGTCCCGGCGGCGAAGAGATACGCAAGCGTCAACAAAAATGCAAAGACGCTTGTAATTTTTGTTTTGATTTCAACAAAGTCTAAAAAGCGTGTCATCTTATTCATCGTCCATTCTTATCTATTATTCTTCTCTTGGATTTGCTTGCCGCCATGATTTTCCGCTTGAGGATGATTTTAATACGATCGAAAGGGTTTATATAAAACGGCACTGCGAAGACTACATAAGAAATCGGAGGGATCACAGTGTCAATTAAAATCGGAATCAATGGATTCGGGCGCATCGGGCGCCTTGTTCTAAGGGCCGGTCAGCAACGTGATGACGTCACGTTTACAGCCATCAACGACCCGTTTATAGACAGCGACTATATGGCATACATGCTCCGCCATGATTCGGCACACGGCTCGTTTCCCGGCTGCGTTGAATCAAAAGGCGGCCATCTGTATGTTGACGGCAGAAAAATTATGGTTTTTGCAGAGAAGGAACCAGCGCATATCTCTTGGGAAAGTGCGGGCTGCGAATATATCGTTGAGGCAACCGGTGTTTTTACAAGAAGCGGCGCGGCGGCGCCACACCTCGGCGGATGCGTCAAAAAGGTCGTGATTACCGGCCCGTCAGTCGACGCACCAATGTATGTTATGGGTGTCAACCACAGCACATATAAAGGGGATACGGATATTGTCTCAAACGCCTCTTGCACAACAAACTGTCTAGCCCCGCTGGCTAAGGTATTAAACGACCGCTTCGGTATCAGCGAGGGCCTCATGACGACGATCCATGCTGCCACCGCAACGCAGAAAACAGTCGACGGTCCGTCGAAAAAAGACTGGCGTGCGGGTCGCTCCATCATCGGCAATATTATCCCGGCCTCGACAGGTGCCGCAAAAGCCGTCGGCCAGGTTATCCCGGCTCTCAACGGAAAGCTGACGGGCATCTCAATGCGCGTACCGATTATTGATGTCTCTGTTGTAGACATGACGGCAAAACTGAATTTACCGGCCAGTTATCAGGATATTTGCGACGAAATCCGGCGGGCATCGGTCACTGAATTCGGTGGCATCATCCGATATGTCGATGATGACGTCGTCTCGACGGATTTCATCGGGGATCACCACACCTGTATTTTCGACGCACGCGCCGGTCTGTCTTTAAACGACCGGTTTGTCAAGCTCATCGCCTGGTACGATAATGAGGTCGGCTATTCCAGCAAAGTGCTCGACCTGATTGCCTATATGGCGGGTGTTGACGCTTTAAACGGCATACACCAAAAGAAGGAAAACGCCTTGGCCCATTGATCAAAAACGAAACCAACACTTATATTATAACTTAAATTCATGGCAATTGCATGCAAAAGTCAAGCGGCGGGCAGTATCCGTCTGCCCGCCGCTTGTGTGCACTCAAGCGATATCTTCTGTTGGTTTGACGATCATGCTTGCGAGCTCCTCCGGTGTCAATCCTGATTCCTTCAGAAGCTTGTTAAGGCTTTTCAATTCGGCCTGCTCCTGCTCCCCCAATAATGCATTAAGTTGTGAACGAAGTGATTTGATAACCGACTCGTGCTTGGCTATCTGCGCACTGACGGATGCCATTTCTTCAGCAATGTTTCGTTCCCGTTTAATCCCGCGCGGCATACCAATACCTCCTTTTAGTTTTAAGGTAGTATACCGCGTCAGCGATTCAATTACTGTCGAATTGTGTTCCCTTTAAAAACTGATTAATACTCACGCAGGTTTCAACGTCCCCTCGAATCCGTCCATAACATTTTGAAAATCATCAACAATCACACGGATAAATACATCAACGATATCTTTATCAAATTGCGTTCCCGCACCTTTGATCAGCTGATCCTTGGCATTATCCAAATTGAGCTTTGACCGGTAGTGACGCGTGGATGTCATCGCATCGAAAGCATCCCCTACTGAAAGAATCCGCGCCAGAAATGGGATATCGTCTCCCTTTAGGCCGAATGGATAACCGGAGCCGTCAATCCACTCATGGTGGCATTTGATGAGGGGAATCGCGTCGTCAAACATAGACATTGCCGCCAGTATATGCGCGCCTTTTAACGGATGTTGCTTAATGATCTCATACTCATAAACACTCAGCGTATCAGACTTCTTGAGAATCTCATCCGACGTGCCGATTTTACCGATGTCATGGAAAATGCCGCCGACACGCAAGAGTTCCAATTCATGCTCTGTCATTTCAAACGCCTGACCGACTTTTTGTGAGAAATACGCTACTCTGTCGGAGTGGCCCCGTGTATACTCATCCTTGGCGTCAACCGTCAGACGCAGCGCATTGACCGTATCGAGATACATCTTGCGAAGCTCGTCATACGTTTTGTTGAGCTCATCGTTTTTCAAATTGACCATCGAATGGAGAAAGGCGTTGGAGATGGCTGATGACGCCTGCGCCGCGTAAATTTCCAACAGCTGCAAATCTTCTTCGTAGTGGCTGCTCTCGACATAAATAACGCCGGCCACCTGTTCATATTCACTAATCAGCGGGAGGATGACGCCGTTCGTTACACGATGTGTCCTGTTCTCCGTTCTCGTGGAGCCGATCTGCTCCATCAAAGCCGGATCAAGCATGGCCATAAACTCTTCCATTGTCGTATCATACTGGCCAAGTCCTCTGAAAATGCTTTTATGCTCACTGGTGAGATCCGCCGCGTTGTCAACTAAGATAAAAGCACTGCTGCTGCTAACGAGGCGCATCAGCTCGCCGAGGATATCCTCAAGAATATTCACAATCGGTTGCAGCTGATAAATTCTTGGCACGGCTTCAATGATTTTGTTTAAGCCGTCGTTATAGCGTGAAATCGTCTTTTTTTGTGTAATAACTTTAATGGCCGATTCAACAAGCAGCAACAGCTGATCAAACTTGTCGTTTTTTTCGCAATAACCTTGAATATCAAGCGCTTTGATCGTTTCAACAGGCGGCGCCATATCCTTATGCCCTGTTAGCAGAAGGATATATAAGTCCTTATTGAACTCTCTGATTTTCTCAACAACTTTATCACCATTGATCGGCTGCATCATATAATCCAAAATCAGTAAATCGAAGGCATCTGTTTTCAGACGTGCTAACGCATCATACGGCGAGGTCATGCCCTCAAATCCGTATCCGTTGCGTCTTAAAACGACAGCCAGAGAATCGATGATACCAACTTCATCGTCAAGCGCCAGAATATTAAACTCGGTTTCCTTTTCTGTCTTTCTTCTTCTCATACCTAAATCCCCCCGGCCTAAGCCGCCGGTACCGATACAAAGAACGATGTTCCCTGACCGGCGACCGATTTAAACCACATCTTTCCGCCGTACCGCCCGGTAATTGTGGAATAGGACATATAGAGCCCAAGTCCCGTTCCGTTTTTGGCTTTCGTCGTGATCATTTCCTTAAAAAGCTTGTTTTGAACCTCTTCTGTCATTCCGCTTGCATAATCTCTGATTTCAAACAGCACCATTGAGTCGACCTTCTTGATGATGAATTCGATAACGCCTTCTTTTCCTTCATAAGCGTCGATGCTGTTGGCTATCAGATTGTTGATAACCTGGATCAGGCTGTTGACTTCACCCTTTATTCGCTGATCCATATCGGTTGTGCAGTGAACCCTGAGATGGCAGGAGAAGCGTTTGAGCTCATGATTCATCAGGATTTCAATACGCTTTAAAAGCTCTCTCAGGGTAAACCAATCGGTGGTCGACGCCGTGAGCTGGACGGCCTGACCCTTGACGGTTGAGATGACATCGGACATATAGGCGGTATAGTCCTTCATTTTACCGATCCAAGCCCGCATTTCTCCGGCGATCTCATGATGATCTTCCGGTGTAATTTCGTCATCCCCAATCGATTCGTCATATTCTTCTATGAGATCAGATAATCCCTCCAAACCGCCTGAAATGGACATGATCGGCGTTTTCAGATTATGCGCAATGCCGCCGACAAGCTGCCCCAAGGATACCAGGTGTTCGCTTTCGATGAGCATGAGCTGTGTTTTTGCGATGAGTTCGGCGTCCTTTTTCTGTTCGGTGATGTCTTTGAATAATATAACAGTACCTTTGTACAGAGCATTACTGTAAATCGGTGTTATTTCAACCGTAACTATTTTATCGAATGAATTTGAAACAAATTGATTCTCAAAGCTGACCGTTTTATTTGATTTGACGGCTTCGTCAATAAAATTCAAGAATGTTTCATACTTTTGAGTTGCTAATTGGTCAACTTGCATGAGCAGATCTTCTAATTTGTCTTTTCTGGCAATCACAGCTATGTTTTTAAAATAATCCACAAAGGGCTTGTTAAAATCGATAATTTCCCTATCTTCGTTGATGACAACATAGAAGTCCGATATATGGTCAACGACCGTTTGAAGCGCAATCGGCACAACCCCAAGAAAGCCAAACCTGTTAATTGCGATCATAAAGAAGAACACGCCGATGGAGAAGGCGACTGTTTCCATATAGAGCGGTATTTCGAAAAGATCAAGCACGAATAAGATATCAACGATCAAAGGGAAAAGAGCCCCGATAATAATCATAATTGACTGCCGAGAGAAAAAGCCGGAGTTCTTAATAGAATAGAAAATCAGAATATATAGGGCAATAGCATTGAAGATGTACGAAAAAAGCGTTTCAAAAATCAGGTATGGGCCCTTGACGATTTCACTGCTGATGGTTGAGAATTTGACAAAGAATAAATGGTGATATCCATTTGTCCAAAGAAGGATCACGGAAACGAGGGGAACAATGAAAAATAAATAATACCCTTTCTTAATCGACTTTGCGAAGGAAATGCTCACAAAGAAAAAGCAGACAGGAATAAAACTGACAGCCGAAAAGGATATATCTGTAAATATCATCCCTTTATATAAAAAATAAAATGCAGCGTATTCTTCAATTAAAGACCCCAAAGCCCAAATAAGTATACAAAAAACGGTTGCCGCAGAATAGTAATGTAGATATTTTTTGTTTTTTATCTTTAATATGCTAATAAAGAGACTCACCACTAATACGATCGACAGATGTAAAATAATAAACGGAACAATATTCTGCATTCAACCCTCACCTTCATACGCTAGAGCACTTCGAGAAATATGGCTGCCAATTGATTATAATGCGTATTTAAAAAATAATGACTTGCATTCTGAATTACTTTATACGTTACAGATTTTGCATACTTTCTCCATTTTTTATATTTGATTTCATAGCTTTTTGTGACATCGTCTTTTTCTCCAAAAATACAAACAACTGGTACATCAAGCCTTTGATCTTTCTTCTTGCTGATATCGTAAAAATATCGATAAAAGCATTTTGCATCATGCCGGAATGCTCTAATAATAGCTCTCGAATACTTTTCATCAAATGTTGTTCTATTCAGCCCAATGTTATGTAAATATTCGAATATCTTTTTGTCTGAGTAGAAAATCCATGGATCATAAAAACATCCAAGAATTCCCGAAAAGAGTGGGGGTAACGTCGCACCAAGTAAGATTTCGTTTATATGAAAACCCTTTAAAAGAACTCGTTTTGCTGTTTCAAGTACTAACGCGCTTCCAACACAATGTCCATATAATATTATCTGATTTTTAAAATTGTTGCAGATTTCTACTGAAATTTTTTCTGCAGCTTCATAAATATCAATGAATTTCTCTTCAACAAAAGCATGACCTGGCAAGTTGACAGCATATATATCAAATTGATCAGATTGTGCAGAAATTGATTCACTTAAATCTCGAAATGAAATAACATTACCGCCACCATATGGGAAACAAACAACAGTCTTCTTTGCATTTCTACCAGAAGCTAATTTTATAAGAATATTATTTTCATTTGAAATCTTGAGAATTTTTTCAGAAAATTGCATGATTGTTGAAAAATTATAAAAATCAACAAGTGAAACTCCCAAATATTTATCCGGCAAGGATGCTAGAACTTTAATAGCACTGAGGGAATCACCTCCCAGTTCAAAGAAATTCGAATTTATACTGATATTTTCAATTCCTAGAATGGAAGCCCAAATGTCATGCACTAATTTTTCAACATCATTTCGAGGCTTTATAAATTCATCTGTAATAACCAGCTCAAATTTCGGCAGCATTTTTTTATTTATCTTGCCATTGATGTTTAGTGGCATTTCTTCTAATTTAACAAAATAAGACGGTATCATATGTTCAGGTATATACAAGTTCAGAAATGTCTGTAATTCATGTATAGATAATTCTCTTTTTGCCAGATAATACGCGTGGATTCTCTTATCTCCTGCTTTATTTTCAAATGCACCAACAAAGACCTCTTTGATTTCAGGGTGTTGCAATAGCGCAAATTCAATTTCACCTAATTCAATACGGTAGCCTCTTACCTTTACCTGATTATCAATTCTTCCTAAATATTCAATTTCACCAGATGGCAACATTTTGGCTAGATCCTCAGAGCGATAAATGATTTCATTTTTGTTATATGGAGATTCAACAAATTTCATATCTGTCAAGGGCTTATTATTTAAGTATCCCCGTGCAACACCTTCGCCACTAATACACAATTCCCCCGGCACACCTATGGGAAGCAATTTCAAATATTTGTCCAGGATATAAACTTTTAATGTCGGAATTGCACGGCCAATATTGCTGACATTGCTTTCAATCATAAAATCGTCAATTTCTTTAAATGTTACATGAACAGTCGTCTCTGTTATGCCGTACATATTAACAAACTTTGTATTACGATATTTTTGTTTGAATTGTTTGATTAAATAAGGTTTTAATGCCTCTCCGCCAAAAATGACATATCGTAACGCCAATTTGGTATCAGCATATTTACATTCTTCAGCTGCCAAGTTATAAAATGCGCCGGGAGTCTGATTTAAAACCGTCACTTTTTTTTCTTTCAGAATCTTCAGAAACGACATTGTATCCATAGCATCATTTTTTGAAATCACAATAAGTTTCGCGCCAAAAAGAAGCGCACCGTACATTTCCCAAACAGAAAAATCAAAGCAAAATGCGTGGAATAATGTCCATATATCTTTTTCTGAAAACATAAATTCGAAGTGATCGTTAAATAGAAGGCGGACGACATTTTTATGTTCAATCATAACGCCTTTGGGGCGGCCGGTGGAACCGGACGTATAGATGACATAGGCAATATCTGTCGGTTGATTAATACCGGAGAGATTTTCTTCACTGCCGCTGTAGATGTTGGCATCATCAATATTAATGATCTCAATATCAAAATGCCATCTTTCTGTTAGCCCACCCTGCGTCAACAGAAACGCCGACCCGCTGTCTTCCAGCATATAGCGGATTCTGTCCTCCGGATAATCGGGGTCAATCGGCAGATAGGCACCGCCCGCCTTCAAAATGGCAAGCAGACCCACGATCATCATTTCGGACCGGTATAGGGAAATGGCAACGATCTTATCCGGCCCCACGCCTTTTTCTCTTAATAACCGGGCAAGCTGATTGGCTTTGGCATTGAGCTGCTTATATGTCAGACTGATATCCCCGGATACGACGGCGATATTGTCTGGCGTTACAGACACCTGATATTCAAAAATGGACTGCAGCGTCTGATCCTGCGGGTATTCGGCTTCGATCCCGCTGAAAACGTTTAAAAGCAAGTTGCGCTCTTTGTCTGGCAATATATCAAAATCAGAAAGTTTTTTCCAAGGTGCGTGGCTGATATCGCCTGCCAAAATTTCAAAATGCTCCGACAGCCTTTTGATGGTCACCGCCTCGAAAAGGTCGGTTGAGTACTCGATATAAACGGCAATCGTCTCTCCGCGATCAAAAGCTTCAACTGACAAATCAAATTTGGAGGACAGACCGGCAAACGGCTTGACAGGAAGCGCGGACAGATCAAAATTCTGTAGGACGAAAGATGTGTCAAACAGCGGATTTCTGCCCAGATCTCTTTTGACTTTCAAGACATCGACTAATCGCTCAAATGGGTATTCCTGGTTTTCATAGGCCGTCAGAAGGCTCTCTCTCACCTCCTGCAGCAGCTGCAAAAATGTTTTGTCTCCGTTGGGGCAATTTCGGATCGGGAGCATGTTGACAAACATGCCCACCAGGTTTGATACATCTGCGTTCAAACGGCCTTCGACAGGGATGCCGATAACAATGTCCTCCTGCGCGGTATAGCGGTGCAGGAGCACCGTATAAACGGCAAACAAAACCATATACAGGGTGGTTCCCGTTTCTGCGGCAAGCGTTTTCAGACGCGAAGTCATGTCCGCATCGAGATCGAAAAACATTTTTCTGCCGCCGCTTGTCCGATGGACGGGCCTTTGGAAATCAACCGGCATATTCAGTACCGGTATCTCATCAGAAAATCTGGAGACCCAATAAGCCTCCTGTTCCTTAAAGACGCCCGTTTCCAAGAGCTCGTTATGCCAGCTGGCGTAATCTTTATACTGGCAGGGAAGCTCCGGCAGCGCCTCGCCAACGAGCAGCGCCAAAAAC